>CADDZC010000019.1 GCA_902812365.1 Acidobacteriota bacterium | reverse complement strand
CCCCTAGGCCGCGCCGCCCCCACCCTCAGCTATGATACCGTAGGAGGTTGCCTTCAACCTCGGGTGGGGGCGTTATGAAAATCCGCATTCTAGGCGTACCCCTCGATCTGGGGCAAGAGCGGCGTGGCGTCGATATGGGCCCGTCGGCGGTTCGGGCCGCCGGTCTCAACGCGGCGCTCCGGGAGCTCGGGCATCAGGTCGAGGACTCGGGCAACATCCATGTGAAGCTGGCCGAGGAGCAGCATTATGGCGACCGCCGCGCCAAGTACCTGAAAGAGATCGCCGAGACTTGCCGGGAACTGGCTGAACGCGTCTACCACACCCTGGAGCTCGGCTTCTTCCCGCTCTCGCTTGGCGGTGACCATTCCATCGCCGTAGGAACCCTGGCCGGCGTCTCGAAATTTTATCGCCACCGGGGTCAGACGATCGGCTGCCTCTGGATCGACGCCCATGCCGATATGAACACGCCGGAATCCAGCCCGAGCGGAAACGTTCACGGCATGCCGTTCGCGGCCGCTCTCGGCTTCGGCCCCGAGGTCCTGACGAATGTGTTCGGCGATTCGCCCAAGGTCCAGGCCAAGAACGCGGTGTTGATCGGGGCGCGGGACCTTGACGCCGGGGAGCGCCAGCAGGTGCGGGAGTCGGGCGTCCACGTCTTCACCATGAGGGATATCGACGAACAGGGCATGCGCGCGGTCATGGAAAAGAGCATCGAGCTGGCCACGCGCGGCACGGGCGGCTTCGCCGTCTCCCTGGATATGGATGTCGTCGATCCCGACGAAGCTCCCGGCGTCGGAACGCCCGTGCCCGGCGGAATCACATTTCGGGAAGCCCACCTGGCCATGGAGATCATCGCCGACAGCAAAAAGATGGTGTCGCTCGAAATCGTCGAAGTGAATCCGATCCTTGACACCCACAATCGCACCGCCGCCCTCGCGGTGGGGCTGGCCAGTTCAGCGCTCGGCAAGAAGATTCTCTAAAAGGCGGCGGGCGCGGCGGCCGTCCGCTTTTCCGGGGGCGGCCGAAAACGCCGCGACGCGCGCCCCGCCTCACAGCCATTGACGACCATGAAGAAGCTTCGTCTCGGGATTCTTTTTGGCGGCCGTTCCGGCGAGCACGAAGTCTCGCTCACCTCGGCGGCCTCCCTGCTGGCGGCGCTTGACCCCAACCGCTACGAACCGGCGCTGATCGGTATCACCCGCGATGGACGCTGGATGGTCGGTCTGGCTCCGGACCGCCTCCCGCCCGCCGATGCCGGCCGTTGGCTGTCCGCCACCCTGGCGAGCGGCTGCCCGGTGACGGTCTCCGTCGACCCCGCGGGCCCGCGGCTCATCCCGCTCGAGCCGGCGTCGCCGCGCGCCGCCGGCTCCCCCGGCCCCCAGGAGGATATTCCCGCGCCCGATGTCATCTTCCCGGTTCTGCACGGAACGTTCGGAGAAGACGGCACCGTACAGGGATTGCTCGACCTGGCGGGCATTCCCTACGTCGGGGCGGGCGTGCTGGCCTCGGCCGCTGGCATGGACAAGGATGTGATGAAGCGGCTGTTCCGCGACGCCGGTCTTCCAGTTGTCGACTGGGTGCGGGTGTTGCGGAGCGATTGGGAGCGGGAGCCGAAGCGCATCGCCGCCGCCATCGCCCGAAAGATTCGCTACCCGCTCTTCGTCAAGCCCGCGAACCTGGGCTCATCGGTCGGCATCAGCAAGGTTCATGGGGCGGCCGAGCTAGCCCCGGCCTTAAATCTTGCCGCCCAGTACGACCGGAAGATTTTGGCGGAAAAGGCCGTCGCGGCCCGGGAAATCGAGTGCGCCGTGCTCGGCAACGACCACCCCGAAGCTTCCGTGCCCGGCGAGGTCATACCGGTCAATGAGTTTTACGATTACGAGGCCAAATATGTTAAAAAAGGCTCCGAGCTGATGATTCCCGCTCCGCTCACGCGGCGGCAAACCCGCCAGGTTCAGGATTTCTCCCGGCGCGCTTTCCAGGCGGTGGATGGGGCCGGGATGGCCCGTGTCGATTTTCTGCTCGACCGCCGCAGCGGAGCGCTTTACGTCAACGAAATCAACACCATTCCCGGCTTCACCCCCATCAGCATGTATCCCAAACTCTGGGAAGCCAGCGGACTCCCTTACCCCCGCCTGATTGACCGCCTGGTGGAGCTCGCCCTCGAACGCCACCGCGACCGCCAGCGGAATCGCTATACCTATCAACCCTGACTCCGCCGGCCCAAAAACTCCCGAATCTTCTCGAAATCCTCGCGCAGAATCTTCTCCTCCCGCGGGTTACGGAGCACGTACGCGGGGTGCACCGTGGCCAGAGCCTTCGCCTGGCCCAAATTGTAGAAGCGCCCCCGCACTTTTAGAATACCCTCCTTCAAGCCCAGCACCGTGCGCGCCGCCGGCGCTCCCAGACAGCAGACCAGACGCGGCTGAATCGCCTCCAGTTGCCGAAACAAGAACGGCGAGCAGGTTTCGACTTCGTCGGGCTCGGGCGTGCGGTTCCCTGGCGGTCGGCACTTGACCACGTTGCAAATGTAGACCTCCTCGCGCTCAATGCCCACCAGTTGCAGCATCTTGTTCAGCAACTGCCCCGCGCGCCCCACGAACGGTAAGCCTTGCTCGTCTTCGTCCGCGCCCGGCCCCTCGCCCACCAACACCACCTCCGCCCGCGGATTCCCCTGGCCAAACACAATATGCCGGCGTCCCGCCGCCAGCTTGCACCGCCGGCAATCCCCCAAATCCTCCCGAATCTGTTCGAGCGTTTCCCGCTCGCGGCGCGCGGCCGGAGCCGACTCAAACAGGCTCAAGGTCTGGACCGGCGGCACCAGAACCCCATGGCCCCCGGCCGCTCGCCCGAACCCGTAAGCAGAAGAGGATGAGGCCGCAGCACCGGCCACCAGAATGGGCAGTTCAGCGCGCGCCGCTTTGGACTCGGTTGAGACGGCGGAGCTGGAAAGAGCGGCTTCCTTCGGCCTTCCCGGCGTTTCGGCGGCGCCGCTCCGCTGCAAATAAAAACTCTCAATCCCGAGGTCGCGATAGAACTCGAGCCAGGCGGCGATCTCTTCTCGAAGCCGTTCGTCCATTGCTCCTCGGAAGGCCGCAAGGGAGGGCCAAGCCTCAGCCGGCAACCTCCCTGGGCGCGGTGCGGGCGCGGATGGCGGCCACTTCATCCAAAATCCGGGCGGCCACCTCGAGCTTGCTCATCTTGGCCAGGGGCTTCACGGTGCCGTCCGGAAAGACGAGCGTCACGATATTGGTATCGACGTCGAAACCGGCTCCCGCTTGGGTCACGTCGTTGGCAACGACCAAGTCCAGGTTCTTCTGCCGCAGTTTGGCGGCGGCGTTTTCCACCACATGATCGGTCTCCGCCGCGAACCCCACAATCAATTGGCCCGGGCGGCGGCGGGGAGAGATTTCCGCCAGGATGTCGCGGGTCGGTTCCAGGCGGAGGATCGGCGGCCCGTTGCCCCTCTTGATCTTGCCTGAGTCCACCTCCGCCGGGCGAAAGTCGGCGACGGCGGCCGCCATCACCACCACGCTCGCCTCCCCGGCATGCCGCAAGACCGCCTCGGCCATCTCTTCCGCCGTGCGGACGCGCTCGATTTGGACGCCGGCAGGCGCCTCAAGATGGGTGGGCCCGCTCACCAGGATCACCCGCGCCCCTCGCCGGCGGCCGGCTTCGGCAACGGCATACCCCATCTTGCCGGAAGAGCGATTCGCGAGGTAGCGCACGGCATCCAGAGGCTCTTCCGTGCGGCCCGCCGTCACCAGGATGGTCTCCCCCTTGAGATCGCCGGCGATGCCGAGAGCCGCGAGCACGGCGGCGGTGATCGCCTCAAGCGAAGCCAACCGGCCGGGCCCCGTCATGCCGCAGGCCAGAGGCCCGGCTTCCGGCTCGACTACCCGAACGCCGCGCTCTCGCAGCACGGCGATGTTGTGCCGCGTGGCGGCGCTCTCCCACATGTTCACATTCATGGCCGGGGCGACAATCAGGGGAGCCCGGGTGGCCAGCACCAGCGTGGTCAGGAAATCGTCGGCCAGCCCGTGGGCAATCTTAGCCACGACGTCGGCGGTTGCCGGGGCCACCAGCAGCGCGTCCAAACTCTCGGCGACGGCGATATGCTCGATGGCGCTCTCGACGTTCGCCTCCCGGCCCTCTTCCCCGAACATCTCCGTGATGACGCGATGCCCGGAGAGGGCGGCGAAGGTGAGCGGCCGCACAAACTGGCAGGCGTTCCGGGTCATGATCACCTGGACGTCGAGCCCGCGGTCCTGCAGGAGGCGCACCAGCTCCGCCGCCTTGTAAGCGGCCACTCCTCCCGTCACTCCGAGTGCGATCCGCATAGCCGAGTCGAACGGCCCCGATTTGCCCGCTTCCACCGCCGGCGCTTGACTCCCCTTCGCGGCCAACCCGCCGCTTAAGCCTTGGGCCGGCTCCCGTCCCCGGACGGGGCCAACAGCTCAAAGGGGACGAGGCCGGCGGCTACTTCCTGCTGGGCGATTCGGGTTGGTTTCTTGCTCGTCGACTGGACGAGCGGTTTTGCGCCCGCTTGCAATTGCCGCGCTCGCTTCGCCGCAATCAAAATGAAGCGAAACTTGCTGTCGATGCCCGGTGGCACTTCCATTCAGTTTTTCCTCCAACAAAGGTCTTCCTAATCGCTTGGATGCGCGGCTGCTGACTTTGGCGACGGTAGCGGGTGGCTTCGACGATGACTCGCAAGGCGCGGGCAGCCCGGTCCAGAGAGTCGTTGACAACGAGATAGTCGTACTCTTTCCAGCACCGAACCTCCCGGCGGGCCGCCGCCAGGCGCCGGGCGATGACTTGCGGCTCCTCGGAGTGGCGGCGGCGCAGCCGGCGCTCCAGTTCGCTGTACGAAGGCGGCAGGATGAAAATGCTCACCGCGTCGGGCAGGCTTCGGCGCACTTGGCGGTGTCCTTGCACGTCGATATCCAGCACCACGTCCCGCCCTTGCGCTTGCGCCTGCTCGATCTGCCGGCGCGAAGTGCCGTAATAATGGCCGAAAACCCTCGCCCACTCCACAAATTCGCCCGCCCGAATGAGCCGGCGAAATTCGGCGCGGCCGACAAAGAAGTACTCGCGGCCGTCGCGCTCCCCGGGCCGCGGCGGGCGCGTGGTGTGCGACACCGAAAACGTCAACCCGGAAACCGTTCTGAGGAGCCGCCGGATCAGCGTCGACTTCCCGGTGCCCGAGGGCGCGGAAATCACAATCACAGCCCCGCGCTGCGGCGCGACGGCGGTCTTCGGATGGGGTGGACTCAACGGCTCCTACTCGATATTTTGCGTCTGTTCACGCAGTTTTTCGATCTCGGCCTTCATGTCGAGCGCCAGGCGCGCCATGAGCGGTCCGACCTCCGGCACATCGGTGGTCTTCGACAGCACGGTGTTCGCCTCGCGGTTCATCTCTTGCAACAGAAAGTCCAGCTTCTTACCCACTTCCGAGCTTTCCCCGAGCAGGCGCTCAGTCTGCTCGAGATGGCTCCGCAGGCGCGTCAACTCTTCGGTCACGTCCGAGCGCGAGGCCAAGTAAGCGACCTCCTGGTGGAGGCGGCCGGAATCCAGCTCCCCCGCCCCGGCCGCGCCCTCGAGCAGCTCGCGGAGCCGGGCCTCCAGACGTTTGCGGTACAACTGCGGGACGCGCCGCGCGTTGGCTTCAATCTCATCCCGCAGCCGCTCCAGCCGCTCCAGGCGCGAGCGCAGGTCGCGCTCGAGGGCCACACCTTCCTGGGCCCGCATCTCGTTGAGACGCCGCAGCGCCTCGGCGACCGCCGTTTCGAGCACCGGCCGAAAGCGGTCGAGCTCGCCCGGTGAAAGGGCGCCGTTGGCACCCTCGACAATCCCTGGAACTCTAAGCAAAGCAACCAGATCCGGATCCGACGTGTAGCCAAACTGGCTCCGCAGGCGCTCGCAAGCCGCCAGATAGGCCTCGAGCAGCGAGCGATTCAATTGTAACTCACCCCGCGCCGCCCGCTCCAGGCCTACCGTCACCTCAACGTGACCGCGACTCATGTGCTCCTTCACCAGCCGCCGCACCATCGGCTCAAAGGCATCGAAGCCGGGCGGAAGCCGCATCTGGAGGTCGAGAAATCGATGATTGATGCTCTTAATGCTGACCGCGAGCGAATACTCCGGCTCCTCCACCCGGACCATGCTGTAACCGGTCATGCTGCAGATCATGAATCAGTCGCCACGGGGCACTATTTTGAGCGCTCGAAGGTGTTGAAATCGGCGCCCTTAGATCTGTACAAGTTATTTATTTTCAACAACAAAGGATCTAGCGGCTTCCGCCGGAGCCGATCTTCTGCTTCCGGCCGAGCAGCAGAGCCTCATGTCCGGGCGGTCAATTTTCGACTGCGGGGCGGCCATCGCCCGGGCCAGCCGATCCGACGGTTCGCGGGGTCGCTGGCCGGCAGGCTTTTCCCATGATTCTTGAACAATTTCAGCGCTCCGTAGTTATATTACCACGAATCGGAGTTAAGGCTCAGCGTCTACAAATTGTAACTCGTGCAACCGCTGATAGATACCGCCGCGATTGACCAAATCCTCGTGGGTGCCCACCTCCGAGATCGTCCCTCGGTCGAGCACCACAATCCGGTCCGCGCGGCGAACCGTCGACAGTCGATGAGCGATCACCAGCACCGTCCGGCCGGCCATGAGGTTAGCTAAAGCCTTTTGTACCAATAACTCAGACTCGGTGTCCAATTCCGACGTGGCTTCGTCGAGGATCAACAACGGCGGGTTTTTCAACAGAGCCCGCGCAATCGCAATCCGCTGCCGCTGTCCGCCCGAGAGCCTTTGACCCCGCTCACCAATTAACGTCTGGTAGCCGCGGGGCATCTCGACGATGAAATCGTGGGCCAGCGCGGCGCGGGCGGCGTTTTCCACCGCCTGCGGACTCTGGTTCTCCAGTCCGTAAGCTATGTTATTGAAAACAGTGTCGTTAAACAAAATTGTCTCCTGCGTCACCATCCCAATCTGAGCCCGGAGCGATTTCACCGATACGTCGCGGATGTCATGTCCGTCCATTAAGATACGCCCTCGCGTGACGTCGAAAAAGCGCGGGATGAGATTGGCGAGGGTGCTCTTCCCCGCGCCACTCGAGCCGACGATGGCCACCACCTCGCCTTTGCGGATCCGCAGGTTGACCCCGCGCAGAATCGCCGTCTCGGCGTCATACTCGAAATCCACATTCTCGAAAACGATCTCCCGCTCGAAACGCGGCAAAACAATGGCCCCTGGGCGATCATGTATCTCCGAACGCACATCCAGATAGTGAAAAACCCGTTCGGAGGCCCCGACCGCCTGCTGGAAGGAGTTGTTGACGCCGGTTAGGCGCTTAATAGGCTCGTACATTTTGATCAGGGCATACAGGAATCCTACGAAACCGCCCAGCGTCTGAGCCTGGTGCTGGATCTCGTTGCGCGCGTAAAGCAATAAGGCAGCGATCGTGACAGCTCCGAGCAGCTCCATGATCGGGCCGGTAGCGGCCTGCGCCCGCACCCAGCGCAAGTTCACCTTGAGCAACCGCTTGTTGGCAGCCCTAAACTTCAGCGTCTCAAACAGTTCCATGCCAAACGCCTTGACAATCCGGATGCCCGAGAAGGTCTCCTGCAAGATATGGTTCAGATCGGCCATCCGTTCCTGGCTGAAGCGGCTGGCGGCGCGGATATAGCGACCGATGGTCGAGGATGGAAACACCACAAACGGAACGCTGACCAGCGACGCAATCGCCAGCCGCCAGTCGTAATAGAACAGAACAACCAGCAAGCCGATGAGTGTAAAGCTCTCTTGCAGGAAGTCCGCCGACACCCGGGAAACCGCATCCTGGACCTTCTCGATGTCGCTGGTCACCGAGGACATCAGCTTGCCGGTGGGGTGCTGGGCGAAAAACGCCATCGATTGCTCGATGATTTTGGTATAAAGCAGATTCCGCAGGTCTTTCACCACCGAATGGCCCACGTAACTGATGAAATAGGTGGCGAAAAATTCCGCTGAACCCTTGACAATAGTCACGGCGATAATCGCTAACGCCATGACCGTCCACACGTTATGAACGGAGTGTGGCATAAAGTCTTCAAGGTAGATGGGGTGGTGATCGAACGGCCAGTTGAACAGCAGGATGCGGCTGGCGGGCGAAGCCGGTTTCAGGACCACGTCGAAGACCGGTTTAATGAGCAGCGCCATCAGCGCTTCGCAGGCACCGACCACCGCCATCAGGACGATCGCCATCCCAAAGCGCAACCGGTACGGTTTGGCGAATCCTAGAAGGCGTCGAACGTCGCTCATTCGGCCTCAACCAAAACGTGGTATCCTGCGCCACGTGCTCTCATCCCGCCCGCCGGCGCGGCCGGGCCCGCGGGGAACGCTTGGCCGCCCAAGGGAATAGCGCGGACGAGCTGGGGCGGCCTTCCGGCGGCGCTCACTTTCGCTGGCGCGGCACGATCGCCGGCTCAAGTAGTGGCGGCGCCACCCCGGCGTCAATCAACCCGGACGGACGCGCTGGCCGTCCGGTTACCTGGCCCGTTCCGCCGGCCTGGCATTCTTGAAGGCCTTCACCTCATCGATCGGCACAAAGTAATAAGAGCCGATCTTGGTGGCTTTCAAACTGCCGGACTTCACCAGATCATACACCTGGGGATAGCTCAGGCCCAGCGCGTGCGCCGCCTTCCTCAGGGTCCATAAACCCTCATGGCGGCGGCGCCGAAGCGCTTCCTCCACCGCTTTTCTGGGAATCAATCGCCGAAATCCGACCGTCCGAGACGGGAGCCGGCCGTCACGCAGCATCTGATGCACCGCCTGCCGGCTGACGCCCAACTCCCGGGCGGCGCTGGCCGGGGTCAAAAATTTTTCCGACTTCTGGATGGCCTGATACCTCGACCAGCGCTCGATCTCGCTGACCGGAATCTCCCATTGGTCGGCCGTCTTCCGCGCCTTCATCTTGGCTTGCCGTAACAAGCGGCGAACCCGGCTCTCATTCATTCGGAGCAATCTCGCCGCCGTTCCGGCCGAGAACACCCAACGCTCGTCCACAAAAAGCTGGTCGCTCGTGTCCATAGCTTCCGTATCCGGCGCAGTCTCGCAGCCTGCCGAGCCGGCGCTGCGGCCCTCGACCCCGCTGGTTGACTCGATGGGGGCCGCCGGCCGGCTCGAGCCCCGGCTTTCGCCCCCGGCGCTCTGCCGCCGGCTGCTTTTCGACTCCATATCTTAAACCTGCCGCTCGGCGTCTCGGTGCACGATTTTGGTCCGGTACCCTTCCCCGGCCAAAGCTTTGCCAATGCGCTCGGCAATCGCCACGGAGCGGTGGCGTCCGCCGGTGCAGCCAAAGCCGATGGTCAGGTAACTCTTGCCTTCGCGAATGTAGTGCGGCAACAGGTAAACCAGTAAATCGGTCACCCGGGCGACAAATTCACGAGTTTGCGGATATTTTTCCATGTACCGCTGGACGGCGCGGTCGCGGCCCGTCTTATTTTTCAACTGCGGGAGGTAATTGGGATTGGGCAGGAAGCGGACGTCGAACACCAGGTCCGCCTCCGGCAGCACTCCGAAGCGGAACCCGAAGGAGACCACGGAGATCAGCATCATCTTCCGCGCCTCAACGCCTCCGAACCGCGCCTGAACCAGCTCCCGCAGCTCGTGGACGTTCATGCGCGTCGTGTCGATCACAACGTCGGCCAGGCGGCGCATCGGCTTCAGCAGCATCCGCTCGAGGCGAATGCCCTCCCGCACCGGCAGATGCCGCCCCAGGGGATGGGGCCGCCGCGTTTCTTCAAAGCGGCGAATCAATGCCTGGTCGGACGCTTCCAGGAAAACCAGAGACGGTTTGGGATGCCGCTGGGCCAATTGCTGGTAGACGGCAGGAAGCTGGCTGAGCGACTCGCCTTCGCGGATGTCCACGACGACCGCCGCGCGCTCAATGCCGTCGCTTTGCAGCGAACAGATTTCCGCAAACTTCGGGATCAGCCCGACCGGCAAGTTATCCACGCAGTAAAAGCCCAGGTCCTCAAAGGCCTTCAGCACCGAACCCTTGCCCGACCCGCTCAGCCCGGTAATCACGACCAGTTGGCGAAAGGGTTTGGATGACTTCCGGCCGGCGGAGTTCTTCATACGGGTTGCGCCGCCCTCGCCGGCGGCCCGCCGGGGGCGGCGGATCCGGCGCCCTTGGCTTGGCATCTGAACAGCACGCTCCCGCCCACCGGCTATTGCTCTTCCGGCTCGATCAGCGCCAGGTTACCGTCGGCCCGCCGATAGATGACGTTCACGCGCTCGGTCTCGCTGTTGCGGAACACCACCACTCCGTTCCGCACAAAGTCGGGAGAATCCAAAGCCTCATCGACGCTCAGCGGCTTGATGGGAATCCGCTCGGTCTCGAGCACGGCGCGCTCTTCATGGTCGCCGCCCGGGGCTCCCAAGACGTTCAGCAACACGGCGGAGGTGGGCTTCGGCCGGCGCTTTCGGGTCCGCTTCTTCTCGAACAGGCTGACCACTTGCCGCTCCAGCCGGTCCAGGCAGGTGTTGATGGAGCTGCGCGGGTCCGTGGTATCTTCCACGGCCACCAGCGTGTGGTCACGGAATTGGAGGGTAACCTCGGCGATCCGGCGGTGGCGTTCCGCCGTCAAAATGACCTTCAGGGAGCAGCGGTCGCGCAAGAGGCGCTGAAGTTTGCCGAGCCGCTCCTCGGTGTACTGTCGCAAGTCCGGAGTGACTTCCATTTGCCGCCCGGTGTACTCGATCTGCATGGATGCACCTCCTCGGAATCCCCGAGAGGGACGTCGCGCGGGCTCGGGAGCGTCATGGTTTCTTCCGGCGCTGATGAGTGCTCGGAATCTTCATGTCTTCGCGGTACTTGGCCACCGTCCGGCGGGTGACAGAGATCCCCATCGCCCGCAAGCGATTCGTGATCTCCTGATCCGTCAGCGGGTGAGCCGGATCTTCCTCCTCGATCATCTTCTTGACGGTGCGCTTCAAGTTGATGAGCGAGGTGGAACTGCCGGAAGGGCCCTGCACGGCTTCGGAAAAGAAATAGCGCAACTCGTAAACGCCCTGGGGCGTATGAGCATACTTGTTGGCCACGGCGCGGCTGACGGTGGAGGGATGAACGCCTACCTCCTCGGCCACCTCCTTAATCATCATCGGCCGCAGGTAGTCAATCCCCTTATCCAGAAACTCGGTCTGGCGGCGAATGATCGCTTCGCACACCTTGGTGATGGTCTGCTTGCGCTGCTCGATGTTCTTCAGCAGCTGCAGGGCGGAGGTGAAGCGCTCCTTCACATAATTGCGCACGTCGCGGCTGGTGGTGTTCTCCTCGAGCATCCGGCGGTAGTGATGGCTCAGGCGCAACTGCGGCAGGCCGTCCTCGTTCATCACCACGTGGTACGCGTCGCCGATCTTCACGAAGGCCACGTCGGGTTCAATCAGGCGGGGCTCGGTGGCGTTGTAGCGCTGGCCGGGCCGCGGATCGAGGGCGCGAATCGTCTCCAGGCAGCGCTCGATCACCGGCAGGGGACGGTCGAGCGCCTTGGCAATCTCCTTGAGCTGCTTGGCCTCGAGTTGGGGAAGGAAGTCGGAAACCACCCGCTGGGCCAGCGTGTTTTCCGGAGCCAGCGTGCGGAGCTGGATCAGCAGGCACTCGCGGACGTCGCGCGCCGCCACCCCCAAGGGATCGAACTGCTGAACGAGCCGGAGCGCTTCCTCGACGTCTTCGAGGCGGTGCTCGCCCGTCTGGGCGATTTCCTCGAGCGTGGCCGTCAAGTAACCGTCCTCGTTGAGATTGCCGATGATCGAATAAGCCGCCTCCCGAACCGGATCGGAGGCCACGGAAAGATTCAACTGCCACTCCAGATGGTCGGCCAGGGAAGCCGGCTTGGAAAGGAAGTTTTCAAAGGACGGCCTCTCGATGATCTCCGCCGCCGGCGACTTGTAGCCGGGGTCGAGATAGTCGTGAAAGAACTCGCCAAAATCGACCTGCTCAAACGAGTCGGCCTTCCCGTCCGGGTCGGCGGGCTGCCCGTCTTGGCGGGCGAGCGGAATCTCGCCCTCCGACTCGACCTTCTCGCGCGCTTCTTCGGCCAGGCTCATCTCCTCGGGCAGCTCTTCGAGCACCGGATTTTCGATCATCTCCTGGTTGATCATCTCGCGCAGCTCGAGCTTGTTGAGCGCGAGCACGGTCACCATCTGCACGAGCCCGGGCGTCAAAATCTGCTTTTGAGCCAGCTTGACGTTGAGTCCGAGTTTGGGTTGCGGCCGATCCATGAACCCCTGCTCCCGATCCCGGCGGCCGGCGGCGCGCCCGCTCAAATCGCCAGGCGGAAGTTGTCGCCGAGATAAATCCGCTTCACTTCCGCGTCGTTCCCCAACTCGGCCGGAGTTCCCGCGCGGAAAATCCGGCCGTTATTAATGATATACGCGCGGTCCGTCACCTGCAAAGTCTCGCGCACGTTATGATCGGTTAACAGAACGCCGATACCGGAACCTTTCAACTGCAGGATGATCTTCTGGATGTCAATCACGGTGAGCGGATCGATGCCCGAGAAGGGCTCATCCAGCAGGATAAAGGACGGCGAGATCACCAGGGCGCGGGCGATTTCCACTCGCCGGCGCTCTCCGCCCGAGAGCTGGTACCCGTAACTGTGCCGGATCGGCTGCAACCCTAACTCCTCAAGCAGCGCCTCCAGGCGCTGGCGCCGTTCGTGGGCGCTGAAGGGCAAGGTCTCAAGCACCGCCAGGATATTCTCTTCCACGGTGAGCTTGCGAAAGACGGACGGTTCCTGGGGCAGGTAGCTGATGCCGTGGCGGGCCCGCAGGTACATCGGGAAGCGGGTGATCTCCACGCCGTCAAGGAGCACCTGGCCGGAGTCGGGCGTGGTCAGACCGACGAGCATGTAAAAGGTGGTCGTCTTGCCGGCACCGTTCGGCCCCAGCAGCCCGACCACCTCTCCGCGGGCGATGTTAAGGCTAATATCGTCAACAACCTTGCGGCCTTGGTACGATTTCGTGAGGTCGATGGTGGACAGAATCGGCATGAAGGTTCAGCGCCGGACGCGATGCTGGGAGATCGTGGGTGATTGTGCGCCCCCTTCAACGATCAGGCTATCATCGTGAAGGAAGAAAGTCAAACTCTGGCCGGTAATGAAGCCGCGGTCGGTGTCGGAGAGGGTCGGCGGCCCGCCCGTCAGAACCACTTTGCCGGCGGCGGCCAGGTATTCGGCGTGTTCGCCCGTCGCCCGCCGCTCCGGTTGAGTGACGACGACGTGCCCGTCGGCGACGGCGCGCTCGATCGCGGACGGCCCGGCCGCCCCGGAGCGCGAGAAATAGACGTCCAAGCGGTCGGCCACCAGCGTGGCGTCGCCGGAATTCAGACGCACATGCCCTTCGTAGCGCGCTTTCCGTTCCAGGTCGAAGTACTCCAAGCGGTCAGCCCGGATCGTCGCCGGGCGCACGGGGCCGCCGGCCGCGCGCGCCCGGGGAGCCTCCCGGCTCGCCGTCGGCGGCAGGGAGGGTTGCAGGTCGGAGGTTACGACGCCGGCCCCGGAAACCACCCGGCGCTCGCCCCAATAAATATCGAGCGCCGGCGACTCGATCACGTCATAACCGTGCCAGGCGCGCACATGCCCCTCGTAATGGGCCACTTGGGCGCGGCGGTCGACAACCACGCGGTCGGCCACCACGTGCGTGGCCTCGCCGTCCGGCGGTGAAGACCCGGCTGAGGCCGGCAGCGAACCGAGGGCTCCAAAATGCGTCGAAGTCACCCGGCCTCTTCCTTCCGCCACCTCTGACCCTAGGTGCACGATGATCTGGTCGGCTCGCAATCGGGCGTCCGGCTGGGAGAGGAGGGGCCCTCCGGTCAGCGTCAGCGTCTCACTGCCAGCCTGATAGACGGCCTCCCCGGCCGTAGCCTGGCGGTCACCCTCGACGAGATGAACGTGGCCCGACTGGGTGAGCGATCGCAGGGCCGCCGTCGCCGGTTCCAGGTCGGCCCGCAGGCGGTCGCCCGTGCTGACGACCGGAATCTGTTCCCCTCGGGCAGTGGGCACCGGTTCCGCCACAATCTGGGTGGGGGCGAGTCCTTCTACCGACTGCAGCCGGCTGCGCGCGTCAAAACTCATCAAGAACTGGCCCGCGGTGATGATACGCCGGCCTTGGCCGGGATCGGCGGGCACGAGCACGATCTTCCCCGGTCCGGCGGTCTGCATCTGCGCGAGGCCCGAGCCGCGGGGGCGGAACCGGGCGTCAACCTCGGCGGCCGTCAGCGCCTCCTGGCGGAGAACACGAGGAGTTTGGACCGGCCCGCCTTTGACCGGCGGGAGTCCGCCGGGTTGGGAGCTGATCTCCACCGCTCCTCGCGCCATGGCCGTCGTGGGATCAAAGTGACGTCCGGCAAAGTCGACTTCCACATCCTGCGCCGCCAAACGGCTGACCGCGGATGAACCGGGCCGCCGCCACTCGCCTTTGACCGGCCCCGCGAAGACCAGCTTCGCGAGCGCCTCGCCTCCTGGTGCAAAATCGGCCTCGGCGGCGGCGGCCTGGAGCGCGCTGCCGGTGGCGGCATCCCAGGCGCGAAGCGCTCCTTTCAGCCGCGCCCGCGCCGGTCGAAAGCTGGCGTTCAGCCACACTCGGCCGGCCTCGGCGGCGAGGTGCCTCCCGCCTTCCGTCAGGGCCACCGGCGCCCGCAGGTCAATTCCTCGGTCGGCTCGGGCGAAGTGGAGCCCGCCGGCGGTACCGTGAAGCGGCGGGCCGGCTGGGCGCTCGGGCAGAGGCACGTCAAACACAACGTCCCTTTTCAAGTCCAGCCATTCATCCTGGGTGTTGTAGGCGAGGCCAAGGGCGCAGCCGGAGGCGGGCCCAAACTCCCACCGAACCGCGTCCCGGGTTTCGACGAGCGACCCGGGCTGCTCGAACGACACGTTGGAGGTTTCCAGCCGAACCGGCGCACCGCCGCGCGCGGCCGCCGCTAGCGTGGGGGACACCCCGGGGAGCCGGGAGGATTCGCCCGCCTGCCGGCGCGGTGAATTCAGCAGCAGCTCGACTTTTCCCCCGCAGGATAGCCTTCCGGAATCGGCACGGTACTGGCAGCGCTCAGCGCGAACCCAATCGTGTCGGTTCCCGCTGCGTCCAAAGACCTCGATGCTGACGTCCTCGAGAACCGTCGGCCCGCCTTGGCCGTAAGCCCGGGTTCGCGCCGCGCGCACGGTGAAAATCTGACGCCCGCCCTCCGACCGCGTGAAGGTGTAACCTGAAACCTGCTGGTTGACCCCGGCGGGAATGCTTTCGGCGAGGCGCAGCGGCTGGGAACGATGCCGCCGCTTCACCCAATAAGCTGCCACGACCGCGAGCATCGCTGCGAGGAGCGACGCGCCGATGGCACGCCGTATCCAACGCTGGCGCCGTGGTTCGCGGGACACCGGCGGAAGGCCGGCCGCTGGGGCTTGCGGGTTGTGCGGGTCGATCACGCGCCTTCGGCTCTCAGCCGCCCCTCATCGCTCCTCGCCGCGGAGGAAGCGGAGCTCTCGACCTCTGCGTCATTCCTGATTGCCGCGCGGCCACTCATTCCATCAGCATTATAAGCTGGCCTCGCATTTTCCGCGATGAAGTGAAAACCTGCGGCGTCCCCGCCAGCCCTCCCACGTCCAGAACCGGCGAGCCCGCCGGGGCCTACTGAACGCGCCGGCCGGTGGCGGCGTCCAGGCGCGCCGCGGCGGTTTGGTAATCGTAGCGGGCGATAATTTCCTGAGCCTCGCTCGTGGTGGCGAGTGTCTGAGCGTCGGTCAGCTCAATGACGTTGCCGTAGCCGGCCTGGTATCGTCCTTCGGCCAGCTCCAGATTTTCCTTCGCTTCGGCCTCCACATGGATAGCCAGGTCAATCTTGTCCTTTGCCACCTCGAGCTCGGAAAAATCGGTGTACACTTCTTGGCGCACCCGAGCGAGCAGCGAATCCAGGTTCGCTTGTGCTGCCCGCCACCGCGCGCGAGCTTCGGCCAGGGTGGCGCGATTGGCCCCTCCCGAAAAGACGTTTTGCGCCACGAATTCCCCAACGCTCCAGTTGTAGACGAGAGGAAACCGCAAATTACGATAATCAAAGAAACTCGAAAGCGAGAGAGTAGGGCGGAAGTTGGCCTGGGCCACCTTGATGTCAGCCTCGGCGGCCGCCAATTCATCCCGGAGGGATTGGACGTCGGGACGGTTATGCTCGGCGGCAGCCAGAAGCTGATCGAGCCTGTCCGGTTCGCTTCCCGGCTTCAGCGGATTCACGGGCTCCGGGGCCTGATCCAACGGCAGGCCCATGGCGGTGGCCAGGGCGGCCCGCGCCACCTGCAAATCCTCTTGCGCCTGTCGTAAATCCACCTGAGCGCCGGCCAGCGCGACCTCCTGTTCGGTGACGTCGATCTTGGGCCGCGTGCCGACCTCATAGAAAGCCCGAGCTTGATCGAGGTGCTGGGTCTGCTTGTCCACGGCTCGCTCACGGATGCGCACCAACTCCTTCGCCGCCAGGACGCCGTAGTAGGCTAAGCGGACGTTCAGATCCACTACGTCACGGACGCGCAAGAAATTGGCACGAGCTGCTTCGAGCTCGGCTTCGCTGCGGTTGACGATTCCTCGCCTGTGCCCAAAGTCGTAAAGCGTCTGGTGGAGGTTGAGCCCTCCGTCGTAGTAAGGGGCGTTCGAAAAGCGCTCGCCGTTTGAAAACAGCGCGACCTGGGTCGGCGTGGTGCCGGGTTGCGCGGCAAAGTTATACGTCTGCCGAATATAGGACGCATCCAAGTCGAGCCGCGGGAGAAAGGCGGCATGGGATACCTTAAGCCGGGCCGCGGCTGCGTCCACCAGGGCTCGAGCCGCTTGCAAGTCAGGATGCCCGGCTTCGGCAAGGCGCAGGCATTCGCCGAGCGTGAGCGGTTTGTTGGATTGGGCCGGGGCGCTTACAGCCAGCGCTCCGGCCAGGACGGTGGCTAAGCCAGCGAGGAGATCATGTCCAATCACAATGCACCTCTCGATCATCACGATATGCCCTCAGCGGAGCATGTCGGTCCACAGGACGCCGTCCCGTTCGGAGGGGAGGGAGCTCCCAAAATTCACGTCCGCCGCACGTCACGGATTCTCGACGGGCTGCACGGGGTCACCGTCAGCCAGAGCGTCGCCAAGATCGAGGGCAATCCGCTCGCCGCCCCGAAGGCCGGAAAGAATAATCACTTTCTCACCGTCATCGTCGCCGACCGTGACGGCTTTCAACCTGACCCGGTGATCGCGTTCCACCACGGCCACGAAACGCTGATCGCCGCGCACGACCAACGCCTCAGCCGGAACCCAGAGAGGGCCCAGCGAGCGAACTCCGAGGCTGACTTGGACGAAGCTACCCGGCAGGATGAGCCGCCGGCGGTTTGAAACATCAATTTCGGTCAGAAGCGTTCTTGTTTTCGGATCCAGCTCGTCTGCCGTGCGGGTAACGGGTGCCGCCACGCGGATGCCGGGCCGTTCTGGGAGCGTGATCTCGGCCGGGTCGCCCACCCGAATGAAACCGGCGTCTCTTTGCGGGACATAAACATAGACGCGCAGCTCGTCGATCTGAGCAATAGTCACCACCGGCAACGAACCGGTCTGTGAGTTCGCAGCGTTCTGGACCAAAGCCCCGGGGTCGGCGAATCTCGCCGTCACCACGCCGTCAAACGGCGCTCGCAGCGTATCGTACGAGAGCAGCGTCGCCAGGTAGGCGACGTTGGCAGCGGCCACCTTGGCCTCGGTCTCGGCAGTGTCCGCCTCCTGCTGGGAGATCATGTGCCGGCTGACGAGCGTGCGGGCGCGCTCGGCGTTGAGCTTCTTATTGGCGGCGTCGGCGACCGCCGACTGATACTGGTGCTCGAGCTCGGGGGATTCGATCACCCCAATCACCTCGTTCGTCCTGACCCAATCGCCCTTATCAACACGCACTTCTCGCAAGTAACCGGC
The DNA here is from genome assembly GCA_902812365.1 of Acidobacteriota bacterium. Taxonomy (GTDB): domain Bacteria; phylum Acidobacteriota; class Terriglobia; order UBA7540; family UBA7540; genus CADDZC01. The sequence continues at coordinate 34,163 of CADDZC010000019.1, read as the reverse complement.
TACCTTGGCGTATACCGTGGTGGAAAAATAGGGATGCGCTTCACCCAGGAGATTCAATGCGCGCCCCGCAGGAGCCCTTTTGACCACCGCCACCCGGACGCGCGGCCCGCTCTTTAACCGAGATGCCCGGACTTCACTTTCCCGCGCCAGCCGGAACCGCTTCTCGCCTACCAGCTTCCGCACCCACCCTGCGGCTACAGCTAGGAGGATCACCGCGGGCAGGACCAGCGCCATGACCTTCCGTCGGGCATGCGAATCGGCTTCACTCATGGCCGCCCTTCCTCAAGAAACCGGCTCTCCTCTCGCTTCCTTGGCAAACCGCTCGTCGAGCACATGCTTGGCGGGCATCCGGCGCCGGAGCAACGAATACGCGACGGGAACCACGAACAGCGTTGTCAGGGTGGCCAGGACGAGCCCTCCGATGACGGCGCGCCCGAGTGGCGCGTTCTGCTCACCGGCCTCACCCCAGGCCAGCGCCATCGGTAACATTCCGATGATCATGGCCAGCGCGGTCATCAGCACCGGGCGGAGGCGAACTTTGCCTGCCTCGAACACCGCCTCGATGGCTGGCAGACCGCGTTCGACGCGCAAATCGTTAGCGTAGCTGACCAGCAGAATCGAGTTCGAGACGGCGATCCCCACGGCCATAATCGAACCCATCAAGGACTCGACGTTGATCGTGGTCCCGGTCAGGGCCAACATCCACAGGATGCCTATGAGGGCCCCGGGCACCGCCATCATAATCACGAACGGATCGATCCAGGATTGAAACAGAACCACCATGAGAAAGTAAACCAGCAGGATGGCGAGCAAGAGGCCAAGCAGCAGGCTGCGAAATGACTCTTCCATTACTTCGCTTTGCCCGCGAACGAAGACGCGGATGCCGGCCGGCAGCGTGCCGAGCCGCGCGATGGCGCTGCGGACGTCCCGGACGACGGAGCCGAGATCACGGCCGTCGAGGCCGGCTTCGACGTCAAGCACCCTTTGGACCGTATAGTGATTGACTTGCTCCGGCGTGACGCCGGGAAGCACGTTGGCCACGTTGCCGAGTCTCTCGGTCGGAGTAGGTGGTACCTCCGCCGGACTGGGAGACTGGCCCGATGGCAGCAGTTCACTGGCCGTCGGTGCTGTGAGCGGCGTGGCGAGCAAATTCTGGACCGACGTGATACGCTCGAGCGGAATGCGAACCGCCACCGTGTAGTTGACATTGTTGACCGGATTCAGGAAGAAATTCGGAGCCACTAGCGCACTCGAGGCCAGCGAAATGAGGAGGCTGTCGGCAACGTCGCGCTCGGCGAGACCCAATTCCGCCGCCCGCACCCGATCCACGGCGACCTTAAGCGCCGGATAATCCAGTACTTGCGGAATGCGAACGTCGGCGATACCCGGAATGGCGCGCATTTCGTCGCGCAGTCGCCGAGCAATCCGGTAGGAGATGTCGAAATTGTTGCCCTCCACCTGCACGTCGATCGGGGCTGCGAGGCCGAAGTTTAGCACCTGCGTGACGATGTCCGCCGGCTGGAACCAGAACTGGCACCCCGGAAAAGCTGCCGGCAGCACGTCCCGCAGGGCCCGCATGTAACCACCCGTCGGGTGGTGGTGAGGCTTTAGGGATACGAGGATTTCAGCGTCCATCCCTCCGATGTTCTCCGTCTGCACGAAGGCCAGGTTGTAATAGATCGGGACGCCGATCATGTCGTTAACGCTCTCCAGCTCGTTCGCCGGGACGACCTGTCGGATGCGCCTCTCGACGTCGAGCACCAGGGCCTCGGTGCGCTCGATGCGCATCCCGGCGGGCGCGCGGACGTGCAGTTTCATCATGCCTACATCGGCGCTGGGAAAGAAGTCCGTGCCGACCACACTTAGCAGCTCGAGGCTGACCACCGCGGCCAGGGCCGCCACCGCCAGAGTCAACGCGCGCTGCGCCAAGACGACCTCCAACAGGCGCCCGTAAGCGTTGCGGAAATGTTCAAATCCGCGTTCGCGGGCCCGATTCAGGCGGGCCAGGAACCCCTGCCGGTTCGCCTCCGCTGCCCTTGCCGGCCCGGCGGCGAAATGATTCCCAGCCGTCATGAGCTTCCGGCAAAGCGTCGGAACGAGAGTGCGGGAGAGAGCGTAAGAGGTGAGCATGGCCAGCACCACGGCCAACGCCAGCGGCATGAAGAGGAATCGCGCCGCGCCGTAAAGCAGTACGACCGGGAAAAAGACGATGCAGATCGCCAGTGTGGCCACAATCGCGGGCACGGCGATCTCTCGGGAGCCATCGAGTATAGCGACGGTTAGCGGCTTGCCCAGCTCGCGGTTACGATGGATGGCCTCGATGGTTACCGTCGCATCGTCGACCAGCATCCCGATGGCAAGCGCCAGGCCGCCCAGAGTCATGATGTTGATGCTGTCACCCGCCAGGTTGAGACCGATAATCGATGTCAAGATGGCCAGCGGAATCGATGCGCTCACAATGATCATGCCGCGCCAGTTTCCCAAAAAGAAGAGAATCATCAGCGAGACGAGCAGGGAGGAGAGCACGGCCTCGCGCACCACGCCTTGGATCGCCCCCCGCACAAACGTCGATTGGTCAAAGTCAATCTTCAGGTTCATCCCCTTCGGAGCTTCGGAGCGGACCAGCGGCAGAATCCTGCGAACTGCGTTGACCACGGTCAGCGTGGAGGCATCCGCATGTTTCAGGATGGCCAGGTAAGTCGCACGTTTTCCGTTCACGTGAACAATGTTGGTCTGCTCCGCAAAACTGTCGGAGACCTTGGCCACGTCCCCGACCAGCACCGGAGCCCCGTGAACCACCCGGATGGGAATGCGGTTGAACTCGTCCACCACTGAGGGGCTGGAATTCAGAAGCACATTGTATTCCGTCCCCCCCATGCGCGCCGTGCCGGCGGGCGTAATCACGTTGGAAGTCTGAAGAGCATTCACTACGTCCGTCGGAGCCAGGCCCATCGCTTCGAGAGCCGGAGGGTCAAGGTCGACGATAATCTGTCGCTGTTTGCCGCCAAACGGCGCGGGCGTGGAAAGCCCCGGGATCGTAAACAGGCGCACGCGGATAAAGTTCAATCCGTAATCATAAAGCTCCTGCTCGGACAAGTTGGGGCTGGAGATCGTCAACTGCGACACTGGCACGTTCGAAGCATTAAACTGGATGACGTTTGGGGGCTGCATGCCGGGCGGGAAAATGCGCAGCACCGTCTCGGAGACCGAGGATATCTGCGAGATGGCGGCGCCGACGTCCGTACCCGGCTGGAAATAAATACGGAGCAGGCCGATGCCCGGAATGGATTCGGACTCGATACGTGCGATGCCGTTCACCGTGGTAGAATATGCCCGCTCGCTGATAATGACGACGCGCCGCTCCATGTCGACCGCCGACAACCCCGGGTAATTCCACGCCACGAGCACAACCGGAATGTTGATCGGCGGAAAGATGTCAACGATCATCCGCGAAAGCGAAAGCATCCCCAGGACGAGGATCAACAGCGAGACGACAGCGATGGTGTAAGGGCGGCGAAGCGCGAGCCGAACGATCCCCATAACTCGCCAGGCGAGCGGCCGGAACGATTTCCCAGCCCCGTCGAGCCCGGGTTCGCTCCGGCGAGCCGCTCACTGAGAATTGTTGAAAAAGCACGATCAAATGTCCAATATATTAATGGGCGCATGTTGATATTCTGCGGATATTAATCATGGAGCTCCGCCACCTCCGCTATTTTGTGGCTGTCGCCGAACATCTCCACTTCGGCCGCGCGGCCCGACAGCTCCGTATGACACAGCCACCGCTGAGCCAGCAGATTCGCAGGCTAGAGAACGAACTGGAAGTCCAGCTCTTCCGCCGCACGCGCCGGCACGTCGAGCTGACCTACGCAGGGCGGGTATTTCTGAAACAGGCTCGTGAAGTCCTGGCCCAGGTCGAACAAGCCGTGCTGGCCGCGCGCCGCGCGAATCGTGGCGAAATCGGCGAACTGGCCGTGGGGTTTGTGGGTTCGGCGACGTACCATATCCTCCCCCTCATCGTCAGCGCCTTCCGGCGGCGTTTTCCGACTGTCCACGTTACGCTCCGCGAACTGGTGCCAGCCGATCAGGTCGAGGCACTGCAGGCCGGGAAGATTCAACTCGGATTCTTTCGTGCCCCGACCGAAGAGGATGGCCTCAGTTTCGAGCCGGTCTTCCGCGAACCCCTGGTCGCGGCATTGCCCGAATCCCACCGACTTTCGGCGCAGGCCCGCATCCGGCTGGCATCGCTGGCGCGCGAGGCTTTTGTGTCGTTCCCTCGGCCGCTAGGCCCAGGTTACTATGATCTGCTGGTCAGCCTCTGCCGCCAAGCAGGTTTCAGCCCGGACATCGTCCAGGAGGCGAGTGGGATGGAAACGCTGGTCAGCTTGGTGGCAGCGGGCATTGGAGTGGCCCTTGTACCGGCGTCTTGCCAGAATTTCCGGCGCGTGGGTGTGGTCTATAAGCCGATTATGCGTCCTTGTCCCATGGTGGAAATGGCCGTCGTCTGGCGGCGCGACGAGGATTCACCGGTGCTCCGCGCATTTTTGAACGTCCTGCGGCAGGTGAAGGCCGAGCGGGGGGCGGCGAAGTTCGGCGCCGAGCCCTCATAGCGGATTCAGTTGACGGCCTGGGGTGATCATCATTCGCGCCGCCCATCTGCGGAGAACCCACCCACCGTCACGGCAGAACTTTCCGCTGCCCAACCTTTTCTCGCAATCGCAGGCGCCGGCGCTCAAAGCGCCCGTTGTAACGGGAGCCAGCGGCGAAACTCGATATTCGGGCGAGAGCGGCTTCCACAACGTCCAGCGCCGCCTGGAAATCGTAGCGACGATGTTCGTGATACATGGCTAGTTCCTCGAGCGCCTGAATGGCGATCTCGTCTTGACGGCGGGCGAGCTCCGCCCAGATCGCCGCGGCCTGCTCGTACTGCCGTTGGCGCTTGTGGTGCGCCGCCAGATGCCATCGGGCGCGCGGCTCGAGCCATTCCGGTAAGCCGGCTTCCAGCGCCCGGCGGCAAACCCCCACCGCCCGTTCGCGAGCCCCGGAGCGCTCGAAAATGCGGCTCAGGCTGAACAGATCCAGGCTCGAGTCGAGCGACCTGCCGTCATCCAGCGCTCTGGCGATTTCCGCGGTGAGGGCCGCGAGCGTTATGATATCGAGCGAGTTGTGATAAAAGACGGGTTGCAAGCCGCGCGCGCTTCCCGTCCGCAGGTAGGCAAAATAAATCTGGGGAATCTCCCAGCCGTTCACGTCGCCACGTCGATGAATCCTGAGCACTTCACGCTCCAGGTGGGTGAGCTGGCAACTCTCGAGGCGCAACTTCCACAACCGGCGAGCCGGGTGCAAAAGGTCAAGATGCAGCATCCTGGCGAAAGGGGACCTCAGTCGAGCCAGCGCGTAACGCGTTTCGAGCAGCGGTATGTCAAAGGCTTTGCCATTGAACGTGAGCACGCCCTCGTAACTCGCCAGCATTTCTGTGAGTGCGGCGAGCATGGCTCTTTCTTCAGGATAGTCCCGCAAGAACAACTGGCGGATCACAAACTGGGAGCCTTCGATGGAGCCGAGACCGATCAAAAATGCGCACGTGCCGGTTCCGCCTGCCAGTCCGGTGGTTTCGGTGTCCAGGTAGACGAGTCGCGTTGCATCCGGCAGAGCACCCTCTGGAAGGAGCAGGCTCAGCGGGCTCAGATCGGCCGTGGAAACATCGCTAATCCGAAGTTTTCCGTACGGGCGTCCGAAAGGCAGGGCTTGGCGGGTGACGAAATACTCGCCGTGGGAGTTCGCCTGCACGCAACCGTCCACGTATTCCTCAATGCCCCGCGCCATGCGGGGCGCAGGCAATGCCGGCTTCGCCGGATCGCCGTCCCGACGGATCGGTTGGACGCGACGGAGAGACTCGAGCTGCCGTTCCAGCTCCCGACCGGCTGCGTTGCTTTCCACAGCGCGCTTGATCTCGGCGAGTTTCTGTTCGAGATTCATGATCCCTCAGGGCTTGCTGACGGCACGGACAGCAGCGCACGAAACAGCCTACTCACTACTGTTAACGCACAGCTTGTTCAAGATTGCCCGCGCCACCTCCTTTCCTTTCTCTCCCACCTCACCGACCGGGCCCACACAGGACGGACACCCGCAGTCACACGGACAATTCTCGATCAGTCGCTGGGTGTGTGCCAGCAGACCATCCGTCATACGGAATAGCGGCTCGCTGAATCCGATGCCGCCGGGATACTTGTCGTAGAGATAGATACTGGGCTCGAAAGCCATGCGCGGGGAATCGGGGGTGGGGATTCGGAGACGGTGCTCCCCGCCTGCTAACGCTTGATTCGTGGCCCTGGGGTTCTCGCCGATCGCTACGCCCAAGTCTCGCGCGTCGCACATCAAAAGCAAAGTGGCTATCGCTTGGAACGCCTTGCCCAGTCCGTTCACACCATTGATGCGCTGGCTCAAATCGTAAGGCAACGAATTGAGCAAATCGCGAGAAAGTGTGAGCCACCACGCCGTCGTGTGCATCTCTTGCTCTGGCAGAGCCAGTTCGCCAGACCCGACGTTTTCATTAGTGTGGAACTTGATCTTCTTGAAGCCCACCACCTGAGTGTTAACTTGGACTTCCCCGTGGTTCTTAGTCGAAAAGCTGAAACCGCAGGTCGAAGGCTCCGGCCCCGCGGGACTCATTCCTGTACTGTCGCCGGCGGTTCCTAAACTCACGTCGTGTGGCACGGCCGCCGTATCGAACGTTTCCAAGACTTTGATTTTCGTGTAAGAAATGGCGTCTGTGTAATATTCGCTCTCGACGCGGTGGACGTAAGCCTTGCGGCCATCGTAATCGAATTTCTCGACCTGGTACTGAGTTCCGTCCTGAATGTAAATGGCCTTTTCGTGCACCGTCGTTAAGGCGCTCGAGAAATCCACGTCACCGATGACGCGGGGGGCCTTACTGTTATCAACAATCACAAAATTGTCGGATGAAACCGATCGAAGGCTGACGGCGTCGGCGGGGTAGCTCTCGGAAATCCAATGCCAGCCGTCGGCAGCACGGTGAAGGAATCCGGTCTCCTCGAGGTGTTCGCAAAGAAGATTCAGCTCCAGCGCCCCAAACCGTTCGTTTTCGCGTAACGGCAGCTCGAAAGCGGCACACTTCAGGTGGTTGAGCAGTATCTGAAGGTTGTCCGGATTGACAAAGCCGTGCTCCGGAGACCGATCGAAGAAATAATCAGGATTCTGCACGATGAACTGGTCGAGCGGCGCGCTCGAGGCCACCAATACGACTGCCGACATCCCTTGGCGGCGCCCCGCCCGTCCCGCACGCTGCCATGCGGAAGCAATCGTGCCGGGGTAGCCAGCCAGAATCGCGGCGTCCAGGCTGCCGATGTCGACGCCCAGTTCCAGCGCGTTCGTCGCCACGACGCCTAGCAAACGCCCGTCCCGCAAATCCCGTTCAATTTCACGCCTCTCATGCGGGAGATAACCACCGCGGTAGCCGCGAATCGTGTCCGGACGCGCCGGCCCAGCGGGAAAATCCTTCTTCAGATAGGTGACGAGAATCTCGGTAGCCAAGCGGCTGCTGGCAAAGACAATGGTGGCTAAGCCCCGTGAAAGAAACGTCCGCGCCACGCGGCGCGCTTCATTTAGGTAAGATCGGCGAATGCCGAGTTGGGGGTTAGCGACGGGAGGGTTGTAGAATACCCAATATTTGTCCGGCGACGGTGCGCCGTTCTCGTCCACAACGATCACGCTTTCTTCAAGAATGCGCGAAGCTAGTTCGGCCGGGTTAGCGATGGTCGCCGAGGTGCAGATGAACTGCGGCTGGCTTCCGTAGAACCGAGCAATGCGCTTGAGACGCCGCAACACGTTCGCCAAGTGACTCCCCAAGACGCCGCGATAAAAATGGAGCTCATCAATGACCACGTACCGCAAGGTCTCGAAAATTCGCTCCCAGCGAGTGTGGTGGGGCAGAATGCCCTTGTGGAGCATGTCGGGATTCGTAATGACGAGGTTGGCGCGTGCCCGAATCGCCCGGCGTGCGTCCTGGGGCGTGTCCCCGTCGTAAGTGAACGTACGAACTCCACCGCCGAGAATCTCCGTCCAGCGATTGAGCTCGACCAGCTGATCTTGGGACAGGGCTTTCGTCGGGAAGAGGTACAGGGCGCAAGCGCCGGCGTCCTCGACGAGCGTGTTAAAAATCGGCAGGTTGTAGCAAAGCGTCTTGCCCGAGGCCGTCGGTGTGACCACCACTACGTTCTTTCCACTCCGGGCGAGCTCAAAAACATCCGCTTGATGCGCGTAAAGCCGCTCGATACCCCGGGCTTTCAGAATTTGAGCCAAAGACGGGGCAAGGCCCGCAGGGAAAGGCACCCAGCGGCCGGCACGCGCCGGAACATGCCGCACCGCGGTCACACCGCCCCGACCCGGAGAGCCTCTAGACTGTTCGCGAATCTCCTCGATCGCCGCCTTAAGCGTGTCCGGCCTCTTGCGGAGAATAGAGCTCGTCTCGATCGCCGCCATGAACGTAGTCTACGATCCGAGCGTCTGGGAGCTGGCTGCTGAAGCCGCCCGATGCGCCTGCCACCCGACACCCGACAGTCCGCAATTACATTCTTCGCCTTTCATTCGCTAAGCATAACGCCGCTGCCAACAAGTCCGCAACTCTTCGAAAAGCCGCGCCTTCTGATCTTCGGGCAGAAATGCGACGCGGATCGCGTCCCGGGTCATCCGCAGGATGTCCTCGCCACCGAGCGCAAATTGCCGGGCTGCGCGCCTGAATTCTTCCTGAACACTCGTGCCGAACATGGCTGGGTCATCTGAGTTCAGCGTGACCGCCAGCCCAGCTTGCAAAAATTGAGGCAGGGGGTGATCAGCCCAGCGCGCAATGAGACCCGTCGCGACATTGCTGGTCGGGCAAATCTCGAGTGCTATTCCGCGCTCCCCGAGCAGCGCGATGACGCCAGCGTCCTCGCCCGCGGTTATTCCGTGACCGATGCGTTCGGCTTCGAGCAACTCGACGGCCGCGCGAATGCTATGGGGACCCACGGTCTCACCAGCGTGCGCGGTCGTGTGAAGACCGCGATCGCGAGCCTCCCGGTAAATATCCACATACATCTCTGCCGGGCCCTTTCCCTCGTCGCCACCGATCCCGAATCCGACCACCCCGTGCTCTCGAAATCGCGCCGCCCATTTTATGACCTGCCGCGCAGGCTCGACTCCAAACTGGCGAACTGCATCCATGATCCAGGCAATCCGCACTCCAAGTCGCCCCGAGGCTTCAGCAGCAGCCTCGGCCACCGCCTCGAACACCGCATCGACGGGCTGCTTCTTCCACAACAGCACGCCCGCGGCCAGGGTAATCTCGGCGTACCTGACGTTTTCGGCGGCAAGGGCTTCGATAAGATGAGTCGTAGCCAGGGCGTAATCTTGCGGAGTTTCCAGAAGCAGGCTCACGAGTTTGAAAGCCTCTAAAAAATCCTGAAAATGCCGGTACCGAAATCCGAGTCGCTCGCGGTCGGCAATCCAACTCTCCGTTTCTTCCCGCAAGCGGCTCTTACGGCGCGCCAGTTCGCGCAGAGTTCGCGGACGGACGCTACCTTCTAAATGAAGGTGTAGTTCCACCTTTGGCAGCTTAGCGATAAAGTCATCGGAAGTTGGAAAAGACAAAGACTTGGACAGCATTACGAAATCCCGATGAGGGAAACCTGGCAGGCGACACACCGCTCAGCGAACCGGAGGCGCCGGCTTGCCCGCGTTCAACCAGGCCGTGTACCAATAACATCCGGCGTCGTGGGCGGCCTCGTTGAGTTCGCTCACGGCCGTCGAACCGATGGCGGTGTAAAAGCGATCAAAGTAATCCTCATTGTAATCGATCAAATCATCCTTGGCGCGGCGATCTTCAAACACAATGCGATCTACCCAGGTGTTCGCTTCAAGCGCCATCTGAAACGCATATTCCGTGGGATCCTCGATCTTGGCCGCTTCTCGGGGATGCAGCATGAAAAAATTCCGATACTTCTCAACCAGGCTGCTGCTGAAGCGCATTTCGAGGCCGGCTTGGCCGGTTAACTGACCGTCGTAGTTCTGCGTCGTATGTAACGGATCGTGCGCGTCGGCGACGTAGTGCGCCAAGACCGCCGCGTCAAGCTGCGCGTCGTCCCACTTCCGGCCCCGCAGATCGTTCGTGAGTTTAAGGCTGTAGGAGCCGATCTGCCACGGCAGCAGGCCGGTATGATTGATGTGCCCGGTCCCATACTTTTCCTGCGCCGCGCGCAATGTATGAGGAAGCGCGAGATAAGGAAACAAGCCGTACTTGTCGAGGTAGATATAGTGTCGCATCCGCTCATAGCGATCCTTGCGCATCCATTCGTCGGGGTCGTTCGCATGCTCGATCAGGAACTGCCGTCGGACTTCAAAAAACGGGCGGATGTCGGCCGGCAAGACCTGAATGGCCCAAGCGTTGACCAGACGATGAGCTTCCGGTCCCCAGGCGTAACCGAGGTTGCTCACGGCCAGGAGGGTCAGCCAGGCTGCCAGAAGCGCCCTAGCCTTTCGAGAAAAGAGCTCAAAACGTGACCAGGTCAAGGCATTTTTTGTCGGGCTGCCTCGCATCGCCGACCCACGAACGACCCGACGCCTCACGCTTCGCACCGCTCCCCTCCAGTTCCGGCAACCGCCGAAACTCACTGTGGAAGCGACTGTAAGTGAAGTAAATCACCAAGCCGATGACCAACCAGACCACAAACCGCAACCAGGTCTCGACCGGGAGGCTCGCCATCAGAATCACACAACAGAGGATCGCTGCCAGAGGCACAAGCGGAACCCAGGGCGTGCGAAATCCGCGCCGCCGCTCCGGCTGCTTGTGGCGCAACACCAAGACACCTAACGCGACGAGCACGAACGCAAACAGTGTGCCGATGTTGGAAAGGTCGGCGAGCGTGCCGAGGTCGAACAGACCGGCGGGGACGGCCACGAAAAACCCAGCCACCCACGTACTAACGTGCGGCGTGCGGAATCGCTTGTGAACCCTCGCAAAGACACGCGGCAGCAAACCATCTCGCGACATGGCAAACCACACGCGCGCCTGGCCCAATTGGAAGACCAGAAGCGAGCTCAACATCCCCATCAACGCACCGATCGTCACCCACCGCTCCACAGTGTAAAGATGAATGGCCTGGAGAGCACGAGCCACGGGCGCAGCATTCCCTAAGAGCTGCCAATTCTGAATGCCCGTGAGAACGAGCGCTACGGAGCAGTACAAAACCGTACAGATGACCAGTGAAGCGATAATGCCGAATGGGACGTCCTTCCCCGGGTCCTTCGTTTCCTCCGCTGCGGTTGAGACCGAATCGAAACCGATATAGGTGAAGAAAACGATGGCGCCGCCGGTGAGCACGCCTTGCCAGCCATTGGGCATGAAGGGCATCCAGTTCGATACCTGGATGTAACGGGAACCAGCCACGATGAAGATCACAATGGCCAGGATCTTCACAGCGACGACGGCGTTATTCACGCCCGCACTTTCGCGGATGCCACGCACCAAAACGACGGTAAGAATTACAACCACCAGAAACCCAGGAAGGTTAAAGTAAGAGCCCGTCGGCTGGAGCGAATCGTTGAGCACAGGATTCATCAGTGAGCGAGGCAAGTTCAAACCGAAACCGCGCAGAAGGCTGTCCACGTAGGCTGAAAAACCCACCGCCACCGCCATATTGCTAACGGCGTACTCCAAAATCAGGTCCCAGCCGATAATCCAGGCCACGATTTCACCCAGGATCGCATAGGCATAGGTGTAGGCACTCCCAGCGATAGGGATCATCGAGGCAAGCTCAGCGTAACAAAGCCCGGCAAGCCCGCACGCAATGGCCACCAGGAAGAAAGAAATCGTGATCGCCGGGCCCGCGCCTGGCCGGCCCGACATCCCGACAGCGTGACGCCCGTACAGCAGCAGGGAAAGCAGCGGGGCCTTGAGGGCGGAAGGAACCTCCACGAGTTGGCCGGCGGCCGCCGTGCCCGTGAGGATGAAAATTCCCGTTCCGATAATGGCGCCCACTCCCAGGGCCGTTAGCGACCAAGGACCCAGGCTCTTGCGCAGGCGGTGTTCGGGTTCTTCGGCCTGGGCCATTAGCTTATCGATGCTCTTGGTTGAGAAGAGTTGGTTCATCCAGTTCTCAGCGCTCAGTCGGTCCGCCCGGAGCTTTCTTCTTCACCTTGGGCTTGTGCGAGCCTCGTGGATCAGTGCGTTTGGGCTTGGGCGCTTGTTCCTTGCGTGCCGCTCGCTTCAGCCTCTTGCGTTCAGCTTTGTCCTTAATCTTCTTTGTGTCCATCGTGGAGCTCCCGAACTGACTAAGAGTATCCTTCTGAATCGGATCGCAATTGGCCACGCAGAAACGGACGCCTCCCGCCCCGCGCTAAACGAACGCAAGGAAAAACAAGTTCCTCGCGACACGTGGGTCCTGCCAGGCTAGGCCTCTTCCAACAAGGCGTACCGTTGGATCAGCTTCTTCACTCCGTAACCCGCAAAGCTGACCGTCACCCTGGCCTCGTCCTCACTGCCCTCGCATTCCACGACCGTGCCGAGTCCGTATTTCGGGTGCCGCACGCGCATTCCAAGTCGCCACCGACCTTCATTTCGCGTCTGCTTTTCCCCTCGTGTCCACGGCTGTGAGCGAAGCACAGCGCCATGCTGTCTCAACCAGCGATCGACACTCTCAGGTGAGTGAGCGGAATTAGGCCAAGTTTGGCGCGATTTCTCACGCTTAGGTTCATTGTCGAGAACGGCCGCGCCAAGTCGTTCCAAAAGATGAGCAGGAATTTCGCCCAAAAACCGGGAAGGCCCGGCTCCACTGGTGGTCTCCCGACCAAAAATGCGCCGGTTCCGGGCATAACTCAGAGTCAATCGGTCTTTGGCGCGAGTCATTCCCACGTAGCAGAGCCGCCGTTCCTCCTCGATCTCCGCTTCGTCCTGCGTTGAGAATTTATGCGGTAACAACCCTTCCTCCAAGCCCACCAGAAACACGTAGGAAAACTCCAGTCCCTTGGCGCTGTGAAGCGTCATCAGCGTAACTCGGCCATGCTCATCAAAGTCGTCGGTATCGGAAATCAACGCGGCCCGGTCGAGAAAGCTGGACAGCGTTTCACCCCGCCCTTCAGCCTCGGCTGCAGCATTAACTAACTCCTTCAAGTTCTCGCTCCGGCTTTCCGATTCTAACGAATGTTCAGCCTGAAGAACATCAAGATATCCGGTGCGTCGCAGGATACTCGCGAAAAACTCACTCATTTTCAAGCGCATGGAATCAGCCGCTAGTTGCTCGATGAGGGCGCAAAAACTTCGCAGAGCTCGGTGCGGCCTTCCCTGCCGGCCGCCGCCGGAACCGCGGGCCGCCTCCTGGACCACCTCCCACAACGTTCGTCTTTGGCTGCGGGCCGCCTCCTCCAAAGCCCGGACCGTGGCATTGCCGACACCCCGGGCTGGAGTATTGATGATGCGGGCTAGTGAGACGCTGTCCTGCCGATTGATGACGAAGCGCGCGTAAGCCAGTATGTCTTTGATCTCCGCACGCGCGTAAAAGCTTAGCCCCCCCACCACTCGGTAAGCGATGCCGCGCACACGGAGAGCCTCCTCGAAGAGCCGCGACTGGAAATTCGTGCGGTACAGAATCCCTACCGTTAGGTCGCCGCCGCCCGCGAGCGCCTGACCCACCTGAGCGGCTACGAAGTCGCTTTCCTGCTCGGCGTCTTGAGCTTCGAACAATCCGATGCGCTGACCGTAGCTGCGCTGCGTCCATAGCACTTTGCCCTTTCGAAGCTTGTTTCGGCTCACGACAGCGCCAGCCGCATCCAGAATCATTTGCGTGGAGCGGTAATTTTGCTCCAGCCGTACGATTTTTGTACCCGGATAATCCCTTTCGAAGTTGAGAATGTTTTCGATGCTCGCACCGCGCCAGCCGTAGATGCACTGATCTTCGTCACCAACCGCACAAATGTTGTGATGACTGCAGGTCAGCAGTCGAATCAAATCGTACTGAGCCCGGTTGATGTCCTGATACTCATCGACATGAATGTACTGAAAACGACGGTTGTATCGCTCGCGCACATCGGGAAACTTGCCAAAGAGCTCGATGGTTTTCAAGAGCAGATCATCGAAGTCAAGAGCGTTCGCCTGGCGCAACTGCTTTTCATACCGTTCGCAAACCATGGCCGTTTTCTGGTCTTCCTCGCCGGACGTTTCATGAGACCACCCACGGGGCTCCCCATAGCGGTTCTTGGCGTTGCTGATGCGGGACATGACGGCACGGGGCGAATACGTCGGGTCACTGACTCCCAGCTCTTTAAGCACTGATTTGACCAAGCGTAACTGGTCGCTCTCGTCATAGATGGAAAAATCCCGACTGTAGCCCAGCCGGCCGATCTCCTGCCTCAAGATTCGCACGCCGAGCGCATGAAACGTCGAAATCACCGGGAGGGGCGCACCGCCAGCGGTCCATCCGCCGGCGGCCAGAAGCCTGGCCACCCGCTCCTTCATCTGATCGGCGGCCTTATTGGTGAAAGTAACCGCCAGTATGTTTCCCGGCGATACGCCGCGCTGGCAGATCAGGTAAACAATACGATAGGTTATGACTCGGGTCTTGCCGCTGCCCGCTCCCGCTAGGATGAGGAGCGGCCCTTCCGTCGTCTCCACGGATTCGCGCTGTTGGGAATTCAGTTGGTCAAGAAACTGAAGCATGCACATCTCGCGAGCCGTTGAGCGTTGATTCCCGTTTCAAAGCGGCTAAAAAAGCAAGCCGGGCGATTCGCGCCACAGCTCGAGGCGCGCCGAAGAGTTTCGCCGCGTTCTGCGTCGTCCCCCAAAGGACCGACCCGGTTTTATCGTTGCCTGCGTTCCCGGAATGTCATCTCGTTGGATCGCCAGCGCCGCGCCCGGCAGCGCTCCCGGTAGAGGTCGCCGTAACTCGCCGTAATGTACTCGGCAAACCCAAAGCCGAGTTCGTGCGCTGTCCGGTCAATCCAGGCTTGCGACCCTTCGAGCTCCAGGTATGCTCCCAAAGGCGTTTCATCGAACATCACAGAGCCGCGCTCGAACTTGTTTCTTCGCAAATGGCGGCGGTACACGGTGCGAAATTTTTCGTAGCGGAAGACCTCCTGAAATCCCGCGCGCAAGAAAACGGCTGCAAGTGCTTCGCCGTTGGGGACGCGGGCTTCTAACTCGAATCGCGTCTTGGATCTTGCTGATCGCTGCGCCATTCCTTTAAACGTCAGCGTGGCTTCTTTCCGGGCCCACCGAAGGCGTAATAGGTGCCCGGCCCGGGTGAGCCGCCGGTCCGGCAGATCAAAGATGACGTTGCGCTCGAAATGCCTCGGGATGACCGCCACAAAGCCGCATTTCCTCAGTCGCTGTTTGATTTGGCGAAGGTTCTTGACGCGCAGCTTAACTTCAGTTTCACATCTCTGTTTCATTCACAACCAGCGCTAGGTGTTCAACCGCCGGGGCTCACACGGGCACCGCGTGGAAACAGCCATGATTGCCAGTGCGGTTTCCATGCTTTCCGCCGCCCCAAATCGCACGCAAATGGTACTGGGGTCACCCCTTGCTCCCGTCAGTGTTGCCGCTCGAGGATAAATTCGGCGATGGCCTGCAGAGCGTCCTGGTAAGGGGAATCCCCAACATGACCAAGCGAGCCCAGGGCGAGCTTAATGAACTCTCGCGCCTTATCTCGTACCGTGGTCAGAGTATCGTACCGCTGGATCATCTGCTGAATCTCCTCCAAGCTGACGGAATGAAATCCACCTTCCTCGAGCACCTTGGCAATCTTCTTTCGCTCTTCGGGGAGCGACCGCGGCAGCAAGTAGATCAACGGCAGAGTAATCTTGCCTTCGCGGAGGTCGCTCGCTGTCGGCTTGCCTAGTTTCTCCTCCGAGGACGTGAAATCCAGCAGGTCGTCGACGAGCTGGAAGGCCAACCCCAAGTTCGCGCCGAACGACGCCAGCTTTAATTCCACTTCTTCGCTCTGACGGCCGAGCACGGCGCCCAACCTCGTGCAAGCTGCGAAAAGGCACGCTGTCTTCCGATAACAAAGCTCGAGATAATCATCCTCGCTCAAGTCGATCTGCCTCAGTCGAGTCAGCTGCAGCAGTTCGCCCTCCACCATGACTTGGGTAAGCCCGATGAGGACATCGAGAATCTTGAAATTGCGTTCGGCCAGCGCGATCGTAAAAGCCTGCATGTAAAGCCAGTCGCCGGCCAAAACGCTCATATGGTTGCCCCAGCGCGAATTCGTGGATGGACGCCCCCGGCGCAACTCCGCCTCGTCAATGATGTCGTCGTGAATCAAAGTAGCCGTATGGAGTAGTTCGACGACCGCCCCCAGCCGGATGGCCGCTGGTCCCTCGTAACCACACAGCTTTGAGGCCAGCAACAAGAGCGCGGGACGAAGTCTCTTTCCCCCGCCTACCTGCAAGTAGCGGCCGATTTCCGTAATGGCTTCGACGCTCGACACACTTTGCCGGCCAATCTCCTCTTCGACTCGCGCAAGGTCAGAGCGCACCAGATCGAAGATTTCCGTCACCGCTGTCATCGGCGCGGCCTGTTCCCTCGACACAACCTCGTTCGTTTTCAACCTCGGCATGATAACCGCCCGGCCTACCGAGAAAGCCCGTCCAGCCACCTGGAGATCATCACCGTGATGGCGCCAGCCCCCAACGTCCTAGCTCGGGCACGACTGCTGTCGATAAGTAAGAATGTCCATAGTCACACAAACGCGCTGCGAAAGAAAAGCCTGAACTTCCGGATGACAATCTCCCGATGCTCAGTCCAATCGGAAAAGGCGTCGGAAGTTCGCGATGATGAGAAGGCCCATCTCCTCCTCGTCGAGCCCGCGAAGAGCCGCCAAGTGGCGGATCACGATCTGCACGTAAGCCGGTTCGTTGCGCTTGCCGCGATGGGGGACCGGGGCCAGGTAGGGGCAGTCAGTTTCACTCAGCAGGCGGTCCAGCGGAATCTCGCGGGCGACGGCGCGCAGATGTTCAGCCTTCGTGAAAGTCAGATTGCCCGCAAACGACACGTAAAATCCCATATCCATCAGATCGAAAGCGTCCTCCCGCGTGCCGGTGAAGCAATGCAGAATCCCGCCGAGACCGGTCGGGCGCCACCAATGGTGCAGGATAGGCCGCAACTCATTCCAGGCCTCGCGGCAATGGATGATAACCGGCAAGTTGAGCTCGCGGGCCAACTCGAGCTGGCGGACCAGAATTCGCTGCTGTGTCTCACGCGGCGAATGATCATGATAAGAGTCCAGTCCGATTTCACCGATGGCCAACATTTTCGAATACCGAGCCTGATCGCGCAATCCCGCGAAGTGCTCTTCCTTCACTTCGGCGGCCTGGTGCGGATGTACTCCCGCCGCCATAAAAATCCAGTGGTAAGACGCCGTGATGGCAGCCGCCGCAGTCCAGCTCTCCGTTTGGCTCGCGTCGCCAATGAGGAGCAGATATTTCAAGCCCGCAGCTCGCGCCCGTTCGATGACGGCCTCACGATCGGCGTCGAACTCCTTGTCCCCGAGGTGAGCGTGGGAGTCAACCAATTGAGTCATGGCCCGTCTGGACGGTCGGCGAACGGAGCGGCGGAGAGACTCCCAGACCGTGAGCTCCGCTCGCCGCCCGTGCCCAGCCGTATAGCGATCGGCGGTAAACGACGGCGGCTGCTCGACCAGACACCGAGGCCAGTCCCCACCCTCTGGGCGGCCGCTCGGCAGCGCAATTATTTGAGGCGCGTTCCATTCGGGACATCCTGTTGAAATGTCACGAGCACCGGCCTGCCCGTCGGCTCCACCGAGGCAGCCACAATCATGCCGTTCGATTCGACGCCACGCAGCTTGCGAGGCTGAAGATTAGCGACCACGACTACCTTCATTCCGACCAGCTCCTCCGGCTTATAGTATCCGGCAAGGCCGGCACACACTTGCCGCACTTCGCTGCCGAGATCTACTTGCAGCTTCAGGAGTTTTGTGGCGCCGGGAATCGGCTCGGCCGAGCGGATGGTGCCCGCCCGCAGGTCGACCTTGGCGAAGTCTTCGAGGGTGATCTTCGGCGCTGGCGCCTCGGGCGCGGCGCCGGGGGCGACCGCAGGCTTTTCGACGGGTTGTGATTCCACTCGGGTCTCCTTGGCTCTCTCCTCGTCCAGGCGGTCTTCCTGGGCCAATTCGCGCAGCCGGGCCAACGCCTTCTGCTTGTCGAGGCGGGGAAAGATGGGCTCCGGCTTGCCGACTTTCGTGCCGGACCTGAGTCCTCCCCATTTCAAGTCATCCAATCTCTGATCTTCGATGTTGCCTTCGCACCCGAGCTGCTCCCAGAGCCGGTGTGAGCCCTCGGGGATGAACGCAAAATCCAGCACGGCGATGCATCGCAAGGCATCCGCCGTGACGTATAAACACTCGTTCACTAACTGGTCTCCGCCGACGCGGCTCTCGGAAGCCAGCCGCGGCTCCTCGCCCGCTTGCCGAACGCCGCTGTCGGCCGCTGAATAGGGAGAGCTTCCGATCGACGCGGCAATTGCCCAGGGCTTACTCTCATTCAGATACCCGTTCAGATCGCCTACGATGGCGGAGACCCGCCCAAGGGCGCGAAACACGTCATAGCTGTCCACTTGCTGCCGGAACTCATGAAGCAGAGCTTTGAGAGACTCCCGCAGCCAGGGGACCTTGGCGCTGACGGCGGCGCCCGGGGGTTGCGGAACGCTCCCGTGAACATAATCACGGATCATGGTAACTGTCCGATTGGCAAGATTCCCCAAGTCATTCGCCAAGTCCGAGTTGTAGCGCTGAATCAGCCCTTCATACGAAAAGCTGCCGTCCAATCCAAACGGCGTATCCCGCAGCAGGTAGTAGCGCAGCGCATCGCTGCCCGGCGCGCCGAATTCCTCAAACGCCTGGATGATCGGCTCGGGGTAAACGACGTTGCCCTTGGATTTGCTCATCTTGTCTTGCTCGTAATAAATCCAGCCGTGGGCAAAGATGGTTTTAGGCAGAGGCAAGCCGGCCGCCCACAGAAACGCCGGCCAGTAGACGGCATGAAAGCGCAGAATGTCCTTGCCGATCATGTGCAGGTCGGCGGGCCAGTACTTCTCAAAGTCTGCGCTTCGCCTCTCGCCCTCAAACCCGATTCCGGTCAGGTAGCTGGTGAGCGCGTCGTACCACACATAGACCACCTGCTCGGGGTCGTCCGGCCACGGAATGCCCCACTTCAGACGCTTCCGACTGATCGAGATATCGCGCAACCCGCTTTGGACGAAGCTCTTCACTTCGTTCATGCGAAAGTCGGGCTGCACGAACTCGGGATGATCTTTGTAGTGCGCCAGCAGCCGTTCCTGAAACGCTGAAAGCTTAAAAAAGTAATTCTCTTCGCTGATCAGTTCCGCCGGCCGGCCGCAAATGTCGCAATTGACCGGCTCGGCGCTGTCGGAAAGGTAGCGCTCGTCGAAGATGCAGTAGCGGCCCTCGTATCGCTTCTTGTAGATATAGCCCGCCTGGTTCGCCTGCCGGATCATCCACTGCACGGACTTCACGTGGGCGGGATTCTGCGAGGTGTGGACAAACCGGTATTCGCGAATGCGCAGTTTCTGCCACAGCGCCTGGAACAGCTCGCGCTTTTCGGCGACAAACTGCTCCACCGGCACGCCCGCCTCGTCCGCCGCGCGCTGCAGCTTTTCGCCGTGCTCATCCGTACCGGTCAGGAAGGCCACGTCGTAACCGCACATGCGTTTATAGCGGGCGATGGCGTCGCAGGCGATGGTCGTATAGGCCGAGCCGACGTGGGGGCGGGCGTTCGGATAGTAAATCGGCGTGGTGATATAGAATTTACTCATGGGAGGGAGCCGGGCGGGGGGCCGCCAGCCGGAGGTCAAAAGCCGCCTGCGCCGCTCGGATGACCTCTTTAAGGGGAACGGATTTTTCTGCCGCCCGTCGCCGGCAATCCTCATACTCGGGAGCAGCGTTCATCACCCGCCCGTCCCGCTTCGCCACCTTGACCCGCACCGGACCGTACGCGGTTTCGACGCTGACCCATTCCCGATCGAGCACTCGGCGGCGAACCTCAAACAGGCGCACTCCGATCGTCGTCGTTTCCTCAAACAGCACATCAACCAGAGCGTCCGCTCGCTCGGGCGGACAGAGCACGCTGATAAGAAGGCCGGGCCGGTTCTTTTTCATCTGAATGGCGCTGGCCGTCACGTCCAGCGCGCCCACCGCCAATGCCCGCTCCACCACGTAGCCGTAAAGCTGGGGATTCAGATCGTCCAGGTTCGCTTCGATCACCGAAACGGTTTCGAAATTCGCGCCTCCCCCCTGGGAAGCTCGCTCGCCCCAAAATAGCCGCGCTACGTTTGGCTGGCCCTGCCAGTCCTGAGTTCCCGCGCCGTAACCGATGCGCTCCACCTTCATCGCCGGCAGCGGCCCGAAGCCCGCCGCCAAAGTGGTCACAATGGCGGCGCCGGTGGGCGTGACGAGCTCGCCTTCGATGCCCGACGAATAGATGGGAACCCCGCGCAGCAGCTCCGCCGTCGCCGGAGCCGGCACGGGCAGCGATCCGTGGGCGGCCGCCACCCGCCCCGCGCCCACGTTTAAGGGCGAGACGATGAGTTCCGCCACGCCGAGCAATTCCAGGCACACGCACGCCCCGACGATGTCCAGAATGGCGTCCACCGCCCCGACTTCGTGGAAGTGGACTTTGTTCACCGGCCGGTCGTGCAACTTACCCTCCACTTCCGCCAGCCGCCGGAAGATGCGCTGCGACCTCTGCTTGACGGTCGCCGAAAGTGCACTGTTTTCAATCAGCTCCTCGATCTGCTGCAGATGCCGCTCTGGCTGCCGCTCCCCCACCTTGATTTCCACATGGGTGCCGGCGATGCCCGAGCGCAGCACGCGCGCCGCCTTGAACTCGTACGCGGTGACCGGCAGCCGGCTCCACTCGCCCAACAACTCCTTCTCCGAAACCCCCGCATCCAGGCAGGCTCCGAGAAACATATCTCCGGCGATACCGGAAGAACAGTCCAGATAGGCGAGCTTGCCGGCCAGGCCCATAAGCACTCGATCTTATCATGCTTTTCCCCGCCTTCCCGAGCCGCGGCTTCACTCCCGTTTCGCTCCCGCGGCGCGGCCTGGACATTGTCCAAGCCTTCAACTAGCATGAGCACGGCCCGGCAGACCCAGAACGCTCTCACTGCCGGGCCGGCGAGAAGGCCCGGCCCCGCGGCGCCCGGACCGGCCGTGCCCGGGCGCATCGCAGATTGGCGGGCAAAAAACGGCTATAATGTCCGCGTCGTCAGGTGGCGAGTGAATCGAAAGGTATTCTGGCTGGTTTTCGTGGCCCTCAGCCTCATGGCCGATTGGGCCCTGCCTCTCGTCTGGGGATTGCTCGCCACGTTCCCGATTCTTGCCGTCAGTTGGTGGGTCGCCTATCGGAGTGGCTGGTTCTGAGCGGCTTGGCCTGTTCGTGGTGACGGCCGGAGCGCCGGTGGCCGTGAAGAGCAGATCGGTGCCGAAGCGTTCGGCGGGCGCGAAGACTGCCCCGGCCAAGCGCCGCGCCGCGCCCCGGCCCGACTACACCTCCCCGGAACGCCTCCAGAAAATCTTCGCGGCGCTCGATCAGCTCTTCCCCCGCGCCCAATGCGCGCTCCGCCATTCGAACCCCTTCGAGCTTCTGGTCGCCACCATTCTCTCCGCCCAGTGTACCGACGAGCGGGTGAACAAGGTGACGCCCGGCCTGTTTGCCAAATATCCCACTCCCCAGGATTTCGCCGCTTTAGAACCGGAAGTGCTGGAAAAGGAGATTCGCTCGACGGGATTCTTCCGCAGCAAAGCTCGCAACCTCATCGGAGCCGCCAAAAAAATTGTGACGGAATTCGGCGGCCGCGTGCCGCGCACCATGGAAGAACTCTTGACTCTTCCCGGGGTCGCCCGCAAGACGGCCAACGTGGTGCTCGGCACGGCTTACGGGATTGCGACCGGCATCGTGGTGGATACCCACGTCTTCCGCATCGCCACCCGGCGCCTCAAGCTTTCCCGGGCCACCACGCCGGAGAAGGTGGAGCAGGACTTGATGAGGATTGTGCCCCGCGACCGCTGGATTTCCTTCAGCCACCAGCTCATCTGGTTCGGCCGGACCATCTGCACCGCCCGCCGGCCGCGTTGCGGCGAATGTCCGCTCGAGCCGATTTGCGATTCGGCGGATAAGACGGTGTAGCCAGATCCTCAGGCTGGCGTCCGCGGGCCGCGCCGCGATCGCCTCGCGCCCGATCAGCGGCCGGTTTCCCGCTCCGCCATGGCCCGCGCCAGCTCCGGAGGCGCCACAAACGTGACCCGTTCGCGGATCACTTCCAGCTCCTCCACATCGCTCGCCCCTAAGGCCCGGAAGTGATCGATGACTTCCTCGACCAAATACTCGGGAGCCGAGGCGCCAGCGGTCACCGCCACGCATTCAACGCCGTCCAGCCATGCGGGGTCGATCTGAGAGGCATCGTCGATCAGGTAAGCGCGGGCTCCGGCGTCTTCCGCCACCTCGCGGAGCCGCCGGGAATTCGAACTGTTATCCGAACCTAGCACCAGAACCAGCTGCGCCCGCTCGGCGAGACGCTGGACGGCCGTTTGCCGGTTCTGAGTGGCGTAACAGATATCATGGCTCGGAGGGGTAACGAGCTTCGGAAAGCGCCGCTTCAAAACGTCAATGATCCTCTGCGCGTCGTCCACCCCCAAGGTTGTCTGGGTGATCACCGCCACGCGATCCGGGTCGGGGACTTGCACCGCCTCGGCTTCCTGCTCGGTGCCAACCAGTTGCACGTGATCGGGAGCCTCGCCCATTGTGCCCTCAACCTCTTCGTGCCCTTGGTGGCCGATCAAAATAATCGAGCGAGCCTCGCGGGCGAACCGAACCGCTTCCAAATGCACTTTGGTGACGAGCGGGCAGGTGGCGTCAACCACTTTCAGGTTCTTGGCGGCCGCTTCTCGCCGCACGGCGGGGGAAACACCGTGAGCGCTGAAGATGACGGTGGCTCCGCCCGGGACTTGGTCGAGTTCCTCGACGAAAATAACCCCTTTGGCCTCAAAGTGATCGATCACGTGCTTGTTATGGACAATCTCTTTGCGGACGTAGATCGGCCCCTCGAACAATTCGAGCGCCAGATTGACCACCTCAATGGCCCGCTCGACCCCGGCGCAGAAACCTCGCGGTTTTGCCAACAGTACTTTTTTGACCGTCATGGATCAATCCTAGTGTACCAGATTGCCCCGAGCCGCGCCCGGCCAGGGCGGCTCGCCGGCCATTGGCGCCGCCAGCACGACCGGCCTTCGCCCCGCTCCCGAGGCGCCAGCCGGCTAGCGAATATAGTCCATCAAGGTATTTTGGGTGACCTTGCCGAAGGCGGCCAGGGTGGCATCAAGAGTGGTGACCGCCTGCGACAAGTCTGACGCGGCCTGGGCAGGATCGGCGGAAATCAAGTCGTTCTGGATCGTCGCGAGCGTGACGGCTTCCTGGCTGAGGTTGCTGCTGGCGGCGTCCAGGCGCTGCAGGGTGGCCCCGTAGAAGGTGCGCTGCTGGCTGATGTTGTCGAAGGCGCTTTTCACCTCGGCCGTCGCGGCGGGGATGTTACCGTTTGTTTGGAGGGCGGTCGTCAGGTCATGCAACGCCTGAAAAACGTCGGCTCCCGCGCCGTTGAAGATGGTGCTGCCGGGCAGGTTGACGGGAACCGATTGCCCCAGCCCCACCTCCACGTCGTTGACTTTGGCGTTTCCCACGTAGCGCACGCCCGACGGCGACGTGGGGTCCACGACGTAGGGCGCTGCGGTGACCGCCGTGCCGGCAAAAATGTAGCTGCCTTGATACGTGGAGTTGGCGAGCCCGAGAACATCCTGCTGAAGATTCGTCACCTGTTGGGCGACGGCGTTGCGTTCCGCTGAGGAGAGCGTTCCGTTGGCGCCTTCGGTACCGAGGGCGATGGCCTGGGTCAAATCCTGAATGACGGAATTGAGTGCGGAGTCAGCCGTTTGGAGCCGGCCCTGGATCGTGGTGATGCTGTGCTGGAACTGGTCCACAGCTGCCGTTTCGGCGCGATTATCCACCAGGAGCGCGGCAGCGGACGGGTTATCCGAGAGCTGGTTGACGTCCTGACCGGTCGCGATTTCTCGGATGGCCGTATTGACGTTCTGGCGATCCTGTTCGATCAGATTGGTGAGGGTAGGAAAAACGTTTTCGACGATCCGAATCACGGCCCGAATCTCCTTATCCGCCCAAGCTGACGGTCGTCTGCAGCAGCGAGTTGACGACGGACACCACCCGCGCCGAAGCGTCGTAGGCCATCTGGTACTTGACGAGGTTGGCCGCCTCTTCGTCCAGCGACACCCCCGAAACGTTCCTCTGCTGGTTCTGCAACTGCTGCAACAGCAGGCTTTGTGCCGCCTGCTGGGTCTTGGCATCGGCGATCTGATTCCCAACGGTCGAGATGAGGTTGGAGTAGAAGCCGGTGACCGTCTGGCCGCTGATCACGTTCTGGTTCTCCAGGTTGGCCAACGCCAAAGCGTTGCCGTTGCTGCCCGGGGTACCGTCGGAACTGGCGGCCACCTTGGAGGGATCGCTGAGGGCCACCGCCAGGCTCGCCGCGGCTCCGGTGACGGAGGCGAGCGGCGCGAAAAAGTTTCCCCCCGGCGATCCGTTCAGATCGAAGCCGGCGGCATGCTGGGCATTGAAAGCGCTGGCCAGGTTATAGGCGAGGGTGTCCAAACTCGACTGTACTCCTGCGAGGCCTTGATCGCGGGCCTGAATCAGCCCCCCCAGCTCGCCGGAGCTGAGGCGGGACGTGATGTCCGTGCCGCCGGAAAAAACGTCGGTGTTGCCCGAAGGAACCACCGTCTGGGCCGTCAGGGCGTAGCTCTGGTTGCCCACAACCAGTGCTGTGCCGCTGGCCGTCGTAACCGTCACCATGCCGCTTTCGGTGGGAATCACCTGAATATCCGCCAGGTTCGCCAGTTTTTCGAGCAGTTGGTTGCGCTGATCGATGAAGGGACTCGGGTTCTCTCCAGGAGCCTGGAGACTGCCCACCTGAACGTTGACGGCGGCAATCTGCTGGGTGAGCTGGTTGATCTGGGTGACGGTCTGGCTGACCGACTGGTTGAGCCCGGCCTGAATCTGGCTAAGCCCCGCCGCGGCCGAATTAAAGGCTCCGGCCAACGTCTGGCCCGCGTTGATGACGGCTTGCCGCAGGCTCTGGTTGGTCGGATCCGTCGAAAGGTCCTGTAAACTGTTGAAAAACTGGCTCAATGGGTTTTGCAATCCCGCCCCTTGGGCCTCATTGAGCAGGCTCTGCACCTGATTCATCCCGCCCAGGAAGGCGTCGAGCTGGCCGCCGGGTTGCGTCTCCTGTTGAATCCGATTTTCGAGCGTCTGATCCCGAATGCCCTGAATTTGCGCCAAGCTGACGCCCTGCCCAAACTGCAGGTTGGCTCCTAAAGTCAGCGGTGGATTTTCAACCAAATCAGCAACTTGGCGGGAATAGCCGGGTGTGGCGGCGTTGGCGATATTATTACTCGTGACGTCTAACGCGCCCTGGTCGGCCAGCAGCGATTGAAGCGCGATGTTAAGGCTTCCGGTGAGGCTACCCATGTTGGATTATCCCAACCGGCCCGCGGCAGGAATCTGTTGGGGCTGGAGCATGGCGGGCTCGTAGAGGCCGAGCGAGCTTTGCACGAGGCTCGACAGGAGGCGAAGCGAGCGGCGCGAGCGGCGCAGGAACTCGGCTTGTATATTATTGATATGCAGTACATTATCCCTAATATCGTGAAGTGCGCCGAGCGCCGCCTCCACCCGCGCGCGCACCTCAGGGTCGGACAGAACCTCCGCTCTGGCCTCCGACAGCTCGAGGTCGACTTGGCGAAGCTTCCGGCACAGCATCTCCTGCTGGGCGATGTGCATTTCGGCGGCTTCGAGCTCCCAACGCACGAGCGCCTCCTGGCCGGCGAGGAGGTGATCGGCCAGGAGGCGCAGGTATCGTGCGCGGGTTTCGAGCAGCTCCAGTATACGGTTAACTTCAATTTGCATAACAAGTTACGCCTTAACGTCGAGCGTGTGGGCGTCATTCTCGGCGCTGTCAGCGACCGCCGGGCCGCTCGATTCCGATTCGCTCTTTCGCGCTCGCTTCAGCCGCGTATCCTTCATGGCGGGCCGCAGACGCCGAGGATCCAGGGCGTCTTCGGCCGGCTGCACACCCACCGTTGTGATGCTGGAGGTCTCGGCCATGAGCAATCATTCCTCGCTGCAGCTCCCCCAAAATCCCCCGACCGATCCGAGAATTCAATGGGTTACGGCTCCTCGCCGTCCTACTTCCGGCCTCCCGCATTTGGACCCAACATCACCGTATAAACCGCTTGGGCAATTTGCTGATCCGAAACCCTATAGCGCCCATTTTGAACGGCCTGCCGGAGCGCCGTGACCTTTTGTTGCCGGATTTCAGGCACGTTGGCCAGCCGAGCCGCCAGTGACTGAACCGTATGCTGGCTGCTGGCCAGGGTCGTGGCATCGTCGGGGTCGGGAGCTCCCGGAGTTTCCCGAGCTTCTTCTGCCGCCGAGCCTTTAGGTCTTTGTGCGTCAGTGGGTTGCAGCTCCGGATAGGCATTCGTGCTGTTAATCTTCATGCTTCTCCCTCCTCGCCTGTCCGGTATCCCATCGGCACGGGGGAAGAAAACTTTAACACTATAACTGATTGTAAATAATAAACTTAAATCATTATCCGCCCTTCCCCTTGAGGGCTGGAGCCAAGCTCCGGTAGATCATTCGCCCGATCCCGATGCCGCCTCCTCGCGCCACCGCCTCCGCCATGGCCTGCATCCCCAGTATTTTCAACGTATCCGAGCCCGCCCCCAAGACGGCATTGGAACTGTCGTCGGCGAGCGGATTCTTCTCCATCTCCTGCCACAACTGGGTCAAAAGAAGCGCCTCAAAATCCTGCGTCGATTTTCTCAGCTTCTGAGCCCGCGGACTTTCGCCGGCCGCGTCAACCGTTTGGCTCCCCCTCGCCACGCTCCTTCCCGGCAACGCGAACCCGGACGGATGAATCGGAACCGCCATGGAGAACGACTTCATCAGATGACCTCCAGTTCGGCGCGGAGCGAGCCTGCCGCCTTGAGAGCTTCCAGAATGGCGATAATGTCCCGCGCCGTCGCCCCGATGCTTTGCAAGCCGTTCACTAGCTCCTCGACCGTCGCCCCTTCTTTCAACTCCACCCGCTTGGCCGCCTCCTCGTTAGTCTCGACGGTGGTCTGGGGCACCACCACGGTCTGACCGCCGGGCGAAAGCGCCGCTGGCTGCGACACCTGAAAGACGGTGGTGATCTGGATGGCCAGATTCCCATGCATAATCGAGGCCGCCCCCAGCGTGACATCCTTGCCCATCACGACGGTGCCGGTGCGCTCGTTCACCACCACGCGCGCCTTCGGATTCACCCTCACCTCGACGTCCTCGATCTTCGCCAACAGGTTCATGGCGCTGCCGAGCCCCGAGGCGGCCACCGGAACGTCCACCCGGCGGCCGTCCACGGCCGTCGCCACCGATTTGCCCAAGGTCTTGTTGATGGCGTCGGCGGCGTTCTCGGCGGTGACGAAGTCAGCGTCGCGCAGCAACAGCGAGACGGTCTGCATTTGGCCGAGATCGATCGCCGTGTCGCGTTCAACCAGTCCGCCTCCCGGGATTCGCCCCGTCGTCGGATGATTCAGTTCGGTCACATTTCCGCGCGTGCCCACGCTATAGCCGGCAATCGTCAACGGACCCTGCGCCACGGCATAAACCACTCCGTCCGAGCCGTAAAGCGGCGTCATCAGCAGAACTCCGCCCTGCAAGCTCTTGGCGTCGCCGGCCGAGGCGCAATTCACGTCGATCTTTTCGCCGGGCCGCGCAAAGGGCGGCAGGTTGGCGGTCACAAACACCGCCCCCACGTTGCGCGCCAGGATCGTGGCGCCGGGCACCTGAACCCCCATCTTGCGCAGGATATTGGCGAGCGTCTGCATGGAAAAGATCGTCTGCTGGCGGTCGCCCGTGCCGTTCAGGCCCACGACCAGCCCGTAGCCCATCAGCAGATTGTCGCGGACGCCTTTCACCGTCATCACATCGCCCAGGCGCGCCATGTGCGCGTCGGGCGGCACGACGGTGGCGGCGCGCGGCGTCGCGGACGCCCCGGACAGGCTGGCACCCAGCAGAACAGCCCCGCACCACCGTAAGAATCCCATGGTCCCTCACCAGCCCAGAATTTTCAGCAACAGGCGCGTGACGATATGGGGCGGGCGATCCCCGTCACTGATCACACCCTTGCCCACCACCTCCACCTGCAGATGGGCTACCTGATTTGACAGCACGGAATTGTCGGGCGCCAGATCACCCGGACGCACGATGCCCCGCAGAATGACATGCTGCCGCTGGTTATCCACGAGCACGTCGCGTCCCGCTTCCACCACCAGAAAGCCGTTCGGCAACACCTGGGTGACCACTCCCGTCAGGCTCGTGGTCAGCACCGAGCTGGAAGCCGTGGAGGCGGCACCGCTCAGCGCGTGGCTCGAATTCGGGGTGAACAGGTTCTGGAGCCGGTTGTTCGAGATCGGGCCGAACAGCGCGCTCAGCGACGAGCTGGCGGTGAAGTTGCGCGCCGACTTGGTGGTGCCGGAAGAGGCGGCCGCGGTGTTTTCGGCAATGTTGATCGTCACCAGGTCGCCCACGCGCTCGGCCTTATAGTCGCGGCTGACATCGGAAAAGGGACCGTGCGGATTCCAAAGGCTGCCCAGAGTCGGGTTCTCCACCTGGACTCCCTGGGCCGCCGCCTGAATGTAACGGCTGAGCTCATTGCCTGCCGGCGCCGCCTTGGGTTTTTTCCGGGCACCAGCCGCGAGCGGAAGCCACAGGATCAGTCCCAGCGCGAGCCCTCCCGCGAGGGCGAATCGGAATCGATTTTGTAAGGTCCTCATGCCCTGCTCCGTCTGGCCGAAATGGGGCGCGCCGTCGAAATCCGCGAACCACCCGGCCTCTACAGATTTCCCCGCAACTGTCCCTTCCCCACCACCTCAGCCGCCATGACCCGACGGGTGTCCGGGTCGCGAACGCGGATTTGCTGCCCGTAATAGCCCCGCTCGAGCGGAATCACCGTGGTTTCGATCCGAAAGCCATTTCCGGCAATGGTGAGCTTGGCCGGCAGCCCCGGCTGCGCCATCAGTTCCGGCGCGAACATCGAGCGCTCGACAACGTCACCGGCGCGCACCGGCTGGCGCGCTTCAAGCCCCACCAGGCTCGCGGCGGCCGGCGGTTCGAGGGAAGCGTTTTCGCTCCGCGCTCGGGTCGCCACGGCGAAGTCACTCGCCCGCGCCACCTCCCCCGGCGCCAGGTCGCGCGTCGCCACCAACGCCGGGAATTTCAACCGGCTCGAGAGGGTGATATAAAAGGGCAGATTCTGCGGTTCTTTCGACGTCCATAGCCGGAATGTAGTGCGCCGGTGCAGCGAATCGAATTCAATCTGTGTCACCTGCAGCCCAGGATCGTCGGTGGTAACGTAAACCGGCGCGCGAAGGGCCAGGGAATCGAGCCCGAGCGATCGGGGATCGAGTCTGCCGGAGCGCCCCAGGGCGGCGTCAAGGGCGGCCACGAGCTCCGTCGGGGTGAGAGCGCGATGGTAGCGGCGCACCCGGATGACGTCGGGAATCTCCACGGCGGCCAGCAGCTCCGGCGCGTCGACGAGCGCATTCTGGATTTCCTCCTTCGAAAGGCGCCGGATGCGGGTGGCCTGCGGGGCGCTGCCCAGCCGAATCCGGAGGGCCTGGGCGAGGAGCGCCGCGGGCGCCTCCGGGGGTAGCAGATCCTTGAGTGTGATCTCGTGGCTTCGAACTTCGACGTCGGCCAGCAGCCGCAGGCGCGGGGGGGCAGCGAGCACCCGGGGCGAGACCGCGGCCACACCGATCGCGAAAAGAAGTGCCCGGCAGGCGTTCAAGGCCCGAAAATTGCCGCCGCGCCCTGATCCGGCGCCCGCTCTTCGACCGAGAAGAGAACCCATCCACGCCCCCCCACTTACTTCGGAATGTTGTTCAGATCCTGAAACATCTGGTTGGCCGCGTTGACGACGCGCGAGTTCGCTTCATACGACCGCTGCGTCAAGATCATGTTGACGAATTCATTGACCACATCGACGTTGGATTGCTCGAGCATCCCTTGCTGCAGCGAGCCGAGACCGTCCGCCCCGCCCGGCTGGCCGACGATCGGCTGCCCCGAGGCGGTGGTGGGGAAAAACAGGTTGTTGCCCAGGCTCAGCAGGCCGCCCGGATTGGGGAAAAGCGCCAGTTGGATGCTGCCGACCTGTTGCGCCTGGGTTTGTCCCGGCTCGGTGACGGAGACGGTGCCATCCTGCCCGATGCTGATGGTGGTAGCGTCGGGAGGTATGGTGATGGAGGGCTGGAGCGGATCGCCGTTGGCGGTGACGATTTGGCGGGTTTCGTTCAGGTGAAAGGCCCCGGAGCGGGTGTAGGCGATCGTGCCATCGGCGCGCAGCACCTGGAAGAATCCCTGGCCTTGAATGACGAGGTCCAAGGGATTGTTGGTGGTCACGTAATCGCCTTGCGTCTGGAGGATTTCGGTGCTGGCGGAGCGGGTGCCCAAACCCAGTTCGAGGCCGGTGGGGATGTTGGTCTGCTGGGTGGCCGCCGAGCCGGGCACGACCACGTTCTGGTAGAGCAAATCCTGAAACTGCATGCGTCGGGCGCGAAAGCCGGTGGTCGAAGCGTTCGCCAGGTTGTTGGCGATGTTATCCAGGTTGGTCTGCTGCGCTTCCATGCCGCTGGCAGCCGTGTAAAGAGCTCGGAACATAGCGGTCTCCTCAGTGGGGTTGATCGAAAGTTACAGCTCACGCGATCCGCGGGATCTCCTGCGCCGCGGGCTGGTCGAAATCGTTGTAAAAGATCCGAATGGCCTGGTTCAGCATTTCGCTCGTGCGTTGCAGCGTGATCAGGTCCACGGTGCCCTCGACGGGGTTGTAGTTGGAGGATTCCAGAGCCCCTTCGCGCACCGCCACGCCGGCGGCGGGCCTTTCCGCCTGCGCCGGCGCCGTAAAGTACGAGCTGCCCTCGGGCAGGAGGGGCGTGCCTTTCGGAAAATCCACCAGCTTCATTCGGGCCACGATCGCCCCATTGACGGACACGGTTCCGTCGGTGGAGATCGAAATCGTTCCGTTGGGCAGCACGATGGGTTGCGGCTTGGCTTTGCGATTTTCCGGTACGGCGAGCACCTTGCCGCCGTCTTGGGTGAGCAACTCGCCTCGGGCTCCGAGGCGCAAGCTGCCGTTGCGAGTGTAGCGAATGCCGGCGGGCGTTTCCACGGTGATGAACCCGGGGCCTTCCAGCGCCAGATCAAGTTTGTTGCCGGTAAACTGAATGGATCCGGCTGCCAGATCGACGACCGTGCCGCCGAGAATGCCGTAATTGTTGACGGCGCGATTCAAGGGCGACATCCGGGCGCTCGGCGGGGTCGCCACCAGGGTTTGGTAGAACTCGCGCTCGGCTTTGTAACCGGTGGTGGCGGTATTGGCAATGTTGTTGGCCACCAAATCGATGGCGTCGGTTCTGGCCACCGCTCCCGATACCGCCGCGTAAAATCCACTATCCATGGTTTGCACTCCGCTTGAGCTGATGCAGGCGGCGGGCCAAACCGCGGCGGCGGCGAAGTGGTTGATTGGCCGGCGGTTGCGGGAAGTGGAGAGGTGAGCGCCAGCGGCGACAGACCCATCTTGCCG
The DNA here is from genome assembly GCA_902812365.1 of Acidobacteriota bacterium. Taxonomy (GTDB): domain Bacteria; phylum Acidobacteriota; class Terriglobia; order UBA7540; family UBA7540; genus CADDZC01. The sequence continues at coordinate 2,395 of CADDZC010000019.1, read as the reverse complement.
GGCGAGCGGCGATCCGCTCGGCAAGAGTTGCCGCCCTCGATTTCGAGCGGCCGTCGGCTTAGCCGGGCCCACGGTGGAGCCCCATCCCGGGCCGCGCCCCAGCCGAAAGCTGGCTGGCGACTGCGGATGGCGGGCAGAAAATGCTACCGGGAAAGGCGTAATGGATGGGCGGGCGTCAAAAAGCCGGCGAGGCCGCGCGTCCGCTCCTCCGACACGTCGGCGTATGCGGACTCTAAAGCATCGGCCAGGGCGGCGCGGGCCGGCGCGTCGAGTCCGGGGAAATAGCGCTCGAGCAACCGCTCACTCGCCGTCCTTCCGGCTACCCCCGAACGCTCCCCTGCCAGTTCCGGTTGTCTTGACTGGGCGAGAGCGTCCGCGACGGCGACGATGCGGACAAGCGGGGCTTGCGCGGCCAGGCTCCGGTCATGGTGACCGGCGAAGACGGCAACGAGCGGCGGCGGAAAGCCCCACCGCGCGCCCAGATCGGCGCCGATCTCGCAATGGTTAACTCCCAGCGCCGCTTCCTCGGCGTCGAGCGACTCTTCGACGCCGGCGAGCGGCGAGAGGGTGGCCGCGGATGGCGCAGCAGCGATCAGGAGGGGAGCCCGGCCAATATCGTGCAAGAAGCCGGCCAAATACGCCTGCTCGGCGGCAGCGGGAAGAAGCCACTGGGCGAGATGCTGGCTGAAGAAGGCAGTGAGAAAACCGTGCCGCCAGAAGGCGTCGGAGTCCTCCGCCCGGAGTCGTGTGGCCACCCATTCGACGAGCTCCCAAGCGAGAACCAGAGTGCGGAGATTGTCGGCCCCAATGGCCACGACGGCCTGCTCGATGCTCGAAGCGGGTAGCGGCAGGTTGAAAAGCGATGAGTTGGCAAGTTTCAGGATTTGGTTGGCGAGCGGTGCATTCTCGCCGATCACGCCCCCCAACTGGTTGAGGTCGACGGGGCTGGCGCTCAGAATGTCGTTCCAGCGCCGCACCACCGGCGAAGGGACGGGAATGGCCGCCCGCACCGCCCCGGCGCTCGACGCCTCGCGCTGACGAGACCCTGACATCGCCGTCCTCACTGCTACCCCACTCTCATTCTCCACGCCGAGCGTTGGCTCCGCGACCCCCGGGGCGCTCGACCGGTTGCGAGAGGCTCTATCGGCGCCAGCGCGGCCATCTTTAGCGGCCTCTAACCGCAATCGTCCTCAAGCCGTGACCTAAGGGTCCGATTCTCCAACGGAGCATGTTGGCTTCCAAATCCCCGGGACGAGGCGCCAATCGGTCACGCGGCGAATTAACCGGCACTCATGTGGTGGCGGGGGCATGGCTGCGAATGGAGCCGCTTCTTTCTGATCAACTTTTGAGTTAGAATCGCGCCGCCGTTCCAGTACCGCGGAGGCCCTATGATGTCCGACAGCGATCCTACGATGGCGCGGCTCGAAGACCAGATCGGCTGGTACGACCGCAAAAGCGCCGCCAACCAGCGCATTTACAAGTGGTTTACCGCGTCGACGATAGCGGCGGCGGCGCTCGTGCCGCTCTTCTCAGGCTTCAATATCAGGCAGGTCACGGCGGCGCTCGGCGTGCTGATCGCGGTTCTGGAAGGCTTGCAGCAACTCGGGCAGTATCACCACAATTGGATCACCTATCGCTCGACGTGCGAATCGCTGAAGCACGAGAAGTTTCTTTACTTGGGCAAAGCGGGACCTTACGCCGCCGCCGCCGACCCCCACGCTCTGCTCGCCGAACGGATCGAGTCGCTGGTGTCACAGGAGCATGCCAAATGGGCGGCCGGACAGGAGCAGCCGGTGAAGCCCCGGCCGGCCTGACGGCGTTCATCGGCGTACCAGCGCCATGAATTGCGTCAACATTTGGCGCGCCACGAGCAGGCTGTTGCCGCAGCGCTCCGCCTCATCGAGCCGGCACGCCAGAAGATTCTTGCCGCAGCCGCACGTGCAGGGCGAATTGTTCAACAGGCCGCTGAAAGCTTCCTTTTCGGCGTCGGTCAGCCCCTCGAGATTGAGCCCTGGAATGACCACCTCCGACCTGCCGGCGGCCGCAGTGCGCGTCCCCGCAACGTGCCAGACGGAACCTCTTTCGTCCTGACATGTCCCGCTATAGCTGAGGGTGGAAGCGCCCGTGCGCCCCATCGTACACTGGTATCGCACCCCAAGATTGAGCAAGTTGACACCAAAAAACTCCACCGTGTTGTCAGCGCGGTTCAGTCGCCACTTCCCTACCGCGGCGGCCGGGGCGCCGGGCGCCATAACGCGATAGCTCCCGTCTGGGAACAGAATGACCGTTTCCTCTAATTGCTGGCTTCCGTTCCCCACGGTCACGCTCCACACACCGGCCAGCGCGGAGGCGTCCGTGGCGGGCGGTCGCGGCTCGGGCAGCGGCGGGGCCGCGG
>CADDZC010000018.1 GCA_902812365.1 Acidobacteriota bacterium | reverse complement strand
TAACCGTGCCGCCCGGGCCGCCGGGACGGGCGGGGGGCGAGGGCGGAAAAGCCAGAGGTCCGCCCGGTGGCAGCACGGTCGCCACCTCGCCCCGGTTCGGTTCGAGCGGCGTCAGTGGGCCGGCTGGGTGTGGAAAGGCGATCTGGCCGGGCATCTCGCCGCGTGGCAGGGGAAGAATTTCAATGGCGGCGGCCGTCGGGCCCAGCGTCACCTGTTCGGGCGTCTCCATTTCCGAGGATTCCGGCTCAATGCGCGGCGCGGTGGGTTGCTGAGGTGTTCTTGAAACTTGGTTCCCGCAGCGTGTCCGGGCGTAGTGAGCTCCGTCGGTCAGCAACACCTCGCCGTGGGGGAGCTTGAGGGGCCGCGAAGTCCAAAAAACGCGGTTGTGCCAGCGATACGATACGTACGCTACTTCGTCGTGCTCCAGCCGCACGGTGCGAGTTCGCGCCACGGCAAAATCCGAGTAATGCTCGCGCACGATCGGGTCTCGCGCCATCGCTCGGCGAAGCTCGGATCGATTGTGCGCCCCCCCTGGAATCACGGAGTACGGGTAGACAACAAGCTTGGACTCGGCGGCCCGTTCGAGGCCGGCAGCTACGGCGGGATCGTCCGGGCCGGCGGTGCCGGGCCCGGTGGAACCAGGACGGCGTGCCGCCGGCACGACCGCCCACACAGCGGCGGCCAGACACACGCTGAGCAGACTCCAACCGACGAGCCGTCTCCGGTCTACTAATCCTGCCGACCGGCGGCGGGTAGCGATTTCTCGGTCGTGTTTGATCACAGCCTGACTGCCCGGTGCGCGAGGCGCAGTCCGTTTTCTCTTCTAGTAGTTAAAGCAATCACCGTGCCACTTCAACAACTAAAGCGTTTTCAATATCTTAGTGATAATATTCGCACCCAAGACTGAAACCATCAGCTGAACTTCGTTTCCCCTTTTGTCCAAAGGCTTTCGCACGGCGCGAAGTGTTCCCGGCCGCGATATGGCCGCGGTCGCCGTAATCGGATTGATCGTCCTGCCCGGCACACCAGTCGGCTCCGCTGGCCGGAGGCCGCTTTTGGGGGTTGTGCTCGACCGCCCCCAGTGGCAAGATGACACGTTCGCTCCGTGGAGGGATTATGTCTGCTTTGCGTCGCATCTTCATGTTGAGTATAGCCCTTAGCGGGCTGGCACTTTCAGCTCACCCCCAACAACCGGGCGCTGAGACCGCCCTCGCCGCCCAGGCGGGCTCGCCAGCCGGGAAGGCAAAACCGTCGCCGGCCGAAACGTCCAAGGGGCCGGAAGCCGAGAAGCCTCCGGTCGTAACCCGCCACGAAATCCGGGTGCGCTGGAAAACGCTCCATTATACGGCCACGGCCGGCCTGATGCCCCTGGCCGACGATGAGGGCACTGTCGAGGCTCATATCTTCTTTATTGCCTATACATTAGACAATACATCGGCCGCCTCCAGGCCACTCACCTTCTGCTTCAATGGCGGCCCCGGCTCTTCATCGGTGTGGTTGCAGATGGGGGCCATTGGGCCACGGAAGGTTAGGCTCGAGCCGGATGGCGCGATGCCGCATCCGCCCTTTGAGCTCGAAGACAATCAGGATACGTGGCTTGACCAGACGGACCTCGTCTTTGTCGATCCGGTTGGAACCGGTTACAGTCGCCCCACCAAAAAGGAGTACGGCAAAAAGTTCTGGGGCGTCAGAGGTGATATTGAGTCCGTCGGCCAGTTTATCCGGTTGTACCTAACTCGTTACGAGCGTTGGACTTCACCGCTGTTTCTGGCAGGGGAAAGCTACGGCACCACCCGCGCCGCGGGACTGTCGGGCTATCTGGTCGACCACGGCATAGCTCTGAACGGCATCGTGCTGGTTTCGACCGTCCTCAATTTCGAAACCCTCGAGTTCACCAAAGGCAACGACCTCCCCTACATCCTTTATCTGCCCAGCTACACGGCCACGGCTTGGTACCACAAAAAGCTCCCAGCCGACCTCCAGCAACAGCCCCTGCCTAAGGTGGTGGCCGAGGCCGAGCAGTGGGCCGCAAATGACTATTCCTTGGCCCTGGCCAAAGGCGACCGGCTGACGAAGGAGGAGCGCGCCGCCGTCATCGACCGCCTCTCCCGCTACACCGGCATCTCCAAGACCTATATCGATCATGCTGACCTGCGGCTCACCGAGGGGCACTTCGCCAAAGAGCTGTTGCGCGACGCCGGCCGCAGCGTGGGCCGTCTCGACAGTCGCTTCGAGGGCATCGACGAATCCGGCGTCTCCGAGCGCCCGGACTACGACCCGAGTGAGGCGGCGATTCGGCCGCCGTTTACCTCCGTGTTCATGAACTATGTTCGCGCCGAGCTGGGCTACCAGACGGATGAACCCTATTACGTTCTCGGGGGAGGATTCCGCCAGTGGGACTGGGGCTCGGCCGGCCAGGGATTCCCCAACGTGGCTCCGAATTTGCGCAGTGCGTTGGTCAAGAACCGGTATATGAAGCTGTTCGTCGTCGAGGGTTACTATGATCTGGCCACGCCGCTCTACGCCGTGGATTATACCCTCGCTCATCTCGGCCTGGATCCCGCCTTGCGCGCCAATATCGCCACCGGCCAGTTTTACGCCGGCCACATGGTGTATATTGACTCCCGGTCGCTCGATCAACTGAAGGAAGACGTCGCCAAGTTCATGGAGAGCGCGCTGCACTGAGGCTACCCAATTCGGCGATTCCGGCGCTGAGCCGCCTCCCAGGGGCTATAATACCGCGACCCTCAATCCGCCGCTGGCGGCGGTCATCCTTTTGGGAGGTGACGAAAATGGCTGAATTCCCTGTCAACCCGGCGCGCTTGGACCCCTATAAGAACTTCAAGTTTCGAGTGAAGTGGGACGGCCGTTACGTGGCGGGCGTTTCCAAGGTCAGCGCCTTGCGGCGGACTACCGGCGTCGTGGAGCATCGCGAAGGCGGCAACCCCAGCCTGGAACACCGCTCGCCCGGCCAGACCGCCTTCGCTCCCATCGTTCTCGAGCGCGGGCGCACGCAGGACGCGGATTTCGAAAACTGGGCAAACCTTGTGTGGCGCCTGGGAGCCGGTCTGGGAGCGGAAGCCGGCTTGAAAGACTTTCGCAAGGACATTTTCATCGAGCTGCTGAACGAGGCGGGTCAACTGGTGATGGCGTTTAAGATATTTCGCTGCTGGCCGTCGGAATACGTGGCCTTGGCCGACCTGGATTCGGCCGCGAACGCCGTCGCCATCGAGTCAATGACGCTCCAAAATGAGGGGTGGGAGCGCGATACCTCGGTCAGCGAGCCGGTGGAACCCGCGTAGCCGGGGCCGGCATGGGCTCGCGGCCACCGAAACCGCCGGCGCGCGTTTCTATCCCAGCGGGTCGGTGCCGAGCGCCAGCACGAAATACTGGGCCTCGGTTGCGCCCACGTTGCGAATGCCGTGCCGGGCGTTCGAGGCGATGTAGGCGACCGACCCCGGACCGAGCCGGGAGCCGGTTCCATCGATTGTCACCTCCACCGTGCCTTCGCGGATGAAAAAGACTTCTTCGTGCGGATGCCGATGCGGCGGGTGAGGCATGGCCCCCGGCGGCAGTTCCGTTTCGTGAATTTCGATCGGGAAGCCGGTGTGGGTTCTCCCTCGCAGCACCGGACGAGAAAGGCCGCGCGCGGGCAGGTCTTGAAACCGATAAACCTTGGAGGGCAACACTTCGTCGGCGGCCGCCGCCGTCGCGGCAAAAAAGGCTGCCAGCCATCCCCACGCTTCCCGGCGTGAAGAGTTCATAGCCACTCTCCTTTCCGCCCCGCCCGCTTCGCCAGGTTGAGGGTCCGGCCGGGGGCGCGGCTCTGATAGAATCGCCGTTTGGCGGGGCTTACTCTAACCCGCGCGGGGGCAGTTATGCAAAACGGGATTCGCTCCGGGCTTGCGGCGCTGGCCGCGGCCGTGCTCGCAGCCGCAGTTCGGCCGGCGCGGGCGCTCGAGGCGGGAGCCGCCAAAGCCGTCATCACGCCCGACGTCCGCGCCGTGACCGTTTACATGGCGGGTTTTGGCAACAACCGCGTGGCGACCGGCGTGCATGATGACACCTATGTGCGCTGTCTGGCGCTGCGGGCGGCAGGAAAGACGCTCGCTGGGTGCGAGGCGGACCAGATCGGCCTATTTTACGACGACGTCCTGAAGATTCGCGCCCAGGCGAAAGCGCGGGCGCCCGAGATCACGCATCTGATCGTCGCCTCCTCGCATGATCACGAGAGCATCGACACGATGGGACTTTGGGGTCCGCGCCCGCTCGTTTCCGGCATCAACGAGCGCTACATGGATTGGCTGGACAACCGAATCGCTTCCACCGCCGTTGCCGCGGTGCGCTCGATGCGCAAGGCCCGGATGACCCTGGCCCGCGACGATCATCCGCTGCTTGCTTTGCTGCAAAGCGACTCCCGCCCCCCCTACGTCAAAGATCCGTATCTTTTCGTCATGCACTTGACGGCGGATTCCGGCGCTCCGCTGGCCACGCTGGTGAATTGGAGCGATCACCCGGAGACCCTGGGCAGCCTAAACACCCTCATCACCGCTGATTACCCGCATTGGCTCTGCGCTTATGTGGAGAGCCACGGCGGCGGCACGGCGGTCTTTTTTAACGGCTCGATCGGCGGGCTGCTGTCGACCCTGGGCGATGAAGTGGCCCTGCAAGATCCGGACACCGGCGAAATCGCCAAGGACGGCACCTGGCTCAAAGCCCGGCTTTTCGGCAACACGGTCGGGGAGCTGGCCATGCGCGCGCTCGAGAGATACCCGCAGAACGTGGATGTGGATTCGTTCCGAATTCGCCATCAGGTGATCTTCGCTCCCCTTCAAAACGACGGGTTCCGCGTGGCCGGCGCGGCCGGCGTTTTCGCCGGCCGCAAGCCGCTGTACACGGAGGGCCAGCCGGACCCTTCGGTGGCCGAAAAATCGGTCCCCGGACTGGGTACCGTGAAGTACAACACCGGCCATGACACCGAGACCGAGGTGGATTACATCCAGTTGCGAAGCCGGGGAAGGGTGGTGGCCGAGGTGGCGACGATCCCCGGCGAAATCTACCCCGAGCTGGTCAACGGCGGTCTCGCCCGCTACCCGGGGGCCGACTACCCGGACGCGCCGTTCGAGCCCACGCTGCGCGCGCACCTGAAGAGCCGATATCAGTTCGTCTTCGGGCTGGCCAACGACGAACTCGGCTACATTATCCCCAAGTGCGAGTATGACAACGTTCCGCCGTGGCTGCGCAACCACAAGACGCGGTGGTACGGGGAAGTGAACTCAGCTGGGCCGGACGTCGCCGGGGCGGTGATGAACGCTTTGGTGCGCCTGATCGAACAACCGTGAGCGCGCCGCCGGCTTTTGGGCTCACGGGGCCGCGAGCGGCTGGAGAATCCGGCTGAGCAGGTCGGGCTTGCCGGTCTCGCGCGTCAGGTTGGGATAGCGTTCCCCGCCGTGGTAGTCGAGGCGGCAGGTGCGGTAGTAGTCATCGTTTTCGATCAGTAGCTCGAGGGGCGTGGAGCTGCCTTTGGCGGCCTTCAAGGCCTCACGCAGCACGTCCGGCGTGAAGCCGCGGCCATTGACGGCCACCACCCTCATGCCCGGCCCGATGCCGGCCTTGGCGGCCGGCATCCCGAGGATGGAGTCTTCCACGGTGCCGTCGTCGTGGAGCAGCAAACCGATCGAGTAGGCGGCGTTCACCGTGTGGTGGACCTCGTCGGTGTCTTTCATCAGCTCCGGCTCATTTTCTGTGTACACTACCTTCCAGCCGCTCGCCTCGATACCCGCCAGCGGAGGCGCGGGTGACGTCGAGCCGAGCCGCTCGCGGAAGAAGCGTTTCCAGTCATATGGTGCCACGCGGTTGAGGGCGGCCACCAGGTCTTCAAAGGTGTAGGGCTTGAGCTCCGGTCCGTGGTTGGGGCCGCCAAAGAAGAGGTGGCAGAAATCGGTGATGGATTTTGCATCGCCGGTTTCGCGGCGGATCAGCGTATCCACCTCCAGCCAAATCAGGTCACCCTCTTCATAGTAGTCCGTCGAGCGCCGCCAGTTCCGCCAGGCTTCAGGAGCGAAGTAGAGCAGCTGGGCGGCGTCGGCCGTGTCCTGGAGGGGCCGCCAGAGGCGGCCGGGGCGGCCGGGGCCGAGCGAGGCGGCGATGATGGCGAGATGATCTCGGTAAAGTTCCGGTGTCCACAGGCCGCTGCGCGCGGCCAGCAGCGAGCCGAGGTAGTCGGTCAGTCCCTCGTAAACCCACAGCAGATCATCCTTCATCGGCTGATCGTAGTAGGGCGGCGACAGATCTTGGGGACGGCGAAACTTGCCGTTCCAGGAGTGTACAAACTCATGCGGGAGCAGGCTGGCCATCAGGTCGCGGCGCGCCGGCTCGAGCAGGGAACGTTCCTCCACGCGGCTATCGTCGGATTCATGATGTTCGAGGCCGAAGTGGGCGACATGATCGCTTAAACTGAGCAGGAAGTGATAATCGCGGTAGTGCCGGGCGCCAAACAGTTGGCCCGTTTCCGCCACCAACTTGACGTAGGCCCGGCGCAGCGTGTCGCTGAGGTTGAGCGCCGCGGCGCTGTCCGCCGCCAGGTCGAGCTCATGATGGATCGGCTCGTTCGGGGGCGTCACGTCGATGGCCCGGAAATGTTCGCCGGCGATCACCGGGGAATCGACCAGCCGGTTGAGGGATACGGCCTGGAAGCGGATTTCGCCGTCCGCTTCGCCGGCGACGGGCAGCGCCGTGCCGTACTTCCAGCCCGGAGGCAGGCGCAGGATGGGTTCGTACAGGACCTGGTCGGCGGGCACCCCACCGGGGTAGAGCAGGTTCTGGTTCCAACTGATGACCACCATCTTATCGGTGGCCGACGCTCCGGCGCTGAAGCCGGAGGTTTCCTCCGGCTCGAGGTAGTCCAGATCGGCGTCCAGGGTGGTGGCGGCGGCAGGGACGTCAAGATGGAACGCGAACATATCCAGGAGATCGCGACGCCAGGGAACCACCCGGCCGTTGGCCGTGAACTTCAGGCCGGCCACATTGGCAATGGGGCCGTCGGGAGCGTGTTCTCCGGGAATCCATTTGGGATAGTAAAGGGTGAGGGGGCCGGGCGACACCGGTATCTGCATGTGGGTATGAATGATCTTCAACGGGGCTTCGGTGGCATCGACGGTGAGCCGGATCGCTTCTGCCCCATCAGCCCGGAAGCCGGCGTTGGCACCAACGACGCAAAGTAGGATCGAGAGAATAAAGCGGCTGCGCGTATGGCTCATCCACAAAGCTCCTTCGTACACCTCGACGCCAAACTCAGCAAAAAACATTAGTCTGGGCCTTCGAGTCCGGGTGGCTGACCTGAAGCTTGGCCCACGGGCAGGAACCGTAAGGCATGCAGCTGACCCTGAAACAGAGATGATACTCCGGCTCGAGACGGGGTTCAAACCGGTCACTCGGCGGGGCGAGGGCGCCCGCCGCGGCACGGTCAGACGGACGGCGGCTAGTACGGAAGCCGCGGCGGGAGCTATTCGGTGGCTGGCTCTCGGGGAAGGCAGGCAGCGTCGGGGCCGCCGTGCCTAGCAAAGGGCCTCAATGACGGCGGCCGTGAACTCCTCCGTCGACGCGGTGCCGCCGACGTCGGGGGTGAGGTGGCGGGCCTCGCTGTACACGTGGTAGAGGGCCGCTTCAATGCGGTCGGCCACGCTGGCTTGGCCAATGTGCCGCAACATGAGGGCGGCGCTGCGCATGAGTGCCGTAGGGTTGGCCACGCCGCGGCCGGCAATGTCGGGAGCGGTACCGTGGACGGCCTCAAACAGGGCGCACTGCTCGCCCAGATTGGCCCCGGGCACGAGGCCTAAACCGCCCACGAGTCCCGCGCCGAGGTCGGAGACGATGTCGCCGTAAAGGTTTTCAAGCAACAGGACGTCAAACTGGCCAGGCCGCATGACGAGCTGCAGGCAGCAGTTGTCGACGATAACCTCCTGGTAGTCGATCTCGGGGTAGTCCTTGGCCACCGAGCGAATGCATTCCAGGAACAGGCCGTCCGACAGCTTCATAATGTTGGCCTTGTGGACAGCCGTCACCTTTTTGCGGCGAAACCGGCGGGCATAGTCAAAGGCGAAGCGGGCAATGCGGGTCGAGGCCCGCTCCGTAATGATCTTGAGGCTCTCGACGACTCCGGGGACGACGATGTGTTCAAGACCGGCATATAAGTCCTCGGTGTTCTCGCGGACGATGATCAGGTCGACCGCGTCAAAAGGCGTCCGAACGCCTGGTAACTTCTTGACAGGGCGAAAGTTAGCGTAGAGGTCGAGGGCGCGCCGAAGAGCCACGTTGATGCTTTGATGCCCCATGCCGATGGGAGTGGTCAGAGGGCCCTTAAGGCCGACTCGAGTTTCGAGGATCGATCTAATGACCGGATCAGCCTGAGAGTCTTCCTTCCGGCGTCCGACGACCGGTTGCGCCTTCTGCTCGCGCCACTCAATTTGCGCGCCGGCCGAATCGAGCAGTCGAACGGTGGCCGCGGTCACCTCCGGCCCGACGCCATCGCCCGGGATCAGCGTGACGGGTACCTTGGGGGCTTGGCCAGCGGTCATTGCGGCATTGTAGCATCAAAAGCGGGGATTATCATGAGGGCCGTTGCGCGCGGCGGTGCGGGAGACATCCCTTAGGGGTCCCACTAGGAAGGATTAACTCTAATACCTGCAATGGCTTACGATCATCGAACGGGGCAGGCTCCGGGCGTCCTGAGGTCCACCGCGTCGCCCCGAAATCGCAAAAGAGAGCGCGCGACGTAACCTCAGGCACACCCCGGTAGTCTCCGCGGAAAAGGGGGAACCGCGGGCACTCGCCCAGCCATAACCCGCCTGGCGAGGCAATTTACCAGGGAGCAAGCGTTTTACCAAACGAGTGAATGCTCCTAAGTGTATGAAAATGCTAATAATGGCTACCGGCAAGAGAACGAGTCTGTGTAAATCTGACACGTCCGTGGCCCCCTCCGTGTACATTTTGCCGCTCAGCGCCGTCCGGACGGCTGAGCGCATCCGCGGCCCGGCGTTCGGCAGCAGGCCCTTGATTTTGTGAGCTGGGTTTGATATTCTTATGTTGGTTTCCGTGCTGTGGGACGTTGATCCCCAGCCGCGAGGAGTTTACGTATGGCTAACACTTTGGAATTGACGCCGCACGCGACCCAGAAAGTGAAAGAGATCATGGCGCAGCAGAATCCGGTACCGACGGGCCTGCGGGTTTCCGTCGTCGGCGGAGGATGCTCGGGATTCTCGTATCAGATGAATTTCGAGAACCAGACGAGCGCCATCGATAAGACCTTCGAATTCGACGGTCTCAAGGTGTTCGTGGATCAGGCGTCGTTGATGTACCTGAAGGGAACCAAGATCGATTACGTGGAAACGCTTGAAGGCGCAGGGTTTAAGTTTGAGAATCCGAACGTGAAATCGACCTGCGGATGCGGCAGTTCGTTCACCGTTTAGGTTCCACCCTGCGCTGGCGACTCGCGGCCGCCGGAGGATCGTTGCCGGGGCGGGTCGGCGGCCCAGTCTGCAGCCCGCGAGGGTGGCCGAGCTGGTGCCGCCATCCAGTAGCTGCGTGGGGCAAAGGATTTGCAGCGGGCCGGCGGGCTGGTGCTAATTCATTTAAATCCTTAGATTGAAGGCTTGCCTTGGGGTCAGAACTCCTAAATGTGCAACGTTGGTTCCCACCCGCGTAATTCCTACCGACAGGGTGTCCAGAAACCGCGGCGAGAGGCGACTCGGGGCTGCTCGCTCTTCTCGCCTGAACCGTATTTTTTTTCCAAAGGATTAGCGCCCGGTGAACGGGTAGAGGCTTGACGGCAGGGCCGGGCGAGCCTGCATCCCAGGAAGGCTGCTCGACCCCGCCGCCAAGTTCTCCGGCGTCCCTAGAAAGGAGGAAAACTAGTGGACGTCGGCGTTCCTCTACTAAACTTTTCGGCCAGACCCGCCCTTGACTTGAGCTCGTTTTTCGACTTTTGAGCAACTTGACGGGCCGCCCGGCGGATGGTAGAATAGGGTCTTTTCGAGGTTGCTCCGTAGCGCAGTTAGGCAATTTCATATCAAACTGGACCCGGTTAAGCCTGCTTTCGCCGACTCCCGAGGGTGCGGAAACAAGATTCGTGTCGGAGGCCTATTGATGAGCTTCGTTCTGGCGATCCTTTTCAGCATGGCCCTGGTTTTTCTGCGCAGCCCGTTCGCGCGACTCGCCAAGCGGCTAGTGGCGGGTGCGTCCGGGCAATTCCCGGGCGGGGGGCGAGCCGGGCGCGCAGGGGCGATCGTCGCGTCGATCGCCGCCCTCGCGGCCGCCTCGAGCGCCTACGGCCAGACTCCGGAATCGACCGCTGGTGAAGCCAATCTGGTGCTTCCCAACCTTTCGACGGTGCAATTCCTGGGCGTCGACGGGCACCGGCTACTCATGGTCGGCTTGGTATTTTGCATTTTCGGCCTGCTGTTCGGCCTCGGCATGTACAGCCGGCTCAAGGGCCTTCCCGTCCACCACTCGATGCGGGAGATGTCGCAATTGATTTGGGAAACCTGCAAGACCTACCTGGTGACTCAGGGCAAGTTCCTGCTGCTGTTATGGATTTTTGTGGCCGCCATCATCGTCCTCTATTTCGGCGTGCTGCTGAAATATGAGGCGGTGCGCGTGGCGATCATACTGGCCTTCAGCGTTCTCGGCATCTGCGGCAGTTACGGGGTAGCCTGGTTTGGAATCCGCGTCAATACGTTCGCCAACTCCCGCACCGCCTTTGCCAGTCTGCGCGGCAAGCCCTTTCCCGTCTACCAGATTCCTTTGCGCGCCGGCATGAGCATCGGCATGATGCTGATCTCGGTGGAACTGCTGATGATGCTGATCATTCTGCTGTTCATTCCCGGCTCTTACGCCGGACCGTGTTTCATCGGCTTTGCTATCGGCGAATCGCTGGGAGCGGCCGCCCTGCGCATTGCCGGCGGCATTTTCACCAAGATTGCCGACATCGGGGCCGACCTGATGAAGATCGTGTTCAAGATCAAGGAAGATGACGCGCGCAATCCGGGCGTCATCGCCGACTGCACGGGTGACAACGCCGGAGACTCGATCGGCCCGAGCGCCGACGGCTTTGAGACTTACGGTGTGACGGGGGTGGCGCTGATTGCCTTCATTCTGCTGGGGGTGAAATCGGCGGTCGTCCAGGTGCAGTTGCTGGTGTGGATTTTTGTGATTCGCGTGGTGATGCTGGTCGCGGCGGCGGCGGCGTATTACCTGAACGGCGGGATTGCCCGCGCCCGGTACGGGCGGGCCGACAAGATGAACTTCGAGGCGCCGCTGACCTCGCTCGTGTGGCTCACCTCGTGGGTTTCGATCGGGCTGACCTACGCGATTTCAGCCCTGACCATTCCCCACCTCGGCGAGGATCCGACGCTGTGGTGGAAGCTATCGACGATCGTCTCTTGCGGCACTCTGGCGGGGGCGATTATCCCCGAGCTGGTGAAGGTCTTCACCTCCACCGAGTCGCGCCATGTGAAAGAGGTCGTGGTCTCGGCCCAGCAAGGCGGAGCTTCCCTCGACATCCTTTCCGGCTTCGTGGCCGGCAACTACTCGGGATATTACCTGGGGCTGGTGATGGTCCTGCTGATGTCGATCGGATCCTGGGTGGCGCTGCACGGAGGTCTCGGCCACATTATGCTGGCGGCCCCCGTGTTTGCCTTTGGGCTGGTGGCTTTCGGCTTTTTGGGCATGGGCCCGGTGACGATCGCCGTGGATTCCTACGGCCCGGTCACCGATAACGCCCAATCGATCTATGAGCTGTCGCTCATCGAGCAGATTCCGGGCGTTCCGGCGGAAATGAAACGGGATTTCAACGTCGAGGTCAACTTCGCTCACGCCAAAGAAATGCTGGAGGCCAACGACGGGGCCGGCAACACTTTCAAGGCCACGGCCAAGCCGGTGCTGATCGGGACGGCGGTGGTGGGCGCGACGACGATGATTTTTTCCATCATCATGGCGCTCACCGAAGGTCTGACGACCAATGTCGACAAGCTCTCCCTGCTTCACGCCCCGTTTGTGCTCGGCCTGGTGACCGGTGGCGCGATTATCTATTGGTTCACCGGAGCGTCGACTCAGGCCGTGACCACCGGGGCCTATCGCGCGGTCGAGTTCATCAAGGCCAACATCCGGCTGGAGGGCGTTGAAAAAGCCTCCGTCGCGGACAGCAAGAAGGTGGTGGAAATCTGCACCCAGTACGCGCAGAAGGGCATGCTCAACATCTTCATTGCCGTGTTCTTTGCGACCCTCGCTTTTGCCTTCGTCGAGCCCTTCTTTTTTATCGGCTATCTGATGTCGATCGCCACGTTCGGCTTATATCAAGCCATCTTTATGGCCAACGGCGGAGCGGCGTGGGACAACGCCAAAAAGATCGTTGAAGTGGAACTGAAGCAGAAGGGCACGGAGCTGCATGATGCCACGGTGGTGGGCGACACGGTGGGAGATCCGTTCAAGGATACGTCGTCCGTGGCCTTGAACCCCGTGATCAAGTTCACCACGCTTTTCGGTTTGCTGGCGGTGGAGCTCGCCGTCCGGCTCACGGCCACTCGCGGGCTGCTGTTGACGCGCGGGCTGGCTCTGGCATTCTTCGCCGTGTCGTTCTATTTTGTCTACAAATCGTTTTACGGGATGCGGATTCGCGCGGGCGAAAGCGCGGAAGCCAAGGCTGCCCGCGCCGAAGCGGCAAAGACCGCCGTCGGCGCGCCCTGAGCTTTTGCCGGCACGGCGGCTTCCACTGGCCCAGGCTGAGCGTCAGTATCCCGCCGTCGCGCTGTCCTTGATTTTCTTGGCCAGCTTCTCGATTTGGCCGGCTTTCCTCACCACATCGAGCGACAGGACGTTCGGATTGGATTGGTCAATCTCCTTCTGGAGGGATTCGGCGAGTTTCGAAAGCCGGTCGGCATCCTTCTTCAGGTTTTCGAAGCGGTACTTCAACAGGTCCTTTTTCTGCTTGGGGGAGGGGCCGTTGTCTTCGCCGTCCGGCACGGGCGGAGGGAGTTGGTTTCCGTTCACGGCTGTTGTCGGCGGCAATTGCGCCGGGGCGGCGAGCGGGGGCGGCGGGCTGATGGCTACGATCAGGGACGCCAGAAGGCAAGCCGGCCACCGGGGCCGAAGGTTCTTACGGAGGCTGTCAACCATCTTCGCTCACGATCCTTCTTTCACAAAGTTCAAGGCCGCCGAATTCATACAGTAGCGCAGGCGGGTGGGTGGCGGCCCGTCATCAAAGACATGCCCGAGGTGTGCGTCGCAGCGCCGGCAGCGCACCTCGGTGCGCGGCAA
Organism: Acidobacteriota bacterium; assembly: GCA_902812365.1. Classification (GTDB taxonomy): domain Bacteria; phylum Acidobacteriota; class Terriglobia; order UBA7540; family UBA7540; genus CADDZC01. Next base: position 41,711 of record CADDZC010000018.1, on the reverse strand, counting down.
GCCGAGGGACAGATCCACGCGGGTCTCGATGTTCTGCTGGGCGATGGGGGCCCAGAAACTGGGCCAGCCGGTGCCGGAATCGAATTTTGTCTCCGAGCTGAAGAGCGCCGTGCCGCAGCACACACACCGGTAGATGCCCTTTTCGTGCCAGTTCCAGTATTTGCCGGTGAAGGCGCGTTCGGTCCCGTTCCGGCGGGTCACTTCGAACTGTTCCGGGGTCAAGATTTGCCGCCACTCCTCATCGCTTTTGACGACTTTTTCCATGGTCACCACTCCCTTCCTTTGGCCCGAGTGGGTAAACTCCACCAGTTGGACCACCTTCGGCCGGCCCCTCCGGCTTCCGCCGCGGCCCGCCCGCGCCGCCTCGAAAAGCGCAGCCCCCAATCCCACCCCGGCCGCCATGAACGCTCGTCGCCGCATCTTGCTTCGCCGTCTCCGCGCGGCTCGGCCGGCGGGAGGCCTCCTTCTCCATCTTACTCCTGATGATGCTTTTTGGAAGCCTCGGGGTTCCCGAAATGTTGCCATCCGATGTCCGGCGCTTTTTTCTTGACAAAGCTGCCGCTCGTCCGTATTAAGGGCATGGAGGCCTTTTCAAGCTCTCGAAAAGCCTCCGTTGTCTCGCTCGACGCAACCTAACTCTATCCGGCCCGGCCATCCCGCGCCAGTGTTCAAGGTGACCAGCGGCGCCACCAAGGACCCGGGTGTGGTCGGCGGCCGGTTGTGGAGCCCGAGCCGCCGGGCGGCCGGGGGTTCGGCGCCAGGGGGAGCCATGATCTATTTCACTGAACTAGAGAACCTTCCGGCCTTCGACGCCAAGGGCGAGTTTCTGGGGCGCTTGGCGGATTTATGCGTGGACCCGAGCCAGAATTCGCTGCGAGTGGCCTGTTATCTAATCAAGACACCCCGTAAGCGGATGCTGTGCATTACCCACGAGCAGGTGCAATCCATCTCCGTGCGCGCCATGCAGACCAGCGTCCCCGCCGACCTGATCCGCTGTTACGCGCCGGACGAGGGCCTGCTGCACATCAAGAAGGACGTGCTCGATCAGCAGGTCATCGACGTGAACCACCGCAAGGTGGTGCGCGTTAATGACGTCGATTTCGACATCCGGCCGACCAACGGGCATACGGAGCTGCGCATCGTCGCCGCCAACGTCGGTCTGGCGGCGGCCGCTCGCCGCCTGCTGCAAGGGGTGGTGGCGAAGCATCGCATCCGGTCCCTCACCGGGGTGCTGCCTTCCAAGACCATTCCTTGGGAGTTCATCAACCTCATCGAGTCCGATCCGGCTCGCCGCGTCAAGCTCCGGCTCTCTTACGACCGACTGGCTCAGCTCCATCCCGCGGATGTGGCGGAAATTCTGGAGGACCTGAGCCGCGATGAGCAGACGGCGGTGATCGAGTCGCTCGACAAGGAGACGGCCGCCCAGGTCATTTCCGAAATTCCTACCAAAATTCAGGCTGACATCCTGGAGAGCATCCATCCGGAAAAGGCCGCCGACATCGTGGAAGAGATGCCTCCTGACGAGGCCGCCGACGTCCTGCAGGAGCTGCCGCCGGAAACGTCCGCCGAACTCCTGGCGGACATGGAGAACAAGGAAGCCAAGGAAGTCCGCAACTTACTGGGTTTTGAAGAGAGGACGGCAGGAGGGTTGATGACGACCGATTTCATTGTGGTCGGCGACTCGGCGACGATTGAAGGGGCCATCGCCGCCTTGAGGCACTTCGAAGGGCCGGTCGAATCGGTGCACGTGGTGTTTCTGGTCAACCCCGACGGGGTTTTGACGGGCGCGGTGCCGCTGGCGCGGATTCTGTTGGCCGGCGCCGCGACGCCGTTGAAAGAGCTTTCCACCGAGCCGATCATCAGCGTGCAGGCCCACGCCGACGAGAAGACGGTCGTCGACTTGTTCCACAAGTACAACCTGATCGCCTTGCCCGTGGTCGATGAGCAGGGTCACCTGCTGGGAGTGATTACGGCCGACGACGTCTTGGAGCTGGTGGTGAAGAAATCGTAGCCGGCGGCCGGTGGAGGCGCGGGCAGCGGCTGGGACGGGTCATGGTGCTATGAAGCGGCGTCTGCGTCACTTCCGAACCCGGTTGCTGATATTTTTGGCCGTCGTGGGGCCGGGAATTATCACCGCCAACGTCGATAACGATGCCGGCGGCATCCTCACGTATTCGCAGGCGGGCGCCGGTTTTGGTTACTCCCTTCTGTGGACGCTGATTCCCATCACGATTGCTTTGATCGTCGTGCAGGAGATGGTGGCGCGGATGGGCGTGGTGACCGGCAAGGGATTGGCGGACCTGATCCGCGAGGAATACGGCTTCCGCACGACATTCTTCCTGATGCTTCTCCTGCTGCTCGCGGATTTGGGCAACACGATGTCGGAATTCGCGGGCCTGGCTTCCGGAATGTCGGTGCTGGGCGTCAGCCGGTATGTCGTGGTGCCGCTCGGCGCCTTAATCGTCTGGGGTTTGGTGGTGAAGGGAACGTACCGGATTGTCGAACGCGTCTTTTTGGTCGCCTGTTTGTTTTATGTCTCGTACCCGCTCTCTTGTTTCTTGGCGCATCCCCGCTGGGCTGAGCCGCTGAAGGCGCTGGTGATCCCGACGTTTCATCTCAACTCCGGCTACCTTTACATGCTGATCGGCTTGGTGGGGACGACGATCGCGCCTTGGATGCAGTTTTACCTGCAATCCGCCGTCGTCGAAAAGGGTATCAAATTGCGGGACTACCGGCTCTCCCGCTGGGACGTCATCGTCGGCTGCATCATGACCGACGTGGTGGCCTTCTTTATCATCGTCGCCTGCGCAGCGACGATCTACCGGACCGGACGCGGGCCGATCCACGACGCCGCCGACGCGGCCTTGGCCTTGCGACCCCTGGCTGGCCGCGCGGCCAGTTGGCTGTTTGCTTTCGGGCTGTGCAACGCCTCGCTGTTTTCGGCGTCGATTCTTCCGCTGGCCACGGCCTATTACGTGTGTGAAGGGTTGGGGGTGGAATCCGGCATCGATAAGCGTTTTCGCGAGGCGCCGGCCTTCTATTCGCTTTACACGGCGCTGATTTTCGTGGGCTCACTGGCGGTGATGATCCTGAGCCAGCAAAAACAGATTCCGATCATCCTGCTCTCGCAGGTCGTCAACGGAATCCTGTTACCCTTTGTGCTGATCTTTATGTTGCGTCTCGCCAACCGGCCTGACTTGATGGGCGATTATCGCAACCATCGTGTTTTCAACTGGATCGCGTGGGCAACCTGCCTGGTGATGATTGGCTTAACCCTGTTCCTGGTGGTGAGTGCTTTCTTTTCCAGCAAGGTTCCTGTGAGCGGCTGAAGGAGACGAACCCGCCGGCGGTCACGGGATCGGGACCAGGTTGAATAAGGCGGCGCTGCTCCGGACTCGGGGCAGAAAGGGGTGGTCCGTAATTTGGCCCTCAAACGAAGCCGGCCAACGGCCGGCGATCGCCGTACCGCACTGCGGGCACGAGCCTTCCGCTGTCAGGCGGTAGCCGCGAATAAGATAGCCGTAACGCTCGATCAGCAGTGCGCGGCAGTTTGGACAATACGTGTTTTCGAGGTCCCCGACCTGGCCGGGCAGGTTTCCCGCGTAAACATAGCGGAGCCCGGCTCGCTTGCCGATACCGGCGGCGCGGATCAGCGTTTCCGGCGGGGTGTTCTCGGGATCCGTCATTTTGTAATCCTGGTGAAACGCGGTCACGTGCCAGGGGATGTCGGGCGACACGCTCGCCAGGAACTCAGCCAGGCGGGTGAGCTCCGCGTCCGAATCATTAAAGCCGGGAATCACGAGGGTCACGACTTCAAGCCAGATGCCCATCTCATGGAGCCGCCGAATGGTCCACAGGATCGGATCAATGCGCCCGCCGAGCTGGCGGTAATGGCGGTCGTCGAAGCTCTTCAGGTCAACCTTATAGAAGTCGATCCAAGGCCGCAGATATTCGAGCACCTGGGGCGTTCCGTTCCCGTTCGAAACGAAGGCTGTTTTCAATCCGGCGGCGCGCGCCTCCTTGAAGATCGCCACCGCCCATTCGCTGGTGATCAGAGGTTCGTTGTAAGTGCTGACCACAACGCGCGCGCCGTGTCGCACAGCGTCCTGCACGAGGGCTTGGGGCGTCGTGCCCAGGGGAGGCGAAACGGCGTTTGGATCGCGCAAGGCCTGGGAAGTGACCCAGTTCTGGCAGTAGGCACAGTGAAGGTCGCAGCCCAGCATGCCGAAACTGTAGGCGAGAGCGCCCGGGTAGGCGTGAAAGAAAGGCTTCTTCTCAATCGGATCGCACTGTATGCCGCCCACGTAGCCCCAGGGGACGTAAAGCTTGCCGTCTTGATTGAACCGGACCTTGCAGATGCCGAGCTGCCCGGGAGGAATGCGGCAACAGTGCCCGCACGCGAAGCAACGAACCCACCCCTCGCGGTCGAGCTTTTCGTAAAGCTCTCCTTCGCGGACGTTTCTCGCCAGAATCTCCTTCAAAGTAAGCATGGAGGTCGTCCTCGCGCCGCGGACTTGCGTGCTCAGATCACCTTATTTCATTATAGCACTTATCGCGCGTGCCGAAATACCGGTTAACCTCGGGAAGCGGGCGGCGCGGACGGGGGAGCCGCCATGAACCAATACCAACGCCCGGGTCGATTGTCCCGGCAACGTCGCATTAGCCTTGTTCTGCCTCCAGAAACTTTTCGGCGTCCATTGCGGCCATGCAGCCGCTGCCCGCCGCGGTGATGGCCTGCCGATAGATATGGTCTTGCACGTCACCGGCGGCAAAGACACCCGCGACGCTGGTCCTGGTTCCGTCATGCGTCTTCAAGTAGCCGACCTCGTTCATTTCCAGTTGGCCTCTGAACAGGTCCGTATTTGGCTGGTGCCCGATGCCGATGAAGAGTCCGGCAATCGGCAGGACGCTCTCCTCGCCGGTTCTGACGTTCCGAAGCTTGGCTGCCGTCACTTCATTCCGGGCGACGTCGAGCACGTCCGTCACGACCGTGTTCCAAATCGGCTTAATCTTCTCGTTGTGCATGAGGCGATCGGCCATGATCTTGGAGGCCCGCAGTTGGTCGCGACGGTGGATGAGATAGACGACCGTGGCGTAGCGGGTGAGAAAAAGCGCCTCCTCCGCCGCTGTATCGCCGCCCCCGACCACAGCGACCTCCCGCCCGCGGAAAAAATACCCGTCGCACGTCGCGCAAGTGGAAACTCCATGACCCAGCAATCTCCGCTCGGATTCGAGGCCCAGCATCTTAGCGGAGGCCCCAGAGGCGATGATCAGCGTGCGCGTCTCAACGTGTTCCTTGCCGATTTCTAGCGTGAAGGGACGGCGAGACAGGTCGACGCGCGTCACGTCGCCTTCCCGAAACTCGGCGCCGAAGGCCGCCGCCTGCTTTTGCATTCTCTCGATGAGCTCCGGCCCCTGAACGCCGTCCGGAAAGCCGGGATAGTTCTCGACCAGAGTGGTGAGGCTGAGTTGCCCCCCGGCCTCGTGGCCGCGGACGACGAGCGGCTCGAGTCTGGCCCGCGCCGCATAAATGGCCGCTGTCAAACCGGCACATCCCGAGCCGATAATCACAACGTTTCTCATACAGGATCCCTTTCCGTTATCATGGTTCGGGCGTCCGATGGTTCGGCGGCCCGATCGAGCTGCCTATCTTACCTGAGATGCAGTCCTTGAGGTTAGACTGACGTTGCCGTTCCTAAGATTTGATGCTATAGAAGGAACTTCGTTCCGACGGCTGAGTTCCTCTTTTTTCTGTTCGACTAGGTGCGAGAAGAGCCGATGGCAGCTATGAGGGAAGCCGTGGCACTCGAACGAGTGACCAAGCGGTTCGATACGGTGACGGCGGTCGATAACCTCAGCCTGAAGATTCGCGCCGGAGCCATCTTTGGCTTGCTCGGTCCAAACGGGGCCGGCAAAACCACCACGTTGCGCATGATGATGCGCATCATGATTCCGGACGAAGGCGACATCCGGCTGCTGGGCGAGCTGCTGAGTGAGCGGTCGCAGGAGGTGATCGGCTATCTTCCCGAGGAGCGCGGGCTGTATCCGCGCATGCGAGTGAAGGAGGTGTTGGTATTTCTGGCGGCGCTCAAAGGACTGTCTGAGGTGGAGGCGGGCCGCCGCGCCGACCAGTGGCTGGAGCGCTTCGATCTTGCTCACTGGGCCCACAAGAAGGTGATTGACCTTTCCAAGGGGATGCAACAGAAGGTCCAGTTTATTGCTGCCGTGATTCACCGCCCTCCGGTGATCATTCTCGATGAGCCGTTCACCGGACTCGATCCGGTCAACGCGGTGATGGTGAAAGACATCATGCTCGAACTGCGCGACCAGGGGGCTACCGTTATCCTGTCGACCCACCGCATGGAGCAAGTGGAGATGATGTGCGATTCGATTTGCCTGATCCACAAAGGCCGGAACATCCTGGACGGCGATTTGAAGCAGATCAAGCAATCGTATGGCAAAAATACGGTGCGGATCGAGTACTCGGGCGGCGACGGCGACTTCCTTAAGGCAGGCGGCGCGGCTGCCAGCATCAACCGGTACGGTGCCGTGGTCGAGGTGAAACTGAATCCCGGCGCGGACCCGCAGGAGCTCTTGAAGTCGGCTGTCGGCCACGGGGTGCGCATCAGCAGGTTTGAGCTCGTCGAGCCGCCGCTGAACGACATTTTCATTGAGAAGGTATCCAGTGTCGATGCGTAAGATCGGACTGGTGATCAAGCGAGAATATATCACGCGTGTTCGCACCAAGGCTTTTATCTTGTCCACGATCGGCTTGCCCCTGTTGTTCATGGGCACTTTCGGCTTCTCGATTTACATGGCCACACGGCAGACGAACCGAACGCTGAAGATCGCGATTGTGGACGAAGCGGGCGGCTTGGCGACTCCGATCGCGCGGGACCTGGCCGGAAAAGTGAGCAACGGGAAGCCGCAATTCGAGCTGGTGAAGACGGTCGAATCGCCGGCTGCCGACCGGGACATTCGCGACGAACTGCTGGCCGACATTCAGCGAGGTCGCCTGGACGCTTTCTTGCTCGTTCCTCAGGACGCCCTGCGGCAAGGCATCGCAGAGCTGCACGCCAGGAATACGGCCGATTTCAGCCTGATGGGAACCATCGACCGCGCGGTCAGCAACGCTGTCATCGCTCGCCGGCTCGAGCAGAAGGGAATCCAGGCCAGCGATGTCGATGAGATCGTGAAGGGGGTGAACGTCCGGCTGATCAAGGTGACAGAGCAAGGCGAGACCGAAGAGAAAGGCCAGACGTTTGTGGTGGCGATCATGCTCGGCGTGCTGCTCTACGTCACGCTGATCGTTTACGGCGTGGCGACGATGCGGTCGGTGATGGAGGAGAAATCGACTCGCATCGTGGAGCTGCTGGTGTCATCGATCAAGCCTTTTCATTTGCTCGTCGGCAAAATGCTGGGCGTAGCGGGTGTGGCCGCCACCCAATACCTCATCTGGGGTGTTGCCGCCGGGACTGTGGCCGCTTATGGCGGCGCGATGGCCGCGGCCATCGACCCGGAGGCCTCAATACCGCATCTGCATCTGCCGGCGGTGTGGATGGCTTACCTGCTGTTGTTTTTCCTGGCCGGCTACCTGCTCTATGCGGCCCTGTACGCCGCGGTCGGCGCCATGGTGTCGACCGAGCAGGAGGCCCAGCAGCTTCAGACTCCTGTTACGCTCGTGATTGTCTTTAGCTTTTTGCTCTTCAATGTGATCTTGCGCGATCCGAACTCCACGACTTCTGTGGTGTTGTCACTGGTGCCATTTCTCTCGCCCATCCTGATGATCCTGCGCATTGCTGTGCAAACGCCGCCACTGTGGCAAATCGCCCTCTCGCTCGGCCTGTCGGTCGTCACCACCACGGGAGTACTGGCGATTTCGGCGAAGATTTATCGTGTCGGAGTGTTGATGTACGGCAAGCGGCCGTCTCTGGTCGAGCTGTTGCGCTGGTTCAGGTATACGTAGCCATGGCCGGATCGAGGCCGCCGGAGAGCACCTGGGCGGGGAATTCCGGCGCTTGACGACAGGGCTCCGGTCGCTGCCGAAGGAAGGCGATCCCGATCATGACCCTCGCCCCTGTGTCGATGGCGTGCCCGAAATGCGGCTCTTCCGATGTCGTTTACTCCTGCAGTCCGGCGTGTTGTTTCAACCATGTGTGCAGCCGGTGTTACACGACGTTTGAACCTGTTACACGCCAAGTTGGACAGTTTTGCGGGCCCCTGAGATCGCCACTTCCCGACCGCGATCCCTCGGCGCCCACTGCCGCCTGTGCCCGCTGCGGCGAGACGGCGCTTTTCAGGATCGAAGGCGGTCAGGAGAGTGGAAGGATTGTGTGTTCCTCATGCCACGCGCTGCTGGAGATTGAGGTCGCTGAAATCACATCCGAATAGGTTTTATTTCGGCGAGAGAGTACACTCTCGATAGAGACGGAGCGAGTAACGCCGAAGGGCCCGGCTCCGTGCCAGCGATCGCGCCGAGGAGGTGGAGAATGGACAGTTCGGGAAATCCCCTCGGGGGCCGCCACTGGATTGTATCGATGGCGGCAACCGCGGTGATCGTTGCGCTCGGAACATGGGTCAGTCGTCCGAAATTGGCCATCGCTGACGTGTCGGCTCAGGGTCACGGCCACGGGGGCGAACACTGGAGGCAAGGCCGGGATCATGATGCGGAAGGTGAAGATGAGGAGGAAGGCCGCGCCGGTCGCCAAGACCGGCCGGCTTCCCTGAGAGTGATGTTCACGGAGCGCGAGCGCGCCGAGATAGGCGACTATTATCGGCATCAGCGCGGAGGATTGCCGCCGGGACTTGCCAAGCGCGGCGGGAATCTTCCGCCCGGCCTTGAGAAACACCTCGAACGTGACGGCCAGCTTCCTCCTGGTCTCCAAAAGCGACTCGCTCCACTTCCGCCCCCCCTCGATCGTCGGTTGCCACGCCTCCCGCCGGTTTATGTCCGCGGTACAATCGGTGCCGACGTCGTCATCATGAACACCAAGACGGGGAGGATCGCGGATATTATTCGCGGCGTCGTTGGCGGGCACTAGACCGATCGGCGGGCATCGTGCGGCAGCGGTGCCTGAAAGCTCCCGGGGCCTGCACAACCCGCCTCCGTCCGCACGGCGAATCAGCTACAATCAGCCCTCGGAGGGAACGTCGCGCCATGCGGACGGAAGCGGCAGAGCTGGAAATCTTCAAGAACCTTTTCCACTCCATCGCCGAGGAAATGGGCGCGGCGCTCCGGCGCGCGGCGTTTTCCCCCAACATTAAGGAGCGGCGCGATTATTCCTGTGCCGTCTTTGACGGCTGGGGTCGCGTGGTCGCGATGGGAGATCACATGCCCGTACATTTGGGCTCCATGCCGATGTCGGTCGTCGCGGCCATCGAACGGCTAACTCTGGGACCGGGAGACATAGCCATGCTCAACGATCCGTTCGCGGGCGGCACCCACCTGCCGGACCTCACGCTCGTGATGCCGGTCTGGCCCGGCCAGCGGCGGCGCGAGGCCACCATTCGGCATCCGATCTTCTACGTGGCCAATCGCGCCCATCACTCCGATATCGGGGGTAGTCAGCCGGCCTCGATGGGGTTGAGCGAAGAGGTCTATCAGGAAGGGTTGCGGATTCCCCCGGTTGTCGTCGTGCACCGGGGCAAAATCTCTCCGGATGTGCTGGCCATGGTGCTCGCTAATGTACGCGCGCCTCGGGAGCGCGAAGGGGATCTGACGGCTCAGCTGGCCGCGTGCCGTCTGGGCGAGAGGCGGTTGAGAGAGCTGCTCGATAAATACGGTCTCGCCAAGGTTACGTTTTACCTTGACGCCCTCCATCGTTATTCCGAACGCCTCATGCGCCGAGCGCTTCGCAATATTCCGGACGGTGTTTATCGGGCCGAAGATTGGCTGGATGACGACGGATTCGACAACCGCCCGGTGCGCCTCATAGTTGCCATCCGCATCCATGGCGATCAGGCCACGGTGGACTTTACCGGCACATCGGCACAGCGGCGAGGCAGCATCAATGCCGTGTTGGCCATCACGGTCTCGGCCGTGTTTTATGTCTTCCGGTGCCTGCTCGGCGAGGAGGTGCCGGCTGCGGCTGGCCTAATGACTCCGATCAAGGTGCTGGCTCCGGAAGGTTCGGTGGTCAACGCCCTTCCCCCGGCGGCGGTGGCGGCGGGAAACGTCGAGACGTCGCAGCGTATTGTGGACGTGCTGCTCAAAGCCCTCGCGTTGGCCATCCCGGATCGTATCCCCGCCGCGAGCGCCGGCACGATGAACAATCTCTCATTCGGCGGATTGCGGCCGGCGGCCCCCGGGAGCCCGCGATCACACGGTTCGCCGCCTTCGGAACCGTTCACCTATTATGAGACGATCGCCGGCGGCATGGGAGCGCGGCCGACGGCGGATGGACTTTCCGCCGTCCATACGCACATGACCAATTCCCTTAATACTCCCATCGAGGCGCTCGAGTCCAGCTATCCGGTCCGCGTCGTCCGCTATGAGAGGCGGCGCGGATCCGGCGGTGCCGGACGATTCCGGGGGGGCGACGGCGTGGTGCGCGAGATGGAGTTCTTAACCGATGTTCGCGCGAGCATCCTTTCCGACCGCCGCCGGTTTCCCCCCTACGGGTTGGCGGGCGGAAAACCGGGAAAGCCGGGCAAAAACGTGCTCAAGGTGCCGATAGGCGGCGGAAAGTATCGCACGACGGTCCTGCCATCGAAAGTGACGTTCATGGCTCCGGCGGGTAGCGTTCTGCGAATTGAGACTCCAGGTGGCGGCGGGTGGGGAGCGGTAGAGAGCGACAGCTCGAAGTCCGGAGTCAAGCAGTAGAAGCCAGGTTGGCCATCCGACCCTGTCCGGCAGCACATCCGGCTCTTCCCTACCCGGATCGACTGCGGGAAATGGATTGGTTTAGCCAGGATTCCAGACTCAGTCTCTTCCCGGAGGCAGCTTATGGATTCATCAGATCGGCGAACGTTTATCAAATCCGTTACCGGAGCCGCACTGGTGGCCGCCGCAGATTTAAGCGCGGCGGGCTCCTCTTCCGTCGCGGCTTCGGGGAGTCCGGTTTTCTTGTCGACGTGGAAACACGGCCAGCCAGCGAACGAGCGCGCGGCGGAAGTGTTTCGAAACGGCGGCAGCCTGCTCGACGCCGTCGAAAAGGGAATTAACGTTCCCGAAAATGATCCGAACGTGACCAGCGTTGGCTATGGCGGACTGCCCAACGCGGAAGGCGAAGTGGAGCTCGACGCCGCCATCATGGACGGCACGCGGCATCGGGCCGGCGCGGTCTGCAGCCTGCACAGCATCAAGAATCCGATTTCGGTGGCCCGGCTGGTTCTGGAGAAGACCCGCCACACGACATTGGCCGGCGGGGGTGCCTTTCGCTTTGCCCTGGAGATGGGTTTCCAACCCGAGCAGTTGCTCACCCCGCAAAGTCTCGAAGCCTGGCTCAAGTGGAAGGCTACGCCGAATCGCCCCAGCTTCTGGCTTACCGCCGAGAACCATGACACCATCGGCATGGTGGCCACCGACGGTCGCGGCCACATGGTTTCGGGATGCTCCACGTCGGGTCTGGCATGGAAGCTGCCAGGACGCGTGGGGGACTCGCCGCTTGTCGGCTGCGGGGTCTACGCCGACGATAACGCCGGAGCGGCTTCGGCGACCGGGGACGGGGACCTGATGACCAACTACTGCACCAGCGTCTCCATCGTTCACAGTATGGCCCGGGGCGCTTCGCCCCAGGAAGCCTGCGAAGAACTGTTGCGCCACATGGCGCAGACCGATCCCCGAAACCGGCAGGGCGATCAAATCTGCGTGATCGCCATGAATCCTCGCGGCGAGATCGGGGCGGCGTCGATGAACGCCCAATTTAAGCTCACGTACGCGCTATGGCGCGACGGGGAAAGCCGGCTGTTGGAAGCTCCCGCCTTGTATTGAAAGGCGCCGTTCACGGGCGAGGGGCATCGTCTGGCCGCGCCGCCGCGGCTCTGCGCGGAACGAAGAACCACCAGAGCGCGAGCGCTGTGAGCAAGGCCAACAAAATCCCGTTCCAGCGGAAGAAGGACGCGCTCTGGGAAAGCAGATAGACCAGCGGCTCGGCGAGGGGCAGACAAAAGGCGGCGGCCACATAGGCGAGCACGTTGTCTCGGAAATAGAAGATTACCAAAGCAATCGTGGCCGCGAGCTGCAGCAACGCGTCCGCCCAGCCGAGGAAGTACGCGGCGGCCGAATGCGCGCCGGTGGGCCCGAGCGTAACCACCAGCAGCGCCACTTCCAGCCACAGCCACCACGCCCGGGTGGCAAAGCCGAACCGCACCAGATAAATCAGGAACGCGGCGATGGCGGCGTAGGCCACGGCGTGGGGCAGGGCATCCATAAAAACGGCCGCGCCGGGCCACCACGCGTTGAGCACTCCGGGCACGAGCTCCGCCTTCATGGCGGCGTACGCGTGGAAGTGGGAGTACAACAGAGCGGTTAGTTTATCCAATCCCGCGCCGACGACAAGGCTCACAACGAGGGCCACCAGGGCGTCACGCCGCCAGGTGCGCCGCGCGGCGGGAAGGAAGATGCTCCAGGATCGCGGATAAAGGCTTGAGGCAAAGGCCACGAGCAACCAAATCAGGACGGTGACACCGATACATAACGTCAAGAAACCGGCGGCGACAAGCAGTTTGAACGTGCTCAGGGGAATGGAGGTCGAGTAGAATTGGTATAGCACGGGCGCCTGGAGGACGGCGTACAATGCGATGGCCGCGAACATCGGTATGGCGACCTTGACGGCGCGCCTCCACGGAAGCGCTCCCCGGCGAACTTGGCGCACAAACAGCCCTACAAATGCGGCAACCAGGCCGGCATACAGAATGCCCTTCAAGGCGTTCAACAGGACGTTCACCAGGCTGTTTTGCTGCTCGTGGCGTACCCACGCTTCGGGTAGTTTGAACAGGCGCACGAAGCCGACGATCTGATCCCCGGCGACTTCGACCTGGAGGCGATAATAGGCCTGGCCGACGTTGCGGGGATCGCCGGGCTTCGCCTGCCACACCAGCTCGTAATCCTCGCGGGCCTTCCGTTTCCGCGCTTCCGAGTCCTGGAGGGTGAAGTTGTGCAGGTCGTAGCCTTGCTCGGCCAGAAACCGCTCGGCGAGCGCCTGAGCCTGTTGGGACGAGAGCGAAGGGCCGGGCGCGTTTTCGTCAAGGATGTGCCGGTAGGCGAACACCCGCGGGGTTTCAGGGTCAATAAACACGAGATACTCTTCGATCTGAAGCGGGCGGAAGTAGCGAACTTGCCACAAGACCAGTTTCGTGGCTCGGCGATAAACGGCGTCCGCGTCCCGCACGGATCGATACTCGAGCAGGTACTTGAGGGTCAGCGGATCAACGTGATTCTGTAACGTCGCGACGCGGCGGTAGGACTCGGGCGCCACGTGCTTCGCGCGGAGAAAATCGTCGGCCAGACTCAAAGCATCGCGGCGCGTGACGCGGAGTTTGATCTCCTGGCCGAAGCGGTATACCGGGATCGCAGCCAGAGCACCGAACAAGACGATGAGGCCAAGTGCCGCCACCAGCGCCCGCCCGCCGAGCGGCCGATAGGGCGGCATCTCGTCCTTCGCCGCCGCCACTTCCGTTTTTGGAATTCGCCGGATGCCTTCGCTCTGGTTGGTGAGGGGTTCTTCGGCTGTGAACGTTCCCGTGCGGAGATAGGCAACCAAAGCGACACCCAGGGGAATCAACATGATGCCCGCCGTCACGGCTCCTGAAAGCATCAGGTAGTGATTGGGTGAACGGAGCAGCAGAAAGGCCTGATACAAAGCGTCGACGGAGTAGTGCCAGATCATGGTGGCGACGATGCCGAACCGCATCATGATCAGGCCGATGATGATGCCGCCCATGCCTACCTCGACGCCGCGAATAAAGAACGGCTGGTTGGGGTAGGCGGAGTGCAGAAACCCCCAGTTGAACGCGGCCAGCACGATGGCGACGGGCCAATAGCGGAAAACCTTCTTGAGAAAGGGGATGGCGAAAGCGCGAAACTGCATCTCCTCGGACACGGCCGGGAAAAACCCGGTGAAGAGGACGGCCACCCACGGAATGGTGGTATTGAGGTCATTGGAGAACGGGATGTCCGAGGGCGCCCAGGCCTCGAGCCGGTTGGCGGCCAAATAGAAAATCGTCTGATAGGCGAAGAAAAAGAAGGTAAGGCCAATGCCGACCACATTGGCCATGAAGAAGGAGCGGGAGCGCAGGCCTTGCCACGTCAGCGCCCGCCGCAGCGATAGCAGGCCGGGAAAAGCCTCGCGGTACACGGGCTCGGAACTGGCGATGAGCAGAAAAATCGCCACCCCGATCCCCACGGCGCTGACGATGCTTCGGACCAGATAATTGGCGACAAAGCTTGCGTAAGGGTCCGTCGTCGCGTACTCGAACTTGGCCAGCGAGAATGTGTTCAACTGGCCGAGAAAAAAAAGCGTGGCCGCCACCGCGCCAAACGTTGCGGCGAGCCGCCACGGCACGTCGCCATCGCGCAGGCGCATAACCAGCAGCACGAGCATGGCGACGCTCAGCAGGGCCCAGAGCACCTGATCGATCACCTGGGCCGATACATTGCGCGAGCGCAAGCGCTGGTAATCGCGAATCCACTGATCGGGAATCTTGACGAACTCCTCGTAGCCGGCCACGCGGTCGCCATCCACCTCCACCTCGATGCGCAGGCTGCCGTCACCAAGGTTGACGTCCTTCTGCTTCCACGTGAACGAGTGGTCAGTGCGGGCGGGGCGCTGCCGGCTCGTCGCTTCCATAAACTCGAGGGCGTTCAGGTCGCGCTTCATCACGCCGGTCAGGAATCCTTCCGCAATTTGGCGGGCGGCGTTCTGATCGAGATGGGCTCCCGGCGCCGCCTCGGGAATCTCGTGGTCGAAGCCCACGACGTCGCCGCCCGGGGTCACGCTCACGCGGAACTCTTCTTTCTGCCCGGACTTGAACCAGCGATGGTCCCAGCGCCACAGGTGAATCGGCCCGCGCGCCAATTGATTCATTCGCTCCAGGCCCTGGGTGCGCTCGAGGTACAACTTGGTGTCATCGTCATAGTTAAACACGGCCGCGTGCTGGTAGCCCGCCAGGTCAAACCGGCGATCGGCGACGAAACGCGCGGCAATCGCCTGCGATTCTGTCCGGTTAACCCGAAACGTAATGGAAGCCTCAGGGAAAGCTTTTTCGAAATACTTGACGGCAAGGGCGAGCGAGATGCCGGCAAGGAGAATGGTCGCGGCGATGATCTTATACTGCGTCGACGTGAGCTTGACGGGCATGAGCACCTCGATCCGAGACAGCCGCCAGGAACGACTACAGGCCCAGCGCCGCGCGCGTGGCGGGGCCGACGGCTCCGTCCACCGCTAAGCCGTGTTGAGCCTGAAACTGTTTCACCGCCGCGGCCGTGTCGGGGCCGTAGCCGCTGTGATCGCTGATGGTGAATCCTGCCTGTTCCAAAGCCTGCTGCACGGCGAGCACGTCCGGACCCCTCATGAGGGGCGTCGCCACGACCAGGACGCGCTCGTCGGGCGGATGCGCGGCGGCTCGCAAGGGGGTTGCGGAGAGCACCCCTTCGTCAATGGTCTGGCCGAGGACGGTGAGGGGCAGAGCCAGGTCCCATTTCCCGTCACTCATCAGACGGGTGAAGGCGTCCATGCGATACACCGTGCGCTGCAAGAGGGTATTGCGGTTGGTGGCCAGCCAATTTCTCCGCTCGGCGACGTAAGCGGCAATCCAGGCCTGCTCTCCGATCGCGCTGGCCAGGCCGTGGTCCACATTGGTCAGATCCCGGATGATCCTGAAAGCCCCTTGAATGAAGCTATCATAGATGACGCTGGTTCCCAGGGCTCCCTGAATGCCCATGCTGGCCGCAGTCGAGACGCAAGGGCTCCAGTATTCCCGGTCAAAAAACCGGTCCTGGGTGTCGTGCATGACCGGATCGTCGCCGGCGGCGTGGAGCAGAGACCGGAAGGAGGCGTCGTTGTCCAGGCTGAAGTCGCGGTTGGCGAGACCCGGTAGGTACGGGCGGAGCTCGGAAGCGTAATAGGCGCCCGGAGCGTCACAGTACTGCTGAATGAGCAAATAGAGACTGCCGCTGGCCAGAGTGGTTTGGGAACGGCCGTAGGTGAGATGACCCGTATCGCCAGCGAGCAGCGTTACGCTCCCGTAATTCCCCTGGGGCCGTCCGGTCTCGAAGATATTGACGATTGCCTGGGCAGCTTTCTTTTGCAAATCGGTGATGGCCATAGTCTTTCTGGTTATTTCCCGGGCGGCGCTCGGCGATGAGCAGGGAGCGAGCACCCTGAGGCTGCCACGGCCACTGTCCGCGTTGCCGTGACGCGCTAAGCCGCTCCGGCCAGCCGCCGCATCAAAGCCAGGGTTTCCTCCTTGTCGGACGGCGAAGCCCGAAAGAGATGTTCCCAATCAAGGTCCGGAAATCCCTTTCGCACCAGCCGCGCGGGGAGTTCAGCGCGGATAACCTCGGAATTGGTGCTGGAAATTTCCGTCAAAGCCGAAAACAAGACTTGATGAGAGGGCTCACGCCACGCATAGTTTCTCAACAGAGTTCCGGCTTCTTCCTTCCCCAGGCCTTGGCACAGGGCTTCGAGCACCCGCCGTTCGGCCTCGATGAGCGAGTCGCGCATGGTGCACCGCCCGCTCAGCGGCCCATCTGGGACTTCCAGGCGCGCACGTAGCTCCATTCGCTAGCCCAGGTCGCCACGCGAAACCAGAACCGCCCAAACATGACGGCCTGCTGGCCGGCGAACAGCAGCGCCAGGGTGAGAGGTTCCTGCCAGCCGCGACCAGGCGGGTTCACCGTGTGGCTGTTGATGAACCGCCACGGCATCAGGAGCCGGTACAGCAAGAGCAAACTGATACCGCCCAGGGAAGGGAGCAGATACACCGCGAACACTGTCCGCAAGCGCTTCAACGTCAGACCCAGCGATCCAAGAAACGAGGCGATGGCGCTCGATTCGTCGTCCATGACCAAGCGCACCTGAGCATAATCCATGACCAGATTGACAAAAACCAACCCCAGAATCACCAGCGCGCCCAGCCCCAGGTTGGCCGCGAAGACGGTCCGGTCATCCAGCCAGTCGGCCGTCCAACGGTTGATAATTCCTCCCAGACTTTGGTGAAGCAATCGCAATACCAGCCAATATAGGATTAAGCCGACTAACATCAGACGGAGCAGCCGCCCGGCATAGCGACCGCAGTCCCGGAAATACCCGCTCGACTTGTGCCCGCGATCCGCCTCCTGAAAGCGCGCCAGAACTCCGCCGGCCAAAACGGCGTCAACCGGGATCGACAAAAGGCCGACGGCGGCGATCCAGCGAGCATAACGGTCGAGGGCTCCCGCCCCGTTAAACGAGAAATCGGTCAGCCAGTCTGGGGAAAAGCCGGTGGCCAACATCCGGGCGGCCAGGCTGTGGCCGCTGAAGCTCAGAATACCGTGATAGACCGGCTCCGTGGCGATGGCCGCGAGCGCAAGATTGGCGAGAAACAATGCCCAAACGCCGGCGCTCGCCCGCCCGGCCAGATGGAGACCCTGCCTGATCGCCGATCGCACGCTCATTGTCTTAACTCCACGACTTCGGGCTTACCCTTATACCGCACTTCTCCAAAAGCGAGCCAGTGCGGAGATGTGCCGAGGCGTTTCCGGGGACGACGGCCAAGGCGGCCTACCGCCCGCCAGGTTGTGCGAATCCGATGCTGGCTCAAGCCGGGTGGAATCAATAGTACTTCAATTATATTATTGTAATAATCACTGATTGTCAAGGCGAATCTCAGCGCTGACAACCTTTCTCCTTGTCGCCGTATTGTGAGCATAACCCATTTATATTCAACATGTTGAAATCAACCTAGCCCCTTAAGCCAAGAACCCGCCAGCGAAGAACAAGTTCTCCACCCAGAAAATCCACCGCAGATACCATTTGGCTGCCCCGGTTCCATCCACATCGCGTAAGTAGCTGTTATTATTGAAGTCAGCGTCTATGGCCAGCTTGTGCTCCGGGTCCACCTCCGCGACCTGGATTCGAGAGGGCTTGTCGAAGGTGTATCTTGTCCAGCGATACTGGCCATCCCATTGTTCCCACACGGTTTCGCCGTTATCGAAAGTGATCCGAACGTCCACCGGAGCCAGGGTTTCCCCCAGCCGCTTCACTAGCACAGTAGACCGGTAGACCCTGGCCGCGCTCTTAGCAGACTTGGTCTCCGCTTCCCGTTCCGAATGCGCGACTTTCCGGCCATTTTCGTCGTAAATGCCCACCTTGCCTCCTAGCGGCTCCGCCGAAATGCTGGCCACCGCATAGTCGGTGAGATCGGAATTGTAGAAAAACTGGTTGAAGAACCAGTCCATGTTGCGCCCGGCGACTTCGTTGACTACGTCGATAAAATCCCGCGTCGTGGGGTGGCGGTAACGCCAGCGCTGTTGGTAGGTTCGCATGACGCGCGCCATGGTGTCTTCGCCCAGGTAACTTTCCAGCGTCCGCAACGTCAGCCCTACGCGGGTATAGGAATTCACCACGTAGCTGGCCCCGTCCACGTATTCCCAACCGCGGCGTACAAGGTCGTCGTCCTTGGCGTGGTTCAGGTAGAAAAGGCGACCGGAGGTTCGCTCCGGCATCGGCACGCAGGAGAAATAAGGTCCGATCGGGATGCTTCCCAAGTCGGCAAATGGGAAGGCCGGCAAGGATACGCTCAGCCAGCTCAGATTTGGGATCGGGATGCCGAGCACCTCTTCGTAACCGCAACTCGGTCCGTAGGCTGCCTCGAGGACTTTCCCCGTGGAGTAGGTGTTAAAACCCTCGTCGAGCCATGCTTCCTCAAACTCGTTGTTGCCCACTAGACCGTACCAGAACTGGTGGCCAAACTCGTGGACCGTCACGCCTTCCGGGTCGAACTGGTGGGCGCCCGGCCAGAAATACGACCCCGCCGTGATAAACGTGGGGTATTCCATGCCTCCGGTGTTGGAATGCCGCGGCGGGTCGACCACGGTCAACGTGTCATAGGGGTACTGCCCGTACCACAGTCCGAAATACTTCAGGCCATTGAATACGGCGCGAAAATAGCGATCCTCCACCCCCCGATGATCCGGTTGCAACATGAGGATGACATCCACATCCCGCAGGGCCACATCATCGGCCGGCAAGCCGAAGACATGGCTCCAGTGAAGCAGCTCCTGGGGCTTCACTTCGTCGTTCCAGGCGAACTTTCGCGTGATCTTCAGAAAGCGGGGGCTCGCCGTCCAGGCAAAATCGTGAACGTCTTCCTGGTATTGGTTGTACGTCGTCGTGCCGTCCGGATTTTGGCGCACGCCTCGAGTCAATCCGGTGGCTCCCACCTTGTAGTCGGCAGGTACGGTGAGATCGACGTCGTAAACTCCGTAATCGGCGTAAAACTCCGTGTTGGCGTGAAACTGGTGGCAGTTCCAGCCTCCCTGCTTTCGACCCCGCTCGCCGGGGCCTTCGTAGACGCCAATCTTCGGAAACCATTGAGCCACCAGGAAATAATCGCCGTCGTAACCGGTGCGGGCAATGGCCCGCGGCAGTTTGGACGTGAAGTCCACGGCCAGTCGGATGGTGCCGTGCGGCGGGATCGGTTGCGGCAGCACGATCCGCATCACGGTCTGGTCGGAGGCGTTATCGTCATCGGGATGAACGAAGGTCTGAAGTTGGGTCAAATCGGGCCCGTCCACCACCTGAATTCGATCCATATCCACCCAGCCCCACTTGGCGGCCTCCGGCATGGTCCTCCACGATCGCAGCAAATCCCGCCGCCGGCTGACGGTGCCCTCGCGCATGAAGGTGCTATCCAGGTTCTTGAAGGCGTTAAGGTAAAGATGGAAGTAAAGGTCGGGAATTGTGTCCGCGGTGTGATTCCACCAGGTTAGGGTGTAGTGCCCCTTCACCGTTTTGTTCAGGGGGTCGAGCGTGGCCGACATCTTGTACTGCACGATCGGATGGGCGATATGAGACCGGTACGTTTGGCCTCGCGCCGTCACGGCGACACTCAGGCAACTTGCCAATAGAACGGTTAAGACCTTCGCTCCCACCGAATATCCTCCATGATGAGCGGCGGCTGGCCACCGCCGCTCGGATCCTCACTTCCTGAGCCGGGCGAGTAGCGCCCCGAGCCACGAAGCGGGCGGGATTATACACCCGCCGCCGTCGTCCGGCACGCAATTCCACAAGTGAAATCCGGGCAAAGCTGATTCCTCCATCGCGACGGCAGGCCCCGCTTGAGGGACGCTCCCTAACCCCATATCGCGGACAGGGTTGACACACAAAAACAGACGATTACGATGGTGCCAAAACGCGGGGGTAAACCCCCGGCGAGGAGGTCCAAAAGGCGTTTGAACAGTCTCAATACTGTTTGGCTTTGCGCCGCGCCGGGGACCGGGACGCTTGTTTACGTGCTCGGTTGTGACGGCAGGTATTCGTTCATCAATCTCAGCGTTGAGAGCTGAGCATCGGCATCCGGGGGGCACAGTCCCATGAGGGTGTACGTTTACAGCAGTTGCATCTTTCTGGCCTGGGCGGGAGCATGGTCCTTTGCGAGGACGCCGGCTATCCAACAACCGCCGGCCCAAGGTGTGCCATCAGTACGGGAGAGCACACAGCTTCAGGAGCCGGCGCACCACGAGCTTTACGAGACGGGGAAAATCCATTTTTCTGCTCCGCCCCCACGAGCCATGCAGTCAGGAGCCCAGTGCGACCTGGACGGCAACCTCTACCTGGCCAGGGCAACGAACCCAGCGCTGCTTTACGCCGTCTCGTCGGACGGAACCATCGTGCGCGAGCTCAGCGTGAAACTTCCACACCCCGGCCTCAAGCCCGTCGAAATTAGCTTCGCGGGCGGCAACAGTCTGGTAATGCAGCTGGCGCATACGCCGACCCGCCAGGATCCGCACTCGCGCTCTGCCCTAGCGCTCCTTGACCTGGGCGCGAGCGAGATCACCGATACCTATCATCTTCCCCCGCCGGCTGTCGGCCGCGCGCTGTTCGGTTGCGTGACATCGCGCGAGGAGTTCCTGTTTCTGGGGACGAGCGTCGAAGGGCACCTGGAAATCACCAAGTTCATCGGCCGCTGAAAGCCCGGCTCGCGCAGCGACGCCCACAGCCGGGCCGTCGCCGGCCCCTCCGGGGGCTCATTCCGTTCGAACCGCCTGCGGCCCAGCACTGCATTCCTGAGCAATCTGTCAAACCGTGACAAACGGTCCAGGCCATGCTAAGTTGCTGTGCGAGCGGGGATGGAGCGGCCGGCGGGGAACGCCTGCCGGTCGCGGAGGGGAAGGCGGTGGGCAGCGGTGAGCGTTTCGGCCGTCGGCGTAACGGGCTCGCCGGTTCTTGCGGCTCGCCTCAGAAGCCGGCCGGCTACCGCTCGGCGTGTGTTAGCGGTGATCGAACCGAAAGGAGGCGATCGTGAGTCTTATTCAAAACCCCCGGGTCGGGCCTCTGGCTACGGGAATCTTGCCGTCCCAGACCATCGCCGCTCTGATCGATGCCGGGAAGATCATCGCCCCGATCCCGATCACACCCGACCAAATTCAACCCGCCAGCATCGATTTGCGATTGGGCTCGGTGGCCTATGAGGTGCGCGCCAGTTTCCTGCCCAGCAAATCCACGGTAGAAAAGAAGATTCACGATTTGTTCATCCGCGAGATCCCGCTTGAGCCTTCCGCCACATTCTCCAGGAACTCTGTCTTCATCGTGCCCCTGATTGAGAGCCTGAGTCTGCCTTCCGATGTGTGGGGGCAGGCGAACCCGAAGAGTACCACCGGTCGCCTGGACATTTTCACGCGGTTGATTACGGAGGCCGGCTCGGAGTTTGAGCGTGTCCCGCCGGGCTACGCAGGACCGCTGTATCTGGAGATCGTGTCCCGGACTTTCCCGATCGTGGTGCGCAAGGGAATCAAGCTCAACCAATTGCGTTTCATCCGAGGGAACCCGCCTTCGAGCGACGGCCGGCTGGCAAAATTGGCTGAGAAGGAAGGGCTGGTGTTCGAGGACGGTGAGAATCCGATTGAGCCCCAGATCGACCGCGGGATGTGCGTTTCAGTGGATTTGCAAGGGGAGGGCGAATCCAATATCGTAGCCTACAAGGCGAAACACAATGCTCCTCCCATCGATCTGGATCAAGTCGACTATTACGACATCGATGAGTTTTGGGAAGTGATCCCAAGCCCGGGCCCCAAGGGTTTAATTCTTAACCCGCGCGATTTCTATCTGTTGGCGTCGTGGGAAAGGATCAGCGTGCCTCCCACCCACGCGGCGGAGATGGTGCCCTTTGACCCGTCGATCGGTGAGTTCCGCATCCACTACGCCGGCTTCTTTGACCCCGGCTTCGGCTACGGCCTGAGTCCGACCCGAGGCACGAAGGCGGTTTTAGAGGTGCGAGTCCACGAAGTGCCCATCCTTTTGGAAGACCGGCAGCTCATCGGACGGTTGAAATATTACAAGATGGCGAAGGAACCGGAAAAAATTTACGGGCCGTCCATAGGTTCTTCCTACCAACAGCAAGGATTGGCGCTGAGCAAGCAGTTTAAGCGCCAACCCGGCCGGGAGCCGAAATCACCCGTTTTATCCCCATCGCTCGTGCTGAGCAGCGAGCCGGCGAGAGGCTCTTAGGACCGTCCAAAATGGTTCGTGCTGGACACGGCTGCTGGGTGGTAGTACACTGCCGCGCTTGTTCGGACACTTTCGAGCGAAAACAAGGAGCGAACGATGACTTGCCGATTTCCATGCTGGGTGAAAGCGCTTGCGGGCGCGGCGTTGCTGGGGATGAGCCTTTCCGGTGCTCTGTTGGCCGAGGACTCTACCTTGGCCGCAACACCTCCGATGGGCTGGAACAGTTGGAATCATTTTGGCTGCCGGGTTACCGCCGCTGATGTGCGGGCGGCGGCCGATGCGATCGCGTCGAACGGCATGAAAAACGCCGGTTATACCTACGTCAACATCGACGATTGCTGGCAGGGCCGCCGCGACGCCGACGGTAATATCCGTCCCAATGGGAAATTTGGCGACATGAAGGCGCTGGCCGACTACGTCCACAGCAAAGGGCTCAAGATCGGCATCTACTCCTCACCCGGACCGAAGACGTGCGCCGGATACGAAGGCAGTTACCAGCATGAAGCCCAGGATGCCCGGCAATATGCGGCGTGGGGCATCGACTACTTGAAGTACGACTGGTGCAGCGCCTCGCGCGTCTATAAGCCCGAGCAGATGCAGGAGGTTTACCGGAAAATGCACGATGCGCTGCTCGCCACGGGGCGCCCTATCGTTTACAGTTTATGCCAATACGGACTGCAAGCGGTGTGGCGTTGGGGGCCTTCGGTGGGCGGGAATTTGTGGCGGACGACGGGCGATATCAGCGATCATTATGACCGCATGTCGGTGATTGGATTTGATCAGAACGGGCTCGAGAAATACGCCAAACCCGGGCATTGGAACGATCCTGACATGCTCGAGGTCGGCAACGGCCACATGAACCGCGATGAGTACCTGACGCACATGAGCCTATGGTGCCTTCTGGCGGCTCCGTTGCTGGCCGGAAACGACCTTTCAAAAATGAATCGGGAAACACTGGAAATCCTGACCAACAAAGAGGTGATCGCTGTCGATCAGGACTCGAAAGGTGCCCAGGGCCGTCGCGTATGGCAAGAGGGTCCATATGAAGTCTGGGCCAAGCCGCTCGCCGACGGAAGCACCGCCGTAGGCTTGTTTAATCGCGGCGAGGATGCGGAGAAGATCGGTGTGAACTTCAGCGATATTGGGGTCTCCGGGTCGGCGATCGTCCGCGACTTGTGGGCT
The DNA here is from genome assembly GCA_902812365.1 of Acidobacteriota bacterium. Taxonomy (GTDB): domain Bacteria; phylum Acidobacteriota; class Terriglobia; order UBA7540; family UBA7540; genus CADDZC01. The sequence goes on along the minus strand of CADDZC010000018.1, from coordinate 17,880 downwards.
CACAAAGACCTCGGGTCGTTTGAGGGCAGCTTCTCGGCGGAAGTTCCCCGCCACGGTGTGGTGATGATCAAGGTCAAGTAGCCGCCGGTCGCCCCCGAGGCGGCCAAACGCCGCTTGATCTTAAGGCTGGCGGTGCTGGTGGACGGCGATGGCGCGGGCATCTTCCGCCATGATCACCACTTGACGCGCCGCGTTGGCAACTCGGTCGCGGGCGGCGCGCTGGGCCTCGAGCGCCTCCGAGCCGGCCAAAAGTTGGACGGCCTGGGTGAACGTCGAAGCGGCGTAGCGGTCAGCGCCTGCCTTACGGGCAATTCGAATCGCGTTCCGAGCTTCGAGTAAGGCGAGCGAAGCCTGAGAATCACCGGTCGGCGGTTGATCGCTGTCGAACGCGATCGAGCGATCCTTGTCCATCACGCTGTAGGTTACGGGAATGGGTTCAAGCGCTCCCCGCGAGTCCCGGGCGGAATCACTTTCCAATACCACCCGATCGCTGGGTTGCGGCACCGCGAAGTAAGGCTCGGCGGTAACCGCAATGCCGAACTTCCGCATGCCAGCCAGAACTTCCATAGAGCCCCGATTTCCGGAAATCTCGACTTCGCCAATGTTGCCAACCCGCCCGTCCGGCGTCACCGCCCAGACCACGTAGGTCAGGTAGGCAGGTCCGAAGCGGCCGGGAGAAGGCAGGTTTCGGAAGACGGCGCGCAGAAGGTAATCTTTCTTATATTTTTTGACTCGGATCTCGGCGCGAGTGGCGGCTAAATTGGTCGCGGCGCGGAAAGCGACGTGGACTTGGCCTTGCGCTTGTTGATAATCGAACGCACTGACGTGGCGCTTTTCAGGAAAAGTCGCGGCCGGCGGCCGCCCCGCGCCGGTGAGCAGACCCGTTTCGGCGGCCAGCCAGATCGCGGCTAATAGGGTTTTTCTCACCGCCAGTCGTGCCCCTGATCTCGCCCTACCGGGCCGGATGCACACTGGCCTGCTACCGGGCGCCGAGCAGGCCAGTGCGGAAAAACCACGTGCAGCCTAAGGTCCACCGGAAGGAATCCTCAAATTCAGCACCAGGATCCGCGAATCATCCAGAGAACTGGCGTGCCGAATCTCGGACGTGCGCCCCTGGTAGCGCGCCTGGACCTCATAGTCGTGGGTGAATTCCAGTCCGGAGAATTCGTACTGGCCCCCGGCTTGAGAGTAAATATCGAACTTCTTGCCGCTCTCCTTGTCGGTCAGCTCGACTGTCGCGCCCACAATGGGATGATCCTGCTCGTCAAGCACCGATCCTTTAATCGTCCTTGAGACCGGTTGCTTCTGCTTGGCGTCGGCGTGCCGCGGAAAAACAGTCCACGCCGCCGCAGCGAGCAGGATCAAAATCCCGAGTGGCGAAATGTTGCCCTCCACCGGCCTGCCCAACTCGAGGCATCCCGTCGCTACCGGTCGCATCGCTACCAGTCTTCTCCTTCCTCCTCCTCATCCCCGCCCGAAACCACGTCTAGTTCGACGGGGTTCGTGCTCACCACCTCCAACTCAGCGTCGCACTCCGGGCAGTTTAGCGTTTGGCCCTCCTCGACGTCGTCCTCTTCCATGTCAAGCACGGCCTCACATTCCGGACAATGCGTCATTGCCAAACCTCCCACTCACGCCAATCTCAGGTTTCAAAAAAGAGTCTAGCCATTTCCTGTTGGCGTGTCCAGCGGGCTTGCGGTTGCCGCCACTTTCCCGAGGGTTTCAAGGTCGGGACGCGGCGAAATGCTCGGCTAACAAGTGATATAATGGCAAGGAAATAGAGACCGGCATGAAGAAGCTTCTCCCGTGGCTGATCCTGATCGCGTCATCAAGCCTTCGGGCGGCGATCGAGACGCGTACCATCGTCGTCTTTCCTTTTGAGAACCGCAGCGCCAACGGAGATCTCGGCTGGATCTCGGAGGCTTTTGCCGAGGTGTTGTCCACGCGGCTGGCCGGGGCCGACCGATACGTCCTCGGCCGCGACGAACGCGACGCCGCTTACGTGCAACTCGGCATTCCCGCCGGCACTCCCGTGACTCTGGCCACCGCGTATAAAGTGGCCGAGACGCTCGGGGTGAACTGGGGGGTTATCGGGAGCTTTCAAGTGGAAGGCGGCCGCTTGACTGCCCAATGCCGCTTGCTGGAGATGCGTCGCATGAAGCTACATCCCCCTCTCGAGGCGACCGGCGAGCTGACCGACCTCGTGTCCATTCAAACTCACCTTGCCTGGCGGTTACTGGCCACCTATGATCCCGGGTTTACGACAGGCACGGAAGGAGAATTTGCCCGTCGCTTTCCGCCGATTCGCTTAGACGCATTCGAGAACTACGTCCGCGGTCTGCTCGCCGGCGACGACCAGAGCCGAGTCCATTTTTTCACGGAGGCCGATCGTTTGAATCCTGCTGATCACCGACCCGCCTTCGAGCTGGGGCGCTACTACTTCGACGAGAAAGAGTATGCAACATCGAAAAGATGGCTGGCCAAGCTCGTCAGTGGCGACGCGGACTATCTCGAATCGCTCTTTCTGCGTGGGGTTGATGCCTATTTTCTCGGGCAGGATGCCGAGGCGGAAGACTCTTTTGCGCAAGTCGACCGACACATTCCGCTGAGTGAGGTGGCGAATAACCTGGGTGTGATGGAGGCCCGACACGGCGCCTACGCCGCCGCGGTCGCTCATTTCGAGCGAGCTTATCAGGGTGATCCTTCTGATCCCGATTACGGCTTCAATCTCGCTGCCTGCTACTGGTATTTGAAGAAATACCAGGAGGCTGCAACATCTCTTCGCGACCATCTGAAACATGACGAAGATGATCCTGAGGCGCACGCGTTACTGGCAATGGTTGATGGCTTTCTCGGCGACACCGAAGGCGAGCGGCAGGAGAGCCGCTGGTTGGCGGTTCATGGAGGAGATGGGAAGGGCGGCACGACGCCTGAGTTCGCACCCCAGTGGCGGGTAAAGAAGCAATATGACGGTCACGCGTTTCGGCTGCTGGCTTTAACGATTCGCAACCAACAAGAGGCGGGGTTAGCGAGGAAGTCTCCTGAGGAGCACGGGCAGTTTCATATTGACCGGGGGCGGCGGCTGCTGGCCGAGGGGAAGGTTCAAGAAGCGGAGCGGGAGTTAACCGAAGCGGCTTCCCTAGTACCCGAAAATAACGAGGTTCACTTGTTGTTGGGCCAGACCTACGAGGCTGAAGGCCGGCATCGCGAAGCGGCGGCGGAACTTGAGAATTCCGCGCGGTTGGATAACAGTGCCATGACTCAGTTGTGGCTGGCGCGGGTCTATCTTGCGCTCAACCGGCCCTTGGCGGCGCTCGAACACGGGCGGATGGCGTTAACGCTCGACCCCGGCAATCGTGACGCCCGACAATTAGTGCAAGTTGTCGAGAGGCAGTCCGGCAGGCATGCGCGGGCTCATTGAATGAGGGATAAGATCGGCACGGATCGACAGGGGTGCAGTCACCGGAGGCTGGGTGGACTACTGACCGAGATGGTGTTGAGTCACCTGTCCCAAGGCCGCTGCACGGAGAAGGGCAGGGAAGCTCGGCCAGTCCCCCGCCGCGGTTGGGTGCCTTGCGTTTCCCCTCCGCTGCTGTTTGCGACCGGATTGCTTCTTCTTGCTACCCTGCTCAGGGCGGATTCGTCCCCAACGTCTCGGCGTCCGGTGGTTGTGGAGATCGATCTCGACAACATCGTGGAACCGATCACTGCTGAGTATGTAGAGCGCGGCATCGAGCACGCCAATCAAATCCAGGCCGCGGCGGTCATTCTCGAGCTCAGCACCCCGGGCGGCCTGGAAAGCTCGATGCGAGATATCGTGAAGACGGTCATCAGCTCGCGAGTGCCGATTATCACCTATGTCGCGCCGAGCGGCAGCCGTGCGGCTTCGGCGGGGTTCTTCATTCTGCTCGCTGGCGATGTGGCCGCGATGGCCCCGGGCACCAATACGGGAGCCGCCCATCCGGTGCTGATGAATGGGGCCGACATTGGCAAGACGCTGGGCGAGAAGATCGAAAATGACGCCGCCGCGTATATTCGCAGCATTGCGGACAAGCGAGGGCGCAACGTTCAACTGGCGGAGGCCGGTGTGCGGCAGAGTAAATCATTCACGGAAAAGGAGGCGCTGCAGAATCATCTGATTGATTTGGTTGCCGACTCGCCGCAAGAACTGCTGTCACGACTTGACGGCAGGACGGTCAAGCGTTTCGAAGGCGGCACGGCAACGCTCCATCTCCAGAACGCCAAGATTGAGCCGTATGTGATGACTTCGCGCCAGCGGTTCCTCTCCCGGATCGCCGATCCCAACATAGCTTTTATCCTTGGGGCGCTCGGGGTGCTCTGCCTTTATCTCGAATTCACCCATCCGGGCATGGTATTGCCGGGGGTGGGAGGGGCGATCGCCGTCATTTTGGCGTTATACGCATTCCACTTGCTGCCCATTAATTACACGGGTGTGGCGCTGATTATCTTAGCCTTCATTCTCTTTGCGCTGGAGGTGAAGGTGAGTTCGCACGGCGTATTGGCGGTCGGTGGTATCATCGCTATGATTATAGGGTCGCTGATTCTGGTGCAGTCGCCATTGCCGGGTGCACAGATCCACTTCGGCACGTCGTTGAGCGTGACCATTCCGATAGCGGTTATCACGATCATCCTGGTGCGGGTAGCATTGGAAGCCCAGAAGCGAAAAGCAGTAACCGGAGCCGACGGGTTGGTCGACGCGGTGGGGATAGCGAACACGGACCTGTCGCCCGAGGGTCAAGTACTGATTCGCGGGGAGCTATGGAAAGCCCGAGCGGGACGCGCGGTTCCGAGTGGGAGCCGGATTCGGGTGCGCAAAGTGGAAGGATTGACGCTGGAGGTGGAACCGGAAAAGCCCGAGCCGTGAGCCGAGGGGCCAGAGGCTGAAGGGCGAATGGCGGAGCCGCGAGGCGCCATCGTGGCCGAAGGACTCGGTAAAGGGCGGAGGCGTCTATCACGGATTGACCCGAAAGGGGTGAAATTTGCTTTCGGGCCGCCTAGCGATAGCGCTTGAATGGACGAGGTTGTTGATCGATCTGGACAGCGACGTGAAGGAGGAGGGATGGACGCAAACACCGGCCTGGCGATTATCATCATCATTTTTTTGATCTGGATTTTCAAGTGTCTGAACATCATGCGCGAGTACGAGCGAGCCGTAGTTTTCCGCTTGGGCCGCGTGCTGAAGAGGGACAAAGGGCCGGGTGTGATCCTGATTCTCTGGCCGATCGACAAGATTGTGAAGGTTTCGCTGCGAGTCACGACGTGGGATGTTCCTCCGCAGGACATCATCACTCGAGACAACGTCTCACTGAAAGTTAATGCCGTCGTTTACTTTCGTGTGATGAGCGCGACGCAAGCTATTGTGGAAGTTGAAAATTACCGCTACGCGGTGGAGCAGGCCGCGCAGACCAGCCTCCGCTCGGTTCTGGGCGAGGTCGAGTTGGATGACCTGCTTTCCCAGCGCGAGAAGCTGAACGCGCGCCTGCAAACCATTCTGGACGAGCACACGGAGCCCTGGGGCATCAAAGTAACCCAGGTGCAGGTGAAGCAAGTCGACCTTCCACAAGAGATGCAGCGTGCCATCGCCGCACAGGCGGAGGCGGAACGGGAGCGCCGGGCCAAGATCATCGCGGCCGACGGCGAGTTCCAGGCCTCGACCAAGCTGGCCGAAGCCGCCGCCGTACTCAATCGCGAACCGGTCGCCATCACGTTACGTTATCTTCAGACGCTGATCGAGATTGGCGCCGAAAAGAACACCACGATTGTCTTTCCTCTGCCGATTGATCTGCTGACCGGTTTGGCGGCCAGGGTCGGAGGGAGCGCTTCGGTCTCGCCCGGTCCTGCGCCGAAGGCATGAGGATCGATCGCTGAGAAGTGAACGTCTTACGACGTGGAGCGAATCGAGGGTGGCAGGTGGCGGCAGCCAGGGTTCCCAAGTCACCCGTGTCAGGACGGATCGACCTAGTAAGGAGCACGGTATGGCATTAGGTCATCGGGAGGGTGAGGACGGCGGGTTAACAGTCCGCCAGTTAGGGACGCTGTTTTTGGCGCTGGTTGCAGTCTGCGCCGTGTTTTTCGCGCTGGGATTCTTGGTAGGACGCAGCCGCCAGGCGTCGAACCCGGCACCGCTGTCCCAGCAAATTACGCCGGTCGGGGACGTTCCGCCCACCGTGAATCCTCCCCAGCAACAGCGCGACAGCCCCGGTCCGCAGAGCGAAACTGAGCCTGCATGGCAACCCGCTCGCTCTGCTTCTCGTGCTCAAGACTCGGCGAGAACGTCGGTCGCAACCTCCGATGTGTCCTCCGGGATCCGGTTGGGGCGGCGGCCAACGTCAGGGCACGACTCGGCCAACAGTACGGCTAGGAAGGACGAATCGAGGGTTGATCGTGCCGGTATCACCGTTCAAGTGGCGGCATCGAGCGTTCTACAGGATGCCCAGGCGCTGGTGGAGGTACTTCGCGAACGGGGATACGCGGCCTATCTGATGGCTCCATCGCCAGCCCATGCAACGGACTGGCTGTACCGGGTCGAGGTGGGGCCATTCCCGTCGCGACAGGCGGCCGAGCTGACGCTGAAGAAACTGACCGCGGAAGGTTTTCGGCCGTTCATTCGAAGGTAAGTCACGGGAGCGAAGCCGCGACGCTCCCTGCATAAGAAGGACGACGTTGACAGTGTGGAGCGACGAACCCGCGACTTCCGCTCTTCCATCACCCGTGCCTGGACCGTCCCCGAAGAGAAAGTCCATAGCCCTAGTGGTAGCCTTTCTGGCTGGCGTTGGCACCGCGCTGCTGTGTGTCTGGGTGGGCTTCCCGTTTGGACGCGGTGCCGCACCGCCGAGGCGCCCCGGGGCGGATGTTCACCGCCCGGTGTTGTCAAAGTCTCAGCCCATAAGCCAGCCGGTGCCCCCTGGGGCACTAGAGTCAAATACTGTTGACAACTCGGGCGTGGCCCAGAGGATGGCTCAATCGTTGGGTGCGAGCCGCTCCCCCCAGCCGGCTGGCAACCGGATCGGCGGGGGCAATGAGGCACCTGCTGCCGCGAAGGCTGAGCCGAGACGCCCCAGCGCGCCTCTGGCGGAGGAATTTGTTGTCGGAATGGCGCCCGTTCCGACCGCAGAAAAAGCGGCAGAGCTAGTGGCGGTGTTGAACCGGCTAGGCTACCGTGCCAACACGGTCGGGCCGCAGAGGTCACGCCCTGATGGTGTGTCTTACGTCGTCCAAATCGGCCCTTACGCGTCTCGCGACGATGCGCAACTTGCGCTGCAAAAGATGAAGCTTGAGGGGCTGGCTGCCGAGTCCGTTACGGCCAGGAGGCCATCGCAGGCGGTGGGCGTTGCGCAGCCTTTCACTGCGGGTGGCGGAGATCTTCCAAAGGCCAGCAACACGGGGAGTTTCACCGTCCGGCCTCCTGGCCGGGATTCGGCTGGTCCGCTGCTTCCATCGCCGGCCGTTAGGGGCTTTGTCGTGCAAGTGGAAGCACGCCAGGATCGCGGCGGCGCGCAGCGGGTCGTCAACCAGTTGAGATCACATGGTTATCCGGCGTATCTTACGGGGCCGGACCAAGGTTCGAATTTAGGGGCTTTGTACCGCGTCCAAGTTGGCCCTTACGCGACCGCCTCCGACGCCGAGCGGGTGCGACGCCTCCTTGCCGGACAGGGATTTCGGCCTTTCATCAGACGGTCCCCGAGAGGCTGAGACGATGGCCAGTCAGATGTCTTCCGTGGCGGTCTATGGGTCTGACGACACCGAGGAGGGCGGTCGGACAGACATACTTGCTCGTCTCCGCATGTTCCATCATGCTGCGATTCGTGTAGCGGCCAGCGTCATGAGTGGCTTGCTGCTGGTGGCGTGCTTTCCCAAATTCGATTGCTATTTCCTGGTTTGGGTTGCATGCCTGCCCCTTGTTCTCGCCGCACTTAACGAGCGTAAGCTTTGGCGAGCGTACCTTGAGGGTGCACTTGCCGGCGCCATTTTTCTTGGCGGCAGCGTCTATTGGTTCACTGCAGTCATGGAGCATTATGGCAACCTACCCGAAACTCTGGCTTTCGCCGTGCTTCTGTTGTTTCTGGTTGTCATGTCGAGTTTCTGGGGAGCATTTGGACTACTCGTGGCGTGGGTGGCGAGCCGCTCGATACGACGGGCGCTGCTGCTCGTGCCGTTTTTATGGACGGCCCTCGAGCTCGGGCGTACGTACTACTACTTTTCCGGATTTCCGTGGAACCTGCTGGGTTATGCCGTCGAGCCGGTCGGATTGCGGCAAATCGCTTCGGCCACCGGAGTGTACGGACTGTCGTTTCTGGCCGTGGCGACGAGCGCGCTACTGGCGTGGGCTGTAGTCGAGAGTCGATCCCGCCCGAGGTGCGCGGCGGGGATAGTGCTGGGCGCTTGGGTGGGCGCGCTCGTAATTGGGAATCAGGTACTTGTTCCTGGCCGGCTTCCGCCCGCGGGCAACTTGGCGGTGCTGGTCCAGCCGGACGTACCACTTAACGAACAGGCAGAAGATTGGGCCCCTTGGCGAAATCCGGCACCGCTTGAACGTCTCGTTCGCCTGAGCTTGGAAGCTGTCGGGAGCGCGGGTGAGGGGAGGGCCATACCGCTGATTGTGTGGTCCGAAGATTCCGCTCCGTTCTTCTTCAATCGTGATCCCACCTTCCGCAGGGCTGTTGAAGGCATGGCACGGCAAGCGCGAAGCTATGCCGTTGTCGGCGCCACTACCTTTGCCGGGGCTGATGAGTCCAAACCGCAAAACGCCGCTGTTGTGCTCGACCCGCTGGGCGTGCCGGTGCTGGAGTATGCTAAGATTCACTTGGTACCTTTCGGTGAGTACGTGCCCGGCTGGCTATCCGGATTGGCCGGCAAGGTGACGTCGCAGGTCGGCGATTTCGTGCCGGGGAGGAATTACGGGTCGGCGGAGACCCCGCAAGGTCGGATTGGAGTCTTTATCTGCTATGAAGCGATTTTTCCACAACTCGTGCGGCGGCTGACACCGGAGGGGCCGAGCGTTTTGGTCAATATCTCAGATGACGCTTGGTACGATGACTCCTCCGCCGCCGACCAACACTTGGCAATGGTACGAGTGCGGGCCATCGAAAATCATCGGTATATTCTCCGCGCGACCAACGACGGAATCACGGCCATCATTGATCCTTATGGACGGGTCATCCAGACATTGCCTCGCCATGAACAGGCGACCCTCACCGGGCGTTTCAGCTATGTATCCAGGCGATCTTTTTATACCGCGCATGGAGACGTGTTTGGGTGGCTGTGTGTGGTGGCGGCGACGGCGATCCTGGCAGCGCGATCAGCGGAAACATTTAGCAACCGGAGCAAGACCTGACCCGCAGGGGAGGCGGATCCATGGCGGGGTAGCAACAAGGACTTCCGGATCGTGGAGGGAGATGTCGTGATTGAAGACTTAGAACGGGAATTACAAGAATTGCGGCGTCGCGCCGCAGATCTTAGGAGCTTTCTTTGACGCTCCTAATCGGCGTCGAGAACTGGAAGCCATAGAAAGACAGCTTGCTCGGCCTGACTTCTGGGATAAACCGGAAGCCTCGCAAAAAGCGTTGTCGGATCGGCGGCGCCTTGCACAGGTATTGGAGGCGGATGAGAAACTTGCTCAGCGTCTGGCCGACGTGGAGGCCTACCTGGAGCTCGCGCGCGAAGGCGAGAACGTTGAAGCCGACTTCAGGGCGGAGTTGGCGCGGTTGCGTCGAGAGATTGACCGGCTGGAGACGGAGACGATGCTCGCCGGGGAGAACGACCGCCTCAATGCCATTGTCACGATCCACCCGGGCGCAGGGGGTACCGAATCACAGGATTGGGCCGAGATGCTGCTGCGCATGTACCGTCGATGGGCTGAGCGTCGCGGTTTTAGGTTTAAATTGATGGACTATCAGGCCGGGGAGGAGGCGGGCCTGAAATCGGCAACCTTCAACGTGGCGGGCGATTACGCGTATGGCTTGCTGACCTCCGAAATCGGCGTCCATCGCCTGGTTCGCATCTCGCCCTTCGATTCGGCTGGCCGGCGACACACGTCATTCGCCTCAGTTTTTGTCAGCCCGGAGATCGATGACAACATCAACATTGACATCAAGCCGGAAGAATTGCGAGTTGAGACGTATCGGTCCGCTGGTAAAGGCGGCCAGCATGTCAACACCACTGATTCGGCCGTGCGGATTACGCATATCCCGACCGGGCTCGTCGCGCAGTGTCAGAATGAACGCTCGCAGCACCGCAATCGTGAAATGGCGCTGAAGATACTGCGGTCGAAGCTCTACGAATGGGAGCTCGAAAAGAAGCGAGAAGAGTCGCGGAAGCTGGAGGCTTCTAAAGCGGATATCGACTTTGGGAGTCAGATCAGGTCTTACGTTCTGCATCCCTACCGCCTGGTGAAAGACAATCGAACCAAGTTAGAAGTGGGCGACGCGGAGCGCGTGCTCGATGGCGATATTGATCCGTTCATTAAGGCCTACCTGCTCTCGCGCCGGACGGTGCCGAAGTGAGGCGTGGTGAGGAAGGTTACGAGGCAATGAGCTTTTCGAGGTAGGTTTTTTCCTTCCGAATGTCTTCTATTTGTTGAGGTCCCGAAATCTCCCGTTCGATGCTGACTGCCCCCCTGTAATTCAGTTCTTTGAGACGGGCGATTAGACGGGGAAAATCCACTTTCCCTTGGCCGATGGGAACCTCTCGCCCCAGCTCGCGCGTGCCTGTCGGATAGAGGCCGTCTTTGGCATGCATGCCCTTGACCCAGGGGCCGATCACATCGAGAGCATCAAGCGGATTTCCCTTGCCGTAAAGAATGAGGTTGGCGGTATCAAGGTTGACACCTTGGTTGTCCAGGCCCACGTCTTCAATGGCGCGGAGCAGGGTCACCGGAGTCTCAGTGCCGGCCTCGTAAAGGAACGTCTGGCCGTTGCGGCGACAGTAGCCAACGATCTCTTTGAATGCCTCGATACTTTCGCGGTACAAACGGTCATTTGGATCCTCGGGAATGAAACCAGCGTGGGTGTGCAGAGCTGGAATGCCGAGCTGCCGAGCATAGTCGGAAAATTGTTTGAGATGTTCGATCCGTGCTCCGCGATAGGTTTCGGGCACCAACCCGAGCGTCAACGGGCCGTCATAGAAGTCATAAACCAGCGGACCCGGACCGCCCGTACCGAGTGCTGTAGCTTCCACACCATACCGGTCAAGCACAAGCTTGAGGCGCTTCAGCAGATCGTCATTGATCTCCTCGGCCAGTACCTGGCAAGTTGGCAATCCGAGGTCGTGTACTTTTTTGATCGCCGCCTCCGGATCATTACCGAGTCCGACGACCAGCCCCAGTCGCATGCCCTTGTCGCTCCTGGTTGCGTTACCGGACTCACCGACCACAACGTCGGCAAAATGACCAACCCCGGACGTCGCGACTAAGCCGAAGCCGGCAGCGGTCGCGGAACTCTGAATGAACTTCCGCCTGTTGTGCAAGGCCATACGTGCACTCCTGGGTGATCTGTCCGCAATCTCGACACGACCGGAAAACGTGCCCGCTTAAGGAGATATTTCCTGAATATAGAGATCCCGCCACGGCATCCTGACCCCGCCGCCGGTGTCAATTTGCAGGGCGATCACTCCGTCCGCGAACCTCGGGTTCGCGTCCGTGTAGTCAACAATTTGGAGGACGTTCAGGCGGGTTCTTATGTGGTGGCCCTGGACCGATATTTCGAGGCGATTCCAGGCCGCGGGTTTCAGGGCCTGCTCTCCCGCCGCCGTCGGTTGAATCAGCCAGTCGCGGCCAGCGCTCTCGTAAAGCCCGCCCGTGTGGTGGCCCATGTTCGGATCCACTTCGACTTGCATCCCCTCAATATCGGGGCCGGAATCTTTCATCTCTGCCTTGATACGAGCATGAAAGAACACGCCGCTGTTACCATTGCCCTCGCCCTTGAAAAGTAGGCGAAGCACAAAATCCTTGTAACTGTTGTCGGTCGTGAGGTAGCCGTAATGCCCTACAGTGCTTTCGCCAAGAATGGTGCCGTGATCAACCACCCATCGCTCCCGCCCCTTAACACTCCATCCATCCAAATCCTTGCCGTTGAAAAGGCGTACCCACGCACGTTGGCTTGGTGGAGAAAACCCGACGCGGTAAGCGAGCAACATCACAGCTACGGTCCGAAAGATGTTCATCCATCGCCTCAATCTCGTTATGTGCCGCGTTACTGTACCACATTTGGAGAGCGGAAAAGAAGCATTCACCTATTGACAATCAGAATTTCCATGAGCGCGCTCTGTACTGGGGCCGGGATTGAGTCCTGAGCTGCGTTTGAGTTCCCTTATCGGCGAACGGCAACCGTCTGCGCCGTTGGAAGCACGCCTAACCGGTCGAGCCGCCCGCCTAAGCGAAACGTGGCGATGCGCGCCGGATCGGAATACCCATTATCGTCGAGCCATCGGCGTTTGACGTGCGTGAGGTCGGCCCGGACGCGAAGGGAGGCCGATCCATCGAAACCATACACGCCGGTAACGTCCAGCAACGCTCGGTTCAGAACGATCGGGCACGAAACGATCAGGCGCCGATCCCGAACCGTCACGGTGGCGCTGGCGGCCGGCAATGTCACATCTCCTTTTATCGGCTGCAGCGTCCCAAACGAAGCGACGCGAGCGACGGCGGCGACAGGATCAAAGCCGCCGAGGTCCACTGCCTTGAGCTGCGCGTGAATTTGGCCTTTCAGCGCTGAAGCCAGAGCCGGGTAAGAGAAGCCGCGAGTCTCCAAACGCAGATTCGCGTCGGCTACCCCGCGTATCCGCCGCAGCTGTGGCGGAAGATCCGGAGCCCATACATGGAGTTGAGCGCCTTTTATCACAGCATCGATCCTCACCGAAGGTGGCGGGCTGGCGAGATCAACCTGTGCGCTGCCTTGGCCCTGACCTTCCGCGAGTCGAAAAACGGCACGAGAGACGTCGAGATTTCGATGGGAGATATTCACCACAGCACGAAAGTCTTCCAGTCGCGTCCCGCGATAGCTAAGGAGTGGAGTGGCGAAGGATCCCGCCGCTCGTACGGAGGCGAACAATTGGGCACCTGCGGCCTCGCGGTTAGCCATCAAGCGCAATCCGGGCAGAAATTCAAGCAGCCGCAATGGCGATTGAGGATTGACACCGTCGAACCACAATGCAGCCCGATCAAGGTTGAGTCTGTCTGCTTGCACAGCGAAGACCCACGGTTGCTGTCGCAGACCGTTGTACTCCAAACGGCCCGTGAAAGTGCTCGGCGGAAGCTCGGCCACCACCGGATCGATCACGATCCGCTTGCCGCTGACCTGGAGGCGGGCTTTGCGTATTCCGAGCGACTCCGCGAAGCCGGGCAAATACAGCCGACCCGCGAGCTCCGCCCGACCGGAAACCAACGGGGCGGTGAAGGGCCAAGCTCGGCCGGAGATCTCCAGGTCGGCATTGACCGTGCCTTGGGCGTCGACGTGCTGCAAGGGTTGGATCCCGAAGTTCCGCAGAAGGCCGAGTGCGACTTCCAAGGGCATCGATTTTGCCGAACACTTGAGGATGTATGTTCCACTCGCAGGCAGATCGACCCTTCCCTGGCTGAGGAGGCTGTCTCGTTGCAAGCGGGAGGGAGCGGCAACCGGGCGAGAAAAAGAAGTTGTTGTTTCATCCCGAGCGATCGGAATGTGCAGTGTTCCAGTCGCGATCAGGTCAACATGCCGCGCTACTTGGATCTTCGACGGTTCCAGCTCTGCGTCCGTACCCACTAGATTAATCGTCACTGGTGCCAGAGGAAATGTTCCGGCGAGCGATTTAACGCTGCCCTCGCGGATCGTGACGGATCCGAAATAGCGAGGACCGCGCCACGAGCCCCGGATGGAGACCAGCGCAGCCATTCGGCCACTAAGCCCAACTTTGCCTGGATTTCTCCCCAGCAAGCGATCTACCAGAGACAACTGATCCTCGGCGCGCGAGCGACCGACAGATATCACCAAGTCGAGCTGCGGCGACGCAGCAATCTGGTTGACTGCGCCCGTGAGATGGACCTCCGAGTTCGCGAAACTGGCGTCCAGGCTGTCGAGCAGCAACCGATCCGCCGGGCGATCCCAACGGCCTCGAAAACGAATCGCGACGGGCATATCGGCGGAGGGCGGAAGCGAGTCCCAGCGATGAAGTTGTTCAACGTGTGCCTCGCCTTCGAGGCGGGGCATCTGAGCAGAGCCGGTAAGACGCATCGTTGCGTCCACCACCCCGTATACGCCCGGGTTATGCCCGGTCACCAGCGGAATCCAGTCGTACAGCAACGCCCGGCGGGTTTGCAGCAAAGCCTCCAGAGTGCCACCTGGTTTATCTCCCGGCCTCCACTCGCCGCTCAGTTCGAGTGCCCCTGGGGTAGGTAGAGTCGAATCGGTGCGGACAGGAGTTCCCGTCACATCATAACGCACGACTTGGTTGGCGGGATCGAGGTCGATGCGGGCACTCAGATCGGTTAAAGCGAATGGCTTTTTGTTGGTTCCGACCTTAAAATTGAGTCTAGCTCGGCTGATCTCCAAACTTAGGCGTTCAGCGATAGGATGCTCGGCGCTCGAGACCTCCGATGGGGCGATGCCGCGCCTTTGCAGCAGACTTTCGATATTCCATCCCCCTTCGTTCTTGCGCACTACATTGAAGGTGGCTTGGTCCAATCCCAGAGTATCGAATTCGAGGTAGCCTCGGCACAGACTTCGCAGGTGCAAGTCGCACGTGGCCTGACCGATCCGTGCGAATGGCTCTGGGCCAAAACGCGGGTCTTCGCGCACGACGACGTCCGACAGCACAAAGGCCGGGCGAGGAAGCAAGCGGAGAGAGACTGAACTGAATTCCACCGTACGGCCCAGAATCAGAGAAAGTTGAGACTCTAGCCGACGGCGATATCGGTTGCCACTCAGAAATGACGGCGCGAGCCATGCCGCGAGGCCGAGAACCACGGCGATGAAGGCGACCGTGCGGGCGCGTCGTTGAGACATGCGACTCATTAGCGTACAACCTGGAACGTCCGTCGCCACCGAGTCTTGGAAAAGAAGTGCACCAGCAAGTCTAACGTCTGGGAAATGCGGTCACCGAACGAAGTCCGTTCATATTCCTGTTCCGGCGTTTCAAACGACCAGTAAATGAAGAGCGGCCGGCCTGACACCGCATTCGGGGGCACAAAGCCCCAAAAGCGGCTATCCCAGCTATTCTCGCGGTTGTCACCCATCACAAAATAGTGACGCGGCGGGACGACAAGTTCGCCGTTTCGCACGTAGCGCGGCATCTCTTGAGCCCACTCGGCCGTTGAGCCGGGCAGAACGTAGGCTGAACTCAGAGGGGGAAAGTCATCCCCGGGGCGCTCCTCCCCTGGGTACGTATGGTGCACGTAAGGTTCATAGAGGAGCTTCTCGTTGACGAATACCTGCCGGTGGATAATCTTGATTCGGTCTCCTGGCACCCCAATCACCCGCTTCACGAAATGCTCCCCTGGCTCCTGGGCTTCTCCCAGGGGACCGGGAAATTTAAATACCAAAACGTCGCCACGGCGGATCTGTCGGTAGGGCAAAATTCCACGCAGCCAGCCGGACTGTGGAGCGAAGGCAAACCGGTTCACCAGCAAATGGTCACCGATCAGTAGGGTGTCCTCCATCGAGCCGGTCGGAATCTTAAATGCCTGCACGACGAAGGTCGTGCCGAAGACCGCTAGAATCACCGTTACCACAAGGGATTCGAACGTGTCGCGGGTTGATGATTTCTTATAACCTTCAGCCATGGATGACTGGCCGCCGCTGCAAACGCTCAAGCAGTGCCTTCGCTGCCTGTTGCTCGGCGGCCTTCTTGCTCCCGCCGGTGCCCCGTGCCACGACATTTCCGGCCGCTGATGCCTCCACAATAAAACGCTTTCGATGCTCGGGCCCGGACTCACCCACGACGCGGTAATCGGTAAATCCGGCGCGCTCCGCTTGCAAGTACTCCTGTAAGGCGCTCTTGTAATCAATCGAAAATAAGTCGGCGGCCGCTCGGCGCAAGTCGGCTGGCAAAACGAACTTCCGGATGAACTTCTGCGCTGCACGCAACCCCCCGTCTCGGTATATGGCCGCCACAAGGGCCTCGAGGGCGTTGACCAGCAAGCGGGACTTGCTGCGACCGCCAGTCTTCTCTTCACCGTGGCCCAGGCGCAAATAACTGCCGAGTTGCAGGCGGGAGGCGACGGCGCTCAGGTGTTCTGCGGCGACCAGTCGCGCGCGCGCGCGGGAAAGCTTGCCTTCGGAATACTCAGGAAACACGTCAGCCAGCCGCGCGCTAACTATGAAGTTCAGAACTGCGTCTCCGAGAAACTCCAACTGTTCGTTGTCGCGGCTCTGGGTAGCGTGTTCCTGAACGTAGGAGGAGTGGGTCAAAGCCGTTACCAAGAGTTGGGGGTTGCGAAATCGGTAGCCGATGACCTCTTGCAAGGCTTCAGGTGAACAGCGTGACATGCATCCGTGACACGTAAGGCAATTTGCCTACACTTCCTCTCGTCGTCTCACCCTTGTTCCAGGGAGGCCTACTTCACGCGCGCCATCGGCCCAAGGTTGTGCAGTAGCCTGCGCGCCGACCGCTGCCGCGACGACCCAGCCTCTTCTTGTGCCAAAAAGCTCCCTCCAAATATGTGTGCAAATAGCTTTCTACCTCACGGTTTGACCGCAGCTTGGCCTTGCGCCTTCTTTTGTTTCAATCTCTGTACCTGCTGGTCAGCCAATTGCTGGATCGGCGTGCCTTGCGCAGCCTGAGAAGCTTTGGTGAAGGCGTCAATGGCTTCGTCAATCTTATTTTCGTGCTCAAAAACTTCCCCGAGCCGGTAAAAAGTCTGAGGCGGCACGTTGGGAACCGCCACCGCCAGCTTGTACTCGGCTTCGGCCTTGCCGAGCTCGGCCATGTCCATCCCTTGGAGTCCCATCGTCGCGCGCTCCAGGTGAACCATACCCATGGCCCCGTGGACTTCGCTTGCCAATTGGGCTTTGTTGTTGGCAAGCTGCTCATCGGTTTGGTTGGGCTGCTTCGGAAGTTGCTCGATCAGTTGCAAGGCTTTGGTGCCGTCCTGCTCGGCCTCCGTCAGTTTCTTGTCCTTCTCGGCGTCGCTGGCATTCTGCAAATCCTGGGGAGTCGGGAGCAAGTCAGCCATCATGATCAAGCTCATGAGGTTATCTGGCTTCAACTTCAAACTCTTCTCCAGAGCATCGATCGCCTTGTCCACTTGGTTTTTCTGTTCGTACCCGTTCGCCTCAAGTGTGTAAACGGTGAATAGGTAGGGACTGTCCGGGTATTTCTTCTCAAAGTCCTGGGCGAGCTGGATCGCGCGATCTGGATCCAGCTCGGATTGGATCGCCTTGATGGCGTTGATTTCATCCGGCGTTACCTGGCGCGCTTGCGCCGGCCCCTGCCCCTGTTGTCCGGACTGCGTCTGGGAACCAGCCGTCGGTTTCGTTCCGGATTCCGATGGCGTGTTTTGTGCCGGGTAAGGCGCGCTCGTACCCGGCAGCACGGCCCCGCAGGTCATCGCGACCAACGCAGTCAAGGTGAACTGCCATAAGCTCTTCATCTCGGCTCTCGCTCCCCGCAAGAAATCCTCTTCTAATGAACCGAGCCTACAAGAAACATTGGGATGATGTCAACCGCCGGCGAGCATGTCCCAGGTTTAGTTGAAACTGGCGGCTCTCGGTGGGTTGCACTTTACGCCACCTGCTGCTGTGGAGTCAACTGCGAATGCGCTCCCCGATCCGTCGATAAGAGACCGCTGACGGTCGAGGGTTCACGGGAAAGCTTTGGTGCGGTCAACAAACACGCGCCGTCGGTCCGGGGGGCAACGAACTGAAGTGCTGAGCACATTTCTCACTCGTC
>CADDZC010000017.1 GCA_902812365.1 Acidobacteriota bacterium | reverse complement strand
TGGGTGCTGGGGAAGCATGACCGGAGCCGGCCGGTGGTGATCGACCCGGTGCTGAGTTACGCGACGTACCTGGGAGGATCGGGAGGGGATGCCGCCTACGGCATCGCCGTCGACAGCTCCGGCAACGTCATCGTCGCGGGTGTGACCAACTCCACCAATTTCCCCACTTCGGCATCTCCTGAACAGAAGACTTACGGGGGCAACGGAGACGCTTTTATTACCAAGCTGAACGCGACGGGAACGGCGCTCGTCTTCTCGACCTATCTCGGAGGGTCCGGAGCCGATACCGCCACCGCGCTGGCGACCGACGCCTCCGCCGACCCCTTCGTGACCGGCACGACGACTTCAGCCGACTTTCCGACGACGCCCAACGCGTTCCAGACCGCTTACGGCGGCAACGGGGATGCTTTTGTGGCCGAATTGAGCAGTACCGGCGACAAACTGGTCTACTCGTCGTATCTGGGTGGACACGCAAGCGATGCCGGCCAGGGAATTGCTGTCGATTCCATGGGTAACGCTTACGTGACCGGTTCAACCCAGTCAGTGGATTTTCCCACCGCCGGGTCGCCGTTTCAGGCTACGAACGGGGGGTCCTCGGACGCGTTTGTGGCCAAAGTCAATTTTTCCGGCACCCAACTGGTCTATTCCACTTACCTGGGAGGGAGCGACGCCGACGTCGGCCAAGCGATCAAGGTGGATAGCGCCGGCAACGCCTATGTGGCCGGCTATACCTTTTCCACCAACTTCCCGACCCACACCCCCTTGCGCGGCGCGAACGCCGGCCCGCCGGACGCTTTCGTGGCGGAGCTGAACCCGGCCGGTTCCGCGCTGGTGTTCTCCACGTACTTGGGCGGCAGCAACGACGATCGGGGATTTGGCATTGCCCTGGACGGTAGCGGAGCCATCTACGTCACCGGGACGACCCAGTCTGGCGACTTCCCCACGACTTCCGGTTCTTACCAGACGGCGAACCGCGGGCGGGGAGACGCCTTTGTGACCAAGCTCAGCGCGGGCGGATCGGCGATGGTTTATTCCACGTTTTTGGGAGGCAGCGGGCTCGACCAAGCCAACAGCATCGCCGTCGATGGCTCCGGAGACGCCTTTGTGGCGGGATTCACCCAGTCCGGTGACTATCCGATCCTTAACGCCGTCCAGGCGCTGCTCGGGATCACCGGCGGCAGCTCCTGCGGTGCGGCGCCTTGTGCAGACGCATTCGCCACCGAGCTGAACCCCACCGGCACCGGCCTCATCTATTCCACCTACCTCGGGGGAAGCGGGGCTGACTTCGGTCAAGCCGTTGCTTTAGACTCGTCCGGGGATGCCTTTGTCACCGGCAGCACCTCTTCGGCCAACTTCCCCGCCATCGCTGGAGCCTACCAGGGGAACCTCGGGGGTGTGGCCGGCAATGCCTTTGTGGCGAAAATCAGCCCGGCCAATAACTCGGCTATCGCCATCACACCCGCGAAGGTCAATTTCGGGAACCAGACCCTGGGCGTTCGCAGCGCCGCCCAAACGGTGACCGTGATCGACGCCGGAACGCAGCCGCTGACGATCAGCCAGATCACCTCATCCAATACCGATTTCACGGAGACGGATAACTGCGTAGGGACAGTTTCTGCTAGCGGCGGCAACTGCAGTATCAATATTACCTTCACCCCGGCCGCCGCCGGATCGGCCTCGGGCACCATCAGCATCACTGACAACGCTCCCGGCAGTCCCCATACCATCGCCGTCTCCGGCACGGGTGTGACGGCGGCCACGGCCGTGACCCTGTCGCCGACCAGTCTGGCGTTCGGCAACCAGACTGTGGGGACGACGAGCGCCCCTCAGACGGTCACCATCACCAACACCGGCACCACCACCTTGAACATCGCCAGCATCAGCACGAGCGGCGATTTCTCCCAAACTAACACCTGCGGCGCCATGCTGAATCTGCTGAACGTGGGGCAAAGCTGCACCGTCAGCGTGACCTTTAATCCCACCGCCAGCGGCGCCCGCAGCGGAACGCTCAGCATCAGCGATAACGCGACGGGCAGCCCTCAAACGGTCGCCCTCTCGGGCACCGGCGTGGCGGTCTTTACTCTGGGAGCGACGGCCACGGCTACGACCGTGGTGATCGGAACCTCTTCGGCCACGTTTACGGTTTCCGCCTCCGCTCCCGCCAATTTCACCGGCAGCATCACTCTGTCCTGCGCGGCGGGCGCAACGTGCTCGTTCAGCCCGGCGTCGATTTTTGCCGGCCAGACCAGCACCCTGTCGGTGAGCGGCCTGACGGCTTCCAGCCCCAATCCGTTCAACTTTACGGTGAATGGTACGAGTGGTTCCCAGACCGCCAGCGAGACGCTGAGCGTTCTGTTTTCGGACTACTCGCTTTCGGCCTCGCCGGCCCTCGACACCATCGCCGCCGGCGCGCCGGCGGCCTACACGGTGACGGTGACGCCGACGAACGGGTTTAACCAGCAGGTGCAGCTAAGCTGCAGCAATCTTCCGGCCGGAGCCAGTTGCGCGTTTTCATCGTCGAGCGTCACGCCGAACGGCTCCTCGCCGGTGACGGTCAACCTGACCATCAACACCACCAAGACAGGGAGGCTAGCCGGGCGGCGGACGGAGCCTTGGGGCGGCCTTCCCCCCGCCGGAATGTTGCTGATCGCGGGGCTCGGCGGGCTGTGGAGCCTGGCCGGCATCGGGAGATGGCTGAGGCGGCCGGCGGGAGCGCACCGGCCCCAGGCGCTCTGGCCCCGCCTGGCGGCGCTGGCCTTCGTGGCGCTCCTGGCCGCGGCTCTGGCCAGCTGTCGCAGCGCGAGCACGGCGACCACCGGAACGCCGACCGGCAACTATACGATCACGATCACCGGGACGCTGCACTCCAACAGCACCGTGACCCGCAGCACGACGGTCAATCTGGCGGTGACGTAGGAGACGCGGAGAAGGCTCTCGGCCCCAGATCGCCTATCGAAACAGCGCTCCGCCCCTCGATGGTAGAACGGTCGCGTGCGTCGGCGAACCACGGCACTCTTCCCTGGAGCTGGAAGATCGGGCTGGTGCGTCCGCGCAATCCTCTCAATATCGGCGCGGCGGCGCGGGCCATGGCCAATTTCGGATTTCGGGAGCTGTTTCTGGTTTCTCCCTATGAGCCTTCCTGGAGGGAAGCGCGCTCGGCGGTTGGAGCGGCGGAGGTCATCCGCTCAGCCCCGGTTGTCGACCGCCTGGCGGAGGGCGTGGCGGACTGTACGCTGGTGATCGGGACGACCTGCGGGGCGCGGCGCCATCTCGAGCGGCCGTTGATCCCTCTGGACGAATTCGGCGGCTGGCTGGAAGAGTGGGCGCGGGCAAAGCGCGGGCGGCGCCCGATGGGCGCCGGGGCGCGGCGGGCGGCGTTGTTATTCGGCTCGGAAAAGACCGGCCTCTCGAATGAAGAGATGAGCTATTGCCGCGCCTTGGTGAGGATCCCCACGGCTCCGGATTGTCCCTCGATGAATCTTGGCCAAGCGGTCGCCGTCTGCTGTTATGAGCTCGGGCGACGAGGTCTTGCGGGCCGCCGTCCGCCGGGGCTGCGGGTGCGCGCTTCCGAGCCCGCCAGCCTTCAGGCGCTCGATCACGTCTTCGAGCGGGTGGTGAGGGTGCTGGAGCAGGTTGGCTATCTGCCGGCCAAGAGTCGGGCGGCGACGGTGGTCAAGCTGCGGCGATGGCTGCTCGACCTTCGGCTGACCCATTATGACGTTAGGATTCTGGGCGGCGTTTTGGCCCAGGTGGAGTGGAAGCTCAAGACCCTTCAGTGAGCGCCTTTCGGCCGCTTGACTCGCTCGAGCAGAGCGGCCTTGTGCCGGGCGCTCGGCGGGGCCGGCAGGGTGTTGAGGGCCACGAGCGAGACCACTTGGGCGGATTCGCGCAAACGATCGAGGCAATAAGGACATCCTCGCCGGACGTGCGCGCTCACCTCCGCGGACTCCTCCGCGCTGAGCACGCCGAGCAGGTACAGTTCGTAAATATCGTCTAAAGACTGGCAGCCCATGTCCCCAGTACAGCGCGCAAGCGGTGCCTTAGAAAGCGCATCCCGGCGCGCAACTCGGCTCGCACCTTGCCCGCGGGTTGGCGAAGCTTCGCCGCCAGTTCCGCCTCCGACCATCCTCCAAAAAAAGCCAGCTCCAAGGCGGCGAGCTGCTCCTTGGGCAACTGGCGCAGCACTTTTTTGAGCAGGGCTTGGCGCTCGTCCAGCCCGCGCGCCTCATGGCGGCGGGGCAGCCAGGCACGGGACGGGAGGACCAGGGCGGGGGCGCTGCCCGCCGCAGCTCCCCGAAGGGCCCGCAGGCGCTCGAGCGCCGCCGACCGCGCCGCCAGTGTCATCCAGACGCTCGCGCCCACCTGATGGCGATCCAATTCGGGTGCTTCCTTCCACAGGCGAACAAAAACCCGTTCGAGGACTTCTTCGGCTTCACGGCGTTCCGGCAGGATCCGCTGAATGAGGCCCAACAGGCGCGGAGCGACCAAGTCATAAAGTTCTGCGAGCGCTTTCTCATCACGCCCCGCGATGCGGGCTACCAATTCATCGGCGCTCGGTTGCGGCCTGGAAGGTCGAGGCTTCAAAGCTTGATTTTAGCCCGCTTTGTCCCTGCGGCAGCGGAAGAACGGAAATACGCATCATTGATCGTGGCGATAAACAGAATCGATTGGACGTGCCGGGGGATCCGGCGGTATAAGAACCGTAGCGTTACGGATCATTCCCGGTTCGCGCCTCGAAGCTCTTGCCCCCAATCTTCAGCGCGAACCGGGACCGTTTCGAGCTTGGCCGCCAGCCTGAAAAGCCGGGTGGGCGGCCAGCGCTCTCACCTTTCCGGTTCGCTCACCCTAGCCCTTGATTTCTCGGGCGCTTTCATCCCAGACGGCAACGGTCCTCCGAAAATAAGAGTAATTGGCCATGTGACAACCGATGGCCGTGTGGTTGCCGAAGCGGGCGTCTTCCACCGACGGCTGGCGAGTGCGGACGGACTGGAAGAAATTCCACAGGTGTTCGCGGTCGTCGTTATAACCGGGCGGAGCGTGGAAACTGGAAGCGGAAATGGCCTGCGCCGTGCCGGGCGGGCGGTCATGCTCTTCGTGCCACTGGCGCACGTAAGCGGCGTGCATCTTTTCGGGATAGCTTTCCGTGTAGTAACACGGCTCGTGATCCTGCCCGTCCTGGGGCGAGAGGGTCAGGCGGTCATCGCGGATTTCGATCATTCCGCGCGTGCCCAGGAAGCGGGTGACCTCGGCCAGGTCGGTATTGAGCGTCACGCGAATCACGGCCCGGAAGCTGGGGTAGTCGTAGAGCGTGGCCATTTCATCCGGCTGGTCGCGTCCGTCGTCCTTCCAGCGGAACAGGCCTCCGACCGAGAGGGCGCGCGCGGGGGGCGCGGTGACGTTCATCACGTAGTGAATGCCGGTGAGCACGTGAACGAACAGATCGCCCGGAATTCCCTCGCCATAATCCTGAAATCCCCGCCAGCGGGCAAACCGAATCGGATCGAACGGACGTTTCGGGGCGTCGCCCTGCCAGGTTTCCCAGTCGAGATTCTGGGGCGACAGGTCGGGCGGCGGGGGATAAACCCAGGCTCCGCAGGGATCGTTGCGTCCCATCCCGCCTTCGACCAGGACCACATCGCCGATCGCGCCCTGCCCGACGAGCTCGCGAGCCTTGGCGTACACGATCGAGCTGCGGCGCTGGCTGCCGATCTGGACGATGCGGTTGTTCTTGTCCGCCGCGCTGATAATTTCGAATCCTTCCGCCACCCGATGCGTCATGGGCTTCTCGCAATAAACGTCCTTGCCGGCGTTACAGGCGTCGACGATGATTTGTTGATGCCAATGGTCGGGCACGGCCACCACCACGCAGTCGATTTCCTTATTGTCCAGCAGATCCTGATAGCGGCGCGTGGTGGGAACCGACCGGCCAGTGACCTCTTGAATGATCTCGTTGGCGCGGACGTGCCGCCCGTCATACAGATCACAGGCTCCCGCGCACTCCACACCGGGCAGCCGGATGGCGGTCGCGAGCAGTCCCGTGCCTTGCATCCCGATGCCGATCATGCCGAAGCGGACGGTTTCACTGGGAGCGCCCGCTGGCGTGGCCCAGGCCGTCGAAGGTCCCGGATCGAGCGGGACCGAAGCCGCCGCCGGCCCGCCGCCGGGGCGTCTCGACCGAGCCCGAATGAAGTCGCGGCGGTTCGGTTGTGAACGGAGCATGGCGGAAATCCTCCTTGGCGCCGCCGACGGGAGGCGGTGGGAAAAGCCTCCGCGCCGGGCGGCTCAGAAAAACATGGTTGGCGTTGAGGCCACTGGCTCGCTCAGGTTCTGATCCTCTTGCTTTCCGCGTCCCACACGGCCGGGCGGTTGTGGAAATACGACTCATTGGCCATGTGGCAGGCGATGGCGGCGTTGTTGCCGAACTCCTCATCCTCGACCGAGGGCTGCCGGTTTTTTACCGACTGAAAGAAATTCCAGAGATGGTCTCGGGTGTCGTCATAGTCGGGCGGAGCATAGTAGTTTGTCGATTCCATAATTTTTTCCGTACCGGGGGCGGGATCGTGCTCCTCGTGCCACTTCCGATCATACTGTTGTCGCATCGGATTGGGCCAGGCCGGGGTGCAGGGGCTGTGGTCCAATCCGTCTTGGTAGGTAATGGTCAAGCCTTCGGGGTTTTCGACGCCGTGAACCTCGAGGATGCCATGGTCACCCAGGAAGCGGAAGCCCGACTCGGTCTCGGTGTTGAGGGTTACGCGCAGCGAGACGCTGTAGTCGCCGTAATCGTAAACGGTGGTCATGCAGTCGGGAACGTCGCGGCCGTCGTGCCAGCGATAAAGGCCCCCTTGGGTAAAGGCGCGTCGCGGCGGAGCCGTGACGCCCATGACGTAGTGAATGCCGGTCAGATGGTGAATGAACAAGTCGCCCGGGATGCCTTCGCCGTAATCTTGAAAGCAGCGCCAGCGCGCCCACCGCACAGCGTCAAAGGGGCGCTTGGGCGCGCTGCCGAGCCAAGTCTCCCAATCAATGGTTTGGGGTGAGGCGTCGGGAGGGATGGTGTACCACCAGGCGCCGCAGTGATCGTTGCGGCCCATCGTGGCCTCGATCAGGCAGACCTTCCCGATGGCGCCTTGGGCGATCAGCTCCTTGGCCTTGGCGTACACCACCGAACTCGGTTCCTGGCTGCCGACCTGCACCATGCGGTGGTGCTCCCGCGCGGCCTGAATGATCTCGAATCCTTCCTCCACCCGGTGAGTCATCGGCTTCTCGACGTAGACATCTTTGCCCGCCCGGCAGCAGTCCACCACGAGCTGCTTGTGCCAGTGATCGGGCGACGGGGCGATGATGCAGTCAATATCTGGGCGCTCGAGCAAGTCCTGGTAGCGGCGGGTGACGGCGAGCGGTTGGCCGACGATCTCCCGGGCCAGAGTCGCGCGGCCATCGTAAAGCTCGGCGGCGCCGGCGCACTCGACGCCCGGAAGCCGAATCGAAGTGGCCAGCAAGCCCGCGCCCCGCATTCCGACTCCGATGATGCCGAAACGGACCGTGTCACTCGGCGCGGCGGCCTTGGCCGGCGCGGCGTCGAGCGCTCCCGGGCCGAGAGCGATCGAGCGGGCGCTCCAGGCCGCCCCGGCGGCGCCAGCCGTCGTTTTCATGAAACGACGGCGAGAGATTCCCTTGGGATTCATGTCTGCCTCCTGCCCCCCTTTGATCACCACGGCGGATCGAAGTGACTATCCTATTACTCCGCCGGCGCGAGGGCAAGACCTTCCGGTCGCCGGGGCGGCCGGGGCTTGGACTTCCTTGCTCTCCGTGCCCCGCTGTGCTACCTTTTACTTTTCGGCATAAAGTAACTCTGGCTTCCCAGGGCCTGCCGTGACCACCGCGCTCACCGAAACGCCGCTGTTTTCCGAGATTGACCGCGAACGCCTTCCTCACCACATCGCCATCATTATGGACGGCAACGGTCGGTGGGCCCGCAAGCGGCGCCTCCCGCGCATTGCCGGCCATCGGGCGGGCATTCGCGCCGTCCGCAACGCCGTCGAAGCCTGCGCGCGCCTTGGAGTCCCTTATCTGACGCTTTATGCCTTTTCCATCGAGAACTGGAAACGGCCGCATAGCGAAGTCAAGCTGCTGATGCAACTGCTGCGCCAGTATTTGAAGAAGGAGATTGGAGAACTGAACCAGCAGAATATCCGCCTGGGGGTCATCGGCCGAGTGAGAGAGTTAGAACCGCCCGTGCAGCGAGACCTCGCCCGCGCCATCGAGAAGACGCGGCGGAACACCGGTCTGCGCCTGACTCTGGCGTTGAATTACGGTTCGCGCGCGGAGCTGGTGGACGCCGTGCGGGCGCTGGCTCGACACTTGAAGCAGGACGGCCGAGTGAGCGTGGATGAGGCCGCCATTAGCCGGCATCTGTACACCCGCGACCTGCCCGATCCTGACCTGCTGATCCGCACGAGCGGCGAAATGCGCTTGAGTAATTTTTTGCTCTGGCAGGCGGCGTATGCGGAACTGTGGGTGACGCAGACCTTGTGGCCCGATTTCACCCAGAACGATCTTCTGCAAGCCATTATCGATTATCAGAAGCGGGAGCGGAGATACGGCGGACTGGGATTAAGGTAACGGGCTGCCCGCCGGCAATTGACAGCTCGGCAAGACCGGTTATCCTAACCAGCGGTTGCGTAACTCCGCGACGGACGGCCTTGGCCGATGAAATCCCGCGTCCTCACCGCGCTCGCCCTCGTTCCCGCGATTGGGTATATCGCCGGTTGGGCCCCATGGTGGCTCTTCTACGCGGCGCTCCTGGTGTTTGCCGAAGGGAGCCTGCGAGAATACCTCGCCTTGTGCCGGCCGGCGGGACACACACCGAGTGCGGGAGTAGGATATGCGGGCGTTCTGCTGCTGCTGAGTGTTTGTCAGGCCGAAGTTTGCCGGCGGACTGATCCGGCCGAAGCCGGATTCTGGGTGGTGGCGGCCCTGCTCGTGATTCTGGTTGTGGTGATGGTTGTCGAGCTATTCCGTTCCCAGGACTTGCGGCGGTATCTGACCGCTGCGGCCTGCCTTCTGTTTGGGGTGGTGTACGTTGGCCTTCCCTTTGCGGTGCTCATCCCGTTGCACGCTGCCGGTCAGGCGGTGAGTGGCCGGCCTTGGGGCGTCCTCTTCTTTCTGTTTTTGGTTGTCTGGGGGGGCGACATCTTTGCCTACTTTGGCGGCCGTCTCTTCGGCCGGAGGCCCCTGTTTCCCCGGGTTTCGCCCAGAAAAACGGTGGAAGGGGCGGCGGCGGGGTTGACGGGGAGCATTCTCGCGGGGTGGGCCTTTGCGCACTGGTTCTGGTCGCCGCAGCCCACCGGGCGCATTCTCGCGACGGCCGGTTTGGTGGGCGTGGCGGGGCAGGTCGGCGACTTAGCCGAATCCGCTCTGAAGCGCGGTGCCAACGTCAAAGACTCGGGCACGGTTTTGCCCGGTCACGGCGGGTTCCTCGACCGGGTCGACAGTCTGCTGTTTGGCGCTCCGGTGCTGTGGATTGCGCTAAAATTATGGGGCGCGGCCGGGTGGTAGCCGTGGGGAAAGCTCTCGGCAATCCAATTTGGCCGGTTTGGTGTCGGCCCGCCCCACCCACTCAGGAGATATTTCTGCCCGCTACGAACTGAGGCTTGGGGGAGCCGGAGATGGCTTGACGCTTGGCTGCCCGGGATCCGATCCCTGATATGAAAGGCCTGTGCATTCTCGGCTCGACCGGCTCGATTGGCCAGAACACGTTGCGGGTCGTGCGGAGCCTGCCCGGACGCTTCCGGGTAGTGGGGCTCTCGGCTGGCAAGAATGTCGAACTTTTGGCCGAACAGATCACCGAGTTTGCCCCTGAAATCGCCGTGGTCGGGGCGGCCGACGACATCGAGCCCCTCCGGCGGCTTCTGTTAGCGGGAGGATATCGCCGCCCGATCAAGGTTGTGGCGGGTCCCGCGGGACGCATCGAGGCAGCGACATGGGCGGAGGTCGATTTCGTGGTTTCCGCCTCGCACGGTATTACAGGCCTTGAGGCCACTTACGAAGCCTTGCGGGCAGGGAAGCAGGTGGGCTTAGCCAACAAAGAGACCTTGGTCGCGGCGGGCGAACTGGTGATGCGAACTGCGCAGGGACAGGGGGCGCAACTGATCCCGATTGATAGCGAACACAGCGCTTTGCATCAGTGTCTGCGCTCGGGGAGCGTTCGTGAGGTCGAGCGTGTGGTTTTGACTGCCTCCGGGGGACCGTTTCTGCGAACGCCCCGCCAAAATTTCGATTTGATCGCCCCGGAACAAGCCCTCGCCCATCCCATCTGGAAGATGGGAGGGCGGATTACGATCGATTCTGCGACGCTGATGAACAAGGGCTTGGAAGTAATTGAAGCGCATTGGCTTTTCGGTTTGCCAGCATCCAGAATCGAGGTGCTGATTCACCCTGAATCCACAATCCATTCCATGATAGAATTCTGTGACGGCTCGATTGTGGCCCAACTCGCCGTCGCGGACATGCGGATTCCCATCCAGTACGCTTTGACCTTTCCCGACCGCATCCCAGTGAACGGACGCCGCTTAAGGCTCGATCTCGGAGCGCTGCGCGAATTACACTTCGAGCCCCCCGATGGAGCGCGGTTCCCTTGCCTCGGCCTGGCTCGCTCGGCTCTGGAGCAGGGGGGAGCTCTCCCGTGCGCCCTCAACGCCGCCGACGAGGTTGCCGTAGAGGCCTTCCTGGCGCGGAAGATCCGATTTACCGATATACCGCGGGTGATCGAAGGAGTCCTGGCGCGGACGCCGGGCGTTAACCTTGGAAAGCTGGAGGACGTGTTCGAATGCGACCGCGAGGCTCGCGTGCGTGCTCTGGAGCTGTTGGGCCCAGGGGCGGGATTGGGACATAGCCAGCATCTGTATGAAAATAAAGGTGATGATTAAATTTCAGCCCTATTCATTGGCTGGGAGGGGTGATGACCCCGCCAGGATGATGCTGCCTCGAGGAGTCTAGGGTCAATATGTTCTCCAACTTCCTCACGGATCTGATCGTCGGGGCGATTGTTTTGGGGGTGCTGGTCTTTGTCCACGAACTGGGGCATTTTGTTGTTAACAAATGGTTTGGCGTCCGGGTGCTGATATTCTCGTTCGGGTTTGGAAAGCGCCTGTTCGGTATCAAGCGCGGAGTCTTCTCTTGGGGGGCCCTCAAAGACATGGCTCCGGACAGTACGGACTATCGTGTAAGTCTTTTGCCTTTTGGCGGTTACGTGCGCATGGCGGGAGACGACCCCTCGCAGCCGCGCAGTGGCGACCCCAGCGAATTCCTCTCCAAGCCGCGGTGGCAACGCTGTTTGGTGGCCTTGGCGGGGCCGGCCGTCAACCTGGCGCTGGCAGTAGTGATTCTGGTTGGTCTTTACCATTACCACTATGAAAAGCCCAGTTACGAGGAGCAACCGGCCCGGGTGGGATATGTGGAGCCAAACTCCCCGGCGGCGAAGGCAGGCGTTCAACCGGGCGACGTGATCGTACGTCTGGGGGACAAGGTGAAGCCGACCTGGGAGGACGTCGAGCTGAAGGTACCCACGTCCCCGGGCGAAGCCATTCCCATTACCGTGCTCCGTGACGGCCGGAAGCTTGACCTCATTCTGCGGCCGAGGGCCGAAGGGGAGGAGCAGACCGGTTATGCAGGCTGGTCGCCATGCCTTCCCGCGTCCATTGGCTTGGTGGAGCCGGGCTCCCCGGCCAGCAAAGCCGGCCTCCGGGCGGGGGATGAAATTGTGGCGCTGGACGGTGTCAGAATCCCGTGCTGGCAGAGCCTGACGGCGGCTCTGCAATCCAACGGCGGCAAACCTCTGGAGATCACTTTACGTCGGGATGGGCGCGACTTGAGCGTTCAGGTGACGCCGGTCTATGGCGATGTGCAAGGCACCAAGAAATGGCACATTGGCGTCGGCTTGCGGGACGTTGTGGTGGTGCGGCGCTTGCCGTGGAGCCAAGCCCTTTCGCAAGCGATTGACTTCAACATGCGCAACTCGCTCCTCACCGTGGACGTGATCGGCAAGATTCTGACCCGGCGCATGTCCGCCAAGTCGCTTTCGAGCCCGATCGGCATCGCCCAGCTTTCCGGCGAAGCCTATCGGGCCGGATGGGTCGACCTGTTGATGTTCGTCTCCTTGATCAGCCTGCAGCTGGGACTCTTTAACCTGTTGCCCATTCCCATCCTGGACGGCGGCATGATCCTGATGCTGGTGATTGAGGGCATCCTGCGGCGCGACGTGAGCATGGCGGTGAAGGAACGCGTCGTTCAGGTCGGACTGGCGGTGCTGCTGCTGCTGGCCGTGTACGTGATGTATAACGACATCCTGAAGACGTTCAAGCCGTACTGAGTCCTGGGCCGTTGCCGGCGACCGCCGATAGCGGATGGTGGCATAACGGCGGGGGTAGAAGATGAATTTCAGTGCCGAAGAGCATTTTCCTCGTCGCCGCCCGACGAGGCCGGTGAAAGTGGGGCGGCTGGTGATAGGGAGTGACGCGCCGATCATCGTCCAATCGATGACCAAGACCGATACGCGCGATGTGGAGCGCACCGTCGAGCAAATCCAAGCCATGGAAGCGGCCGGATGCGAGATGGTGCGCCTGGCCGTCCCCGATCTGGAGGCCGCCAAAGCCCTGGCCGAAATCCGCAAGCGCTGTCCGAACTCCATCCTGGTCTCTGACATCCACTTTCAATACAAGTTTGCCCTCATGGCGCTCGATGCCGGCATCGACAAGCTGCGCATCAATCCCGGCAACATCGGCGACGCCGAGAAGGTGCGCGCAGTCGTCCGGCGCGCGCAGGAGCAGCGGGTACCGATCCGCATCGGCGTCAACGCCGGATCACTCGAGCGGCGCCTGATTGAGAAATATGGTTATCCCACCCCGGAGGGCATGGTGGAAAGCGCCCTCTATCACATCCGGATTCTGGAAGATCTCGGCTTCGCGGATACTATCATTTCCCTCAAGTCGTCGAACGTCAAAATGACGGTGGCCGCCTACCGCCTGCTGGCCGCCCAGGTGGATTATCCCTTTCATCTTGGCATCACCGAGGCTGGAACGGCCTTCGCCGGCACCGTGAAATCCTGTGTCGGCATGGGCATCCTGCTGGCGGAGGGGATCGGCGACACGATCCGCGTCTCCCTGGCCACGGATCCGGTGGAGGAAGTTCGGGTGGCTTACGAGTTGTTGAAGTCGCTCGAACTTCGGAGCCGCGGTCCGGTCGTGATCGCCTGCCCCACCTGCGGCCGCCTGGAAGTGGACCTGTTCCGGATCGCCGAGGAAATTGAGCAGGCCACGAAGCACATCCGCATGCCGCTCACCGTCGCGGTGATGGGCTGCGCGGTCAATGGCCCGGGAGAAGCGCGCGAGGCCGATCTCGGCGTGGCGGCGGGCCGCGGCAACGGCATGATCTACCGGCAGGGCAAGGCTATTCGCCGGGTGAAGGAAGAAGAGATCGTTCCGGCGTTGCTTGAAGAGATGGAGCGCCTGGTGGCCGACCGCCAGGCGGGTGCGGCCCCAAGCGCCCCGGCCTCGGAAAGCGAACCGGCGCCTGTAACGTCCCTCACGGTGCTGCCCTAGAGAATTCTCAATCCTGCACCGCTCTCTTGCGTCCGTCGAGCCCCTCCCATCCTGGCCTGAACTGAACCGAGTGTGATAATCTCCCGCCCGGTGACCTGCCGGCGCCCCTTGGACCAACTTCGCCAGCTCCAGCAAGCCATTGGCTGCTTCCTCGAAGCCCATCGCCCGGTCGGCGTGGTTGAGAACGGCATGGAATTGTTTGACCTCCGCCGCAGCGAATGGCGGCTGGAAGTAAAGTTCGGAAAGCTGCTTTTCGAGGCCTGGAGCTCCGAGCGATCCATCATCCGCCGCGTCGAAGGAATCGTTTCGCGCGACGATTGGCGGTTGGAGCTTCTGGTGTGGAAGCCAACAGCGGTTGAACCTTCCATCCTTGAATTGCGCGACCTCGAGGGCGCGGCGAGCGCCCGAAGCCAGGCTGCCTCGAAGCTGACATCGGCCCGGCGCCGGATCGTCCGCCGCGAGCTCATGGCGCTCATCGAGCGTGAATATCCCGGCTGGCGCCTCGAGCGCGTCAGCAACCGCACCGACCGAGAACACTCCTTCTCGGCTTGGTACACGCGGGGGTGGGCGCGGCGGGGCGGACAGGCCTGGGCATTTCTCGGACTCGGTGCCGGCGAGACGCCGGCAGCCGCCGACTCCGCGCTGGCTTTCGGACTCATCTGGCTCGACTGGCTGCGCTCCGGTCTCGGGCGGACTCGGGTTCCAGAGCTCAAACTGTTCTTGCCGCCGGCAGCGCTTCCCTTGACAGCGCATCGCGCCGTCTATGTCAATCCGCGACGAGTGCAGGTGGACATCCTGGAGTGGAGCCCGGGCGAGGCTTCGCTTCGCCGGATTGACGTTCGAGACTTCGGGAATGTGGAGACTCGCTTGGCTCCCCACCGCCTTCGTCATCAGGCCCTAGTCCGCTATGGCCCCCTTCTCGCGGAGTTGCTGGGCGACGACTTCAAGCGCGTCGAGATGATTCCTCGTTCCTCCGGTGACGGGGTGGCGATTCGCGTGCTCGGCCTGGAGGTGGCCCGAGTGGAAGGATGGGAGCGCCCGCGGGTTTACTTTGGCGGAGAAGACCGCCCCCGGGAGCTTGAACCGGAGCGGTGGGCCGACTTCCGCCGGTGGGTGCGCCGGGTCTTCGAGGTTCGCGCCCCGCGCAGCGCCGAACCGACCCACGAACTTCACAGCGCTCAGCCCGAGCGCTGGCTCGAAAGCCTGCTGGTTGGCGACATGACTCGAGTCGATCCGGCCTTTGTGCCCGAATTCGTTTATCCGCAAGTGCCGGCTTTCTCGGGTCCGGCGCTGCCCCAGATGTCACGCGGCGTGATCGACATCCTGGGCGTCACGCGCACGGCGGCCGCCGGCCACCGCTTGGCCGTGGTCGAGCTCAAATTACACGAAGAAATCAACCTGCCCCTCCAGGGGCTCGACTATTGGTTGCGCGTGAAATGGCTGCACGAGCGACGCCAGTTTCAACAGTACGGCTACTTCCCAGGAATCGAAATCGCCCCGGCACCCCCGTCGCTCTATCTGGTTTCGCCGGCATTTCGCTTCCACTCGACGACCGGCCTTCTTGCCTCCTTCTTGGACCCGTCGGTGGAACTCATCCAGGTGGGCATCAATGACAACTGGAGAGAGGGCATTAAGGTTCTCTTCCGGCGCCGAGCCTCCCAGAGAACCGGTGAGACTGTAGGCTAGAACACGTGGGCGGCTCACAGCAGTTGCGTCGCGGCGGCGAATTCCCGCAGGCGCTCGGTGGTGCTCTTCACGGGCCGCGTCAACGGCAGCTTGGAGCCTTCTTCGAGCAACGGGATCAGCTTCTCGAGCTCCATCCCCGAAGCCGCTCCCGTCAGGGCCACGCGAATGGGATGGAAGAGCTCCTTTCCCTTCTTGCCGGTCTCTTCCTGCACCGCCTTGACGACTTCACGGAACCGGGCGTAGGTGACCTCGGGCAACGCCGCCAGCTTGGAGATCAGCGCCTTGAGCACTTCGCGGGCGGCCGGATCCCGGGCGACATCGCGCGTCTCTTCGCGGTGCGCGGCCCGCTCCGCGTCGTACTCGAAAACCAAGCGCGCCGCCGCCGGAACCTCGGCGAGGGTGCTGATATTCTTCCGCACCGCCTCCAGCAGGTGCTCGAGCCAAGTCAGCACATCTTCCGGCCATTTGTCGGGCGGGAGATACCCGGCCTGGACCAGGAACGGCGCGGCGAGCCGGGCGAGGCGTCTCAAATCGGCGCTCCGGAGATAGTGGCGGTTCATCCAGTTCAGCTTTTCCTGGTCAAAGACGGCCGGACTTTTGGTGATGCGATCAAGCGAGAACTGGGCGATCAGGTCGGGCAAGCTCAAAATCTCGGTCACCCCGTCGTGGGGCGACCACCCGAGAAGAGCCAGATAGTTTCGGAGGGCTTCGGGCAGAATCCCCATTTCGCGGAAGTTTTGAAGCGACGTGGCTCCATGGCGCTTGGAGAGGCGAGAGCGGTCCGGGCCGAGGATGGTGGAAAGATGAGCGAACTGCGGCGGCGGCCAGCCCAAGGCTTGGTAAACGGCGAGCTGGCGCGGAGTGTTGGAGATGTGGTCGTCGCCGCGGATCACGTGGGTAATGTCCATCAGATGATCGTCAATCACCACGGCGAAGTTGTAAGCCGGATTGCCGTCCGAGCGCATCAGAATGAAATCCCCGATGACGTCGCTCGAAAAGCTCGTACGGCCGTGGACCAGGTCGTCCCAACCGAATGGGCCGCCTTCGATCTGGAGGCGGATCGAGGCCGGCTGACCTTGAGCGACTTGGCGCGCCGATTCCTCTCGCGGGCGCTTCCGGCAACGACCGGAATACATCGGCTGACGTCCGGCCTTGAGCGCTTCCTGCCGCTCGGTTTCCAGTTGTTCGGGGGTGCAAAAGCAGAAGTAAGCGCGCCCGAGATCGATCAACTGGAGGGCGTACCGTCTGTAGATCGGCTTGCGTTCGGACTGCCGATAGGGGCCCATCGGGCCGCCTTGGTCAGGTCCTTCGTCCCAATCGAGCCCGAGCCAGCGCAGGTCATCGATCAGTTGGCGCTCGTAGGCTTCTTGGGAGCGCTCGACGTCGGTATCCTCGATACGCAGCACGAACGCGCCGCCGTGGTGGCGGGCGAAGAGCCAGTTGAACAAGGCCGTGCGGGCGTTCCCGACGTGAACGTAACCGGTAGGGCTGGGTGCAAATCGCACTCGAACCCGGGACATGAAACAATCCTTCGTATATGGCGGCCGCCCCGTCGCCGATCCTGCCGATGGCGGGAGGGGTGGGACTCGTTCAACTCCCCTGCCGAAGCCGCTCGGATGAGCGGAGGCCGCCTCCAGGTCTTGACGGGAATCCGCGACGGCTAGTGGACGGCCACCGCCTCAATCTCCACCAGCATTTCGGGATCGACGAGTCGCGTGACCCCCACCAGGCTCGTGGCAGGATGGATCTCACCAAAAAAGCGACCGTGCACCTTGGCGACCGCCTCCCACTGGTCCATCTGAGTAAGATAAATCCGAGTTCGCACGACGTTTTCGAGGCCGAGGCCGAGACGTTTCAGGGCGTTTTCAATGTTATGAATGGCTTGCTCGGTCTGGGCGGCGGCGTCGCCCGGGGCGAGCACTTTGCCAGACGGGTCGGTCCCGGTGGTTCCGGAAACATAGACGATGTCGCCGGCTTGCACCGCTCTCGCATAGCCCGCCAGCGGCTCCCAGGGCGTGCCGGAAAAAATCTTTGTGCGTTTCACTCTCATCGCGATCTCCTTGAAAAGTTACTGACGGTCGCCGGAATCCCGGCTCAAGCCAATCCGACCGGCGCCCCCGGCACCGGCCGTTCCGGTGTGGGCTCGCCGCTGTTTTTCATCTCTTGCGCCTTACGTCCCGACTTGCCGGCGCTTCCCTTCGAAATAGCGCTGGTGCATTTGGGCGGCGAGCGCCAGACGGCGGCGGCGGCGCTCGAGCGCCTCGCGGTACAGCCGCTTCTCCTCCGCCGTCCGGACCGTCAGTGGCGGCACGGGTCTCGGCCGGCCCGACTCATCCACCGCCACGTACGTCACGAAGGCTGAACTCGTCTGCTGGCGTACGTCCTTGACATAGTCTTCGAGATAGACACGCACCTCGACCTCCATTGACGTGTGAAAGGCGCGCGTGACCCGGGCTTGCAGCAGAATGATTTGGCCCACTCGAATGGGATGCACAAAGTCCAGGTTATCGACGGAGACCGTCACCACGTGGCCTCGCGAGTGGCGATGAGCCGCAATCGCTCCGGCGATGTCGATCAAGTGCATGACTTTGCCGCCCAGAATATTTCCCAGCGGGTTGGCATCATTGGGCAGCACGACTTCCACCATCTCCACGCGCGACTCGTCAACACTGCGACCCTTCCGCTTGATCATATTCAGCCTCGTGCTTGAGGTAATCTGCCACCACGGGTCGCAACCGAGTCCCCTGGAACCTCCCACTTTCCCAGGATTATGCACCGCTACGGTTGCTGTTTATACTATTTGAGGCGCGCCCGATAACGCAACTGAATTCCGGCCAGGGCAAGTTCTTTCTCGATGAAAAGATGGCCCCTCGCGTGTCTCCGCGCCCCCTTGGAAGCCGACTCGGGCCTGGCCGCGCCGGCTCTTGGCCCGCCGCCTGGGATGGGGAATCCCGGCTTACCGACGAGACGAAGTGAAGGGAATTCGGAGTGCGTGTAACGGGGGAGTCTCTATGATCCGGCTAAGCTCATTGGCGTCACAAAACGTGAGCAGCACGGAAACCGTCGCCCACCGCTCTTCCGCCGGTACGGCGGGCCGGATTCAGGATCGCTTCGGAATACCCGCTTGGGCGCAGGGCGGCTACTTCTGGGGCCATCGGCGGTCTAACTCCAAGTTGAGCCTCAACACGTTGACCCTGGGCTCTCCCAAAAACCCAAGCGTTCGACCTTCGGTATTTTCTCGAATGAGCTCCATGATCTGGCCGAGGGGGACGCCGCGGGCGGCGGCAATCCGGGGCGCCTCGGCTTCGGCCGAGGCCGGGCTGATATGCGGATCCAGGCCACTGGCCGATGTCGTCACCAGATCGGCCGGAAGGGGTCCGCTAAAGTCGGCATTCTCTTTCCTGAACTTCTGGATCGAGGCGGTGATTCGGTCGATTAACTTTTGACTGATTGGGCCGAGGTTTGAGCCGTTGGAGGCACTGGCATCGTAGCCGTCAGCGCCGGCCGCTGAGGGGCGCGGCTGGAAATAGGCCGGTCGGGAAAAGTTCTGGCCGATCAGCTCTGAACCCACAATCCGGCCGTTGACGGCAACCAGGCTACCGTTCGCTCTCCAGGGAAACAAGGCCTGGCTCAGCCCGGTCACGAGACCCGGGTAGGCTAGACCGGTGAAGACGGTCAAAAGCAACGTCATTCGAATGGCAGGCCGCATCTGTTGCCACATAGTGACCCTTTCAAGCCAGCTTTAACCCGATCAGAAGGCGATCGATCAACCAGATGCCCGGGAACGGAGCGATGACGCCGCCGATTCCGTAGATCAACAGATTACGCAGCAGTAGACTCGCCGCGACCTGGGGTCTGTAGGCGACGCCGCGGAGGGCCAGGGGAATCAGGGCGATGATAATCAGCGCGTTGAAAATCACCGCCGCCAGAACCGCGCTCTGGGGTGAGTGCAAGTGCATAATGTTCAAGGCGCCCAAAGCAGGATACGTGCTCATAAACATGGCCGGAATGATGGCGAAGTACTTCGCCAGGTCAGTGGCGATCGAGAAAGTGGTGAGCGCACCGCGGGTAATCAACAACTGCTTCCCGATAGCCACGATTTCAATCAGTTTCGTGGGGTTGCTGTCCAGGTCGACCATGTTGCCGGCTTCCTTGGCGGCCATGGTGCCGGTGTTCATCGCCACCCCTACGTCCGCCTGGGCCAGAGCCGGAGCGTCGTTGGTTCCGTCACCCGTCATGGCCACCAATCGCCCCTCGGCCTGTTCTCTGCGAATATAATCGAGCTTCTCTTTGGGGGTGGCCTGCGCCAGAAAATCGTCAACCCCGGCTTCCTGGGCGATCGCCGCGGCCGTAAGGGGGTTGTCCCCGGTGATCATCACTGACCGGATTCCCATGGTGCGAAGCTGAGTGAGACGCTCTCTCATCCCGCCTTTTACGATGTCCTTGAGGTACACCGTGCCCAGAAGTCGCGGGCCATCGGCCACCGCCAGTGGCGTGCCCCCCATGCGCGCGATGCGGTCCGATGTCTCCATGAAATTCGCCGGCACGGCACCGCCTTGTTCTTCAACAAACTTGACGATGGCATCGGTGGCCCCTTTACGCAACCTCCGGCCTTCCAGGTCGACCCCGCTCATACGCGTGTAGGCCGAGAACGGAATGAATCGAGCTTCCTGGTCAGACACTTCCCGACCCCGCAACTGAAATTTCTGCTTGGCGAGAACTACGATGGATCGTCCTTCCGGCGTCTCATCGGCCAGGCTGGAGAGTTGAGCCGCGTCGGCCAGCTCCAACTCCGTCACGCCTTCGACGGGGATGAATTCCACCGCCTGGCGATTGCCCAGCGTGATCGTGCCGGTTTTGTCCAGCAACAGCGTATTGACGTCCCCAGCGGCCTCGACCGCTTTGCCGCTCATAGCGAGGACGTTGTGTTGCATGACTCGGTCCATGCCGGCTATTCCGATCGCCGACAGCAAGGCGCCAATTGTGGTTGGGATTAAACAAACCAGCAGCGACACCAGCACGGCGACCGATGGGACGCCGCCGGCTCCGACGGCGGTGACACTATATTTCGCAAAGGGATGCAACGTGACCACGGCCAGTAGGAAAATGAGCGTCAGTCCGGCGATCAACACGTTGAGAGCGATCTCGTTCGGTGTCTTCTGTCGCTCCGCGCCTTCGACCAAGGCGATCATGCGGTCCAGGAACGTTT
This sequence comes from Acidobacteriota bacterium, assembly GCA_902812365.1. Classification (GTDB taxonomy): domain Bacteria; phylum Acidobacteriota; class Terriglobia; order UBA7540; family UBA7540; genus CADDZC01. The sequence continues at coordinate 35,322 of CADDZC010000017.1, read as the reverse complement.
CACCTGGGTTGGATGTGATCCTGATCTTGATCTGGTCAGACAATACTTTGGTTCCGCCGGTTACCGCGCTACGGTCTCCGCCGGACTCGCGGATGACCGGAGCACTTTCACCCGTGATCACCGACTCGTCCACAGTGGCGATCCCTTCGATGACTTCGCCGTCCCCCGGAATCGTGTCGCCGGTCGCACAAAGAACGATATCTCCCGCGCGGAGTTTCGAGGCCGGCACCGCTTCAGTCCTATTGCCGCTCACAATCCTCTTGGCAATCGTGTCCGTTTTGCTCTTCCGGAGCGTGTCGGCCTGCGCTTTGCCGCGCGCTTCAGCCATGGCTTCGGCGAAGTTGGCGAAAAGCACGGTAAACCACAGCCACAGAGCGATCTGAAAACTGAAGCCAAGATCTCGGACTCGCAGGAGCAGGTTTCGTGCGAGAAATACGGTAGTAATAGCCGCGCCCACCTCGACTACGAACATGACCGGGTTCTGGACCTGGATTACCGGATTCAACTTTCGAAACGAATTCTTCACCGCCCGAAGGACGATCGGCGAGTCCAATAGAGGGCGTGCGCGGACGAGTCTTTTGGGGATCAGCAATTCTGATTCCCGCGAGCCTACCGAGCTACCGTGAACTGACCAAGTTGAGCTAGGAAGCATCGATTAACTCCAGACCGAGGAGCAGAAAAGGGAAAAGAGTCTTCCCTGTTGCATTAAAAAATGTTCGACGATGGGACCCAAGGAAAGTGCGGGAAAAAACGTCAGCGCGCCGACGATAACGATGGTGCCCACCAGCAGGCCCACGAATAGCCCTCCATGAGTCGGTAAGGTGCCGCTGGTTACGGGGAGGTGCCTTTTCGCTGCCAGACTGCCGGCGACGGCCAGGATGGGGATGATCATCAGGAAGCGCCCGACGAGCATCGCCACGCCGATGGTCAAATTGTACCAAGGCGTATTGGCATTGAGTCCGGCGAAAGCGCTACCGTTGTTCCCTGTAACGCTGCTGTACGCATAGAGAATTTCACTCAAACCATGCGGACCTCCATTGTTCACGTTGGCGGTAGCCGGACCTGGGGCATTCCAGTAACCTCCCTTAGCAAAAGGAGCGACGGCACTGATGGCGGAGAAGCAAAGAATACTCACCGCCATAGCAATCAGGGCCAACATGCACATCTTCACCTCCTTTTGCTCGATTTTTTTACCGAGATATTCCGGCGTTCGACCGACCATCAAGCCACCAACAAATACAGCCACGATGGCATAAATGAGCATTCCATAGAGCCCTGAGCCGACTCCGCCGAAAACGACCTCACCAGTCTCCATATTGAACAAGGGAATCAACCCTCCGATCGGCGTGTAGCTGTCATGCTGGCTGTTGATGGCGCCGTTACTGGCGTCTGTCGTCGCCACCGCCCATAATGCCGAATCGGCGATGCCGAATCGCACCTCTTTGCCCTCCATGTTTCCGCCGGACTGGGTTTGGCTCGGCATGGATTGGACGCCTAACCGGCTGAGGAGCGGGTTTCCCCTCTGTTCGGCGGCGTAGCAAATCAGAACGCCAGCCCAAAAGATGATGGACATGGCAGCAAATATCGCCCAGCCCTGGCGTACGTCCTTGACCATGAGCCCAAAGGTGCGGGTCAATCCGGCAGCAATCAGAAGAAGCGCCAAGCACTCCACGAAGTTGGTGAGTGGCGTCGGGTTCTCAAAAGGATGAGCCGAGTTCGCATTGAAAAATCCGCCGCCGTTCGAGCCCAGCATCTTGATCGCTTCCTGGGAGGCGACTGGGCCAACGGCAATGGTTTGGACGCCCCCCTCCAACGTCCGAGCCGCCGGATACGATTTTAGGGTTTGAGGAACACCCTGGGAAACAAGGAACAGCGAAAAAATCAATGCCAGAGGGACAAGAACGTACACGACTGACCGAGTCAGATCGACCCAGAAATTACCGATCGTCCTGCATTCGCGCCGGACGAAGCCTCGGACCAACGCCACGGCGATCGCCATACCCGCCCCAGCGGAGACGAAATTCTGCACCGTCAAGGCCGCCATCTGAACAAAGTAACTGAGCGTTGTCTCTCCCCCGTACGCCTGCCAATTCGTGTTCGTCATGAAGCTGACCGCAGTGTTGAACGCCAGATCTGGCGTTATCGCTGTAGCGTTCGAGGGCGCCCGCACCGTTCCAAAGTGCATCGGATTAAGCGGAAACAATCGCTGCCAACGCTGGATCGCGTAAACGATCAGAAAGGAAACGAGACTAAACGCAAGAATCGAAGCGGTATACTGAGTCCACCCTTGCTCGGCATCCTCCTGAACACCACTGAGCCGATAGATCACTCGCTCGACGGGTCGGAGCAACGGGTGCAAAAACGTTCGCCTTCCGTCGAAGACGTTGGCCATAAATTTCCCAAGCGGCGGCGTTAGTGCGACCATGACAAGAAAATAGACCATAATTTGGAACAGTCCGTTCGCCGTCATATGAGCCCCTCAAAACCGATCTGGACGTAGCAGAGCGTACAGCAAATAAAGAAAGAGTAGGAATGAGGCGATTCCCGCGATCAAATAATCCACTTCGGCCACCCTTTCTTAGAGTCGATCACAGGCTTTGGTGAAAACCCAGCAGGCGCCGAAATAAAGCACGCAGATGAGAATGTAAAACAGATCGAGCATGTTGTCTGTCCTCCGAACGAACCAGGATGACGTGATGACCAAGTGCCTGCAGCCATCGTTCCAGTTTCCGCAGTTGAACTGAGCGTCGGCGGTTTTCGCAGCCTATGACGACCAAAGAGCCGGGTTTCAAGATTGTTCGCAAGCACCGGTTTCGATCACGGCACAAATAGAGATTAATCCTGACTTCTTCCACCTCAACTTCCGATTCCATCACTAAGGCAGAATACCGTCGCTCTAGGAAATCGATCGGCACGGGCGGATGATCGATCGGAAACTGAAACGGAACAACCTCAACGGCCACCAGTGCGATCCAGGCTCCCAGATTCTTCGCCAGAATTCCTGCCGTCTGCAAAGCAGTCCGAGTTCCTTTTATGGTTGTGAAAAGGACGGTTAGGCAGAGGCGAGGATCCGGCCCGAAGTTGGAAAATCCGAGAGGCCCAGCCGTCGAACTGCGGGTTGCCAATGTCGAAATCTGCCGTGCAGAAGCCATTTCATGCCTAGGTTAAGCTTCCGCCTGTAAACAAGGCATAAACAATTCGTCGAAAATTTATAAAGGTTCGCGGGGCGCACTGCGAGGCTACTCGGGCAGGCGAAGGCGGTATCCAACCCACGGCTCGGTGAGCAAGAAGCGAGGGCTTTTCGGCGACGGCTCTATCTTTTTTCGCAACCGGTTGATGAACACGCGCAGGTATTCCTGTTCTTCCCCATAGTCGGGTCCCCAGACCGCCTGCAAAAGTTCGCGGTGGGTTAGTGTCTGGTTGGCGTGAGCAGCAAAGTACAGCAGAAGGTCGAACTCCTTCGAGGTTAACCGCACTTCAGTGCCCGCGGTCTTGACTTGCCGGCTAGCGAAGTTAATTTCGATTTCTCCAAGTCGAAGCCGGGAAAGCTCATGCTTCGGAGTGATGGTTGATCTGCGAAGCGCGGCTCGGATGCGAGCCAAGAGCTCTTGAGCGCCGAAGGGCTTCGTAACGTAATCATCAGCGCCAGCATCGAGCGCTGCGACCTTGTCGCTCTCGGCGCTTCGTACCGTGAGGATGATGATGGGCATCTCCGAGTGTTCCCGGACTTGGCGGCAAACTTCAATGCCGGTCGTCTCGGGCATGTTGATGTCCAGCAGAGCGAGATCGTACTCGGCGGCGCGAATACGTTCCAACGCCTCGGTCGCGCTTCGGGCCTCCGAGACTTCGTAACCCTTGGCGGCGAGCAGGGTCCGGATCACTCGCCGCAACTGTGGCTCGTCGTCGACTACCAGAATAGATGCTGCGCTCACCTTCGCACCCCTTTCAGGACCAAAGGAAGAGAGATTGAGAATCGGGCGCCGCCCCCCTCGCGATTCTCCACCGAAAGGAGGCCTCCGTGTGCTTCGACGATCTGACGTGCAATGGCCAGACCCATTCCCGTTCCGGGAACGCACGCCCGATCACTCGATAGGCGGTAGAATTTTTCGAAGATTCTTGCTCGCTCGCATTCAGGAATTCCCGGACCGCGATCACTGACGCTTATCACCAGCCCTTCACCGTCGGTGTCGGCGGAAATCTCCACCGGCGTTGAAGCCGACGAGTACTTGAGAGCATTGTCGACTAATTGACGGATACAACATGTGATCAGTTCTTCATCGATCATGACCACCGGCAAAGCCCTCGCCGTCGTCAGGGCGAAGGGCCTTCCTTCAGCTCTGCAGCGTGCTTCTTCGTACACCGATTGGAGGATAGGTGAGATGGAATGCGGTTTTCGGTCGAGCCGAACTTGGCCCGCTTCGAGGCGTGCCAACCGCACCGCGTCCTCTACGGTTCTCCTCAACCGGTCAACTTCTTCATCTACAACTGTCAATAGATCTTTGACGTCATCCGGATTTCGAACTACCTCTGCGAGTACTGACGTCGTCGCAGTTTTAATGGTGGCCAGAGGCGTGTTAAATTCGTGCGCGATGGCATCCAGAAGTGTTGACTTGAACTCTTGGCTTTGTCGGGCCGCCTCGGCTTGGTTGGCGGCTTGTTGAGCGCGTATCTTTTCCAGGCCAACCGCTACGAGATTGCACAAAGCGTGGGCGGCTGTATTCGACAGAGAGTCTCCTCGCAAGGCCAAACTGCCGATAGGTTCACCGCCCAATCGGATCGCCGTTACTATCGTGCCCTCGATCGGCTCAGCACAGGACGTCCCTTTGGCGGCCGCCCGCAGTCGCGCGTCAATTCCTGGAATATCCTCGGGTCCTGCATACACGATTTCTCCCTTGGCTAGGTCGAGCAGTGCTACGGCTCGGAGGTGAAACGAGTCGGCAATGCGGTTGGCGATTTGCTTGCTGACATTCTGGGTTGGGTCGATGAGCATAATGGCGCGGCTGAGCGAATATAACTGTTCCATTTCGGTCCGTCGCGCCACCGCCTCCTGAGCTCGGCGTTTCCCGTGGACCGAAAGTTGGCTGGCGACGATCGCGGTCGTTAGGAAAGCGAATAAGGCAACCCAGTTCTGCGGGTCAGCGATCGTGAAGGTCAGAATTGGCGGCAGGAAAAAGAAATTAAAGCACAGCACAGCGAAGACGGACGCAACGATCGATTCCACGAAACCCCAAAGCGCCGCCACGATCAGAACCATGATCAGGTAAGTGAGAGCGACCGTGGTTGTGTTCACGCGGATTCGATAAAAATAGAGAGCGGTAATGGCCGCGATAGCGGCTGATATAGCGAGAATTCTGATACTCAGCTGGGCAAAGTGAAGGGCGAAAGGTTCAGAATCGAGCCCGCTTCTCATTCGTCGATGCCGATATTATCGCGCTTTCCTAATGGTTGCTCAAGCGAGCCCCGGGGTCAACGCGGGCGGCCGGCTGCCAGGCATTCACAGTTGGACCCACGACTCAATCCTAGGCCGCCCGGGGTATGGTTCAGAGAGTGTCCCGCTGATCGTCGGAGTAATGTTCAGGAAGAGGGGCCGCCGGTCTGGCCAGTCGCGGTGGGGAGATGGTGCGCAATCCGGCTCCATAGCTCATTGTTCCTCTGCCGACCCCAGCACCTGTCGGCCTTGCCGGCTGTGTTGGGCGCTAGCTGTACACAAACGCTCCGTTTTCACCTATGCGGACGCGGATCGAACTGAGCTTCTCACCGGCCGCCATCCGCCCGAGAAGCAGTCGCGAAATATCCGGCAACAGTGAATTGGTCAGGATATTATCCACATTACGGGCGCCGCTTTCGACTTCCGTACAGCGTTTGGCCACTTCACCAATCAAATCGTCTTCGTAGAGCAAGTCGATTTTGTGATTTTCCTGCAGTCGTCGCTTGATCTTATCGAGCTTCAAGATGATAATCTGCCGCAAAGATTCATCACGTATCGGATAGTAGGGTACGATCACCATTCGGCCGAGGAAGGCCGGCTTGAATATCTTGTTCAGCTCTGGCTTGAGCGCCCGGATCATTCCTTCTGGATCAGGCATCGTTTCTGGGTCCGCACAAAGCTTCATCATGGGGTCCGTACACGCATTCGTCGTCAGAATGATGATGTTGTTTCGGAAAATGATCTCCCGCCCCTCGCCATCCTCCATGATCCCCTTGTCGAACACCTGATAAAACAGCTCAAGTACGTCCGGATGTGCCTTTTCGACCTCGTCGAGGAGTACAACGGAATACGGCCGGCGACGCACCGCCTCCGTCAGCACTCCCCCTTCGCCGTAACCGACGTATCCGGGCGGCGACCCTTTCAACGTCGAGACCGTGTGGGCTTCCTGAAACTCCGACATGTTAATGGTGATCAAATTATGTTCGCCGCCGTACAGTAGGTCGGAGAGGGCGAGGGCCGTTTCTGTCTTACCGACCCCGCTTGGTCCCACCAGCATGAACACGCCGACGGGCTTGTTGGGGTCGTCGAGACTGGCCCGCGAAGCCTGAATGCGCTGACTGATCACTTCCAATGCGTGGCGTTGCCCGATCACTCGTCGTCCCAACAAGTCAGGCAACGCCAGCACAGTCGAAATCTCATCTTTGAGCATCTTTCCGACCGGGATACCCGTCCAGTTGGAAATCACTTCGCCCACAGTCTGGGCATCGACGCAGACTCGCATCAACGGTGTCTCGCCCTGTAACTGGGCAAGCTCTGCTTCCAGGCGGAGGAGATCGGATCGGAGGATATCAGGAGTAATCGTATCCGGCTTGTCTGCCTCCACGACCGGGGACGAACGCAGTACCCCCGAAACCGCCCGAGGCCCGTCTCCGACCCCATTGCCAGGCGAGTCCAAGCGGACATGATCGCCGATCGCAGACTCGAGTCGGGCTCGAATCTGCCGGATCTCAGCCACCAGCGCGGCCTCTTTTTCCCAGCGGGCTCGCAATGCTGCCACTTGCCTCTCGAGATCGGCTTTCCGGGCCGCGATCTGCTCCAACCGTTCGCCGTGGTCAGCGCCTACGGCGCTCTCGCGCTCTAAGATGCGCTGTTGGACTGCCAGGTCGTCGAGCTGGCGGATGGCGTCTTCGAGGGCCGGCGGGGTGGCATTCTGCCCAAGCGCCAGCCGCGCACAGGCGGTGTCCAGCACGCTGACAGCCTTGTCGGGAAGCTGTCGCCCTGCCAGATAGCGATGCGAAAAGCGCACCCCCGCCACCACTGCCTCGTCCAGAATCCGCACTTGGTGGTGCCGCTCAAGCGAACCTACCGTACCCCGCATCATGACCATACATTGCTCTTCAGTGGGTTCTTCAACTTTGACCACCTGAAAGCGGCGAGCCAGGGCCGGATCCTTTTCGAAGTACTTCTTGTACTCTGACCACGTCGTTGCCGCGATTGTTCTCAACTCTCCCCGAGCCAGCGCCGGCTTGAGCAGGTTTGCGGCATCATTCTGCCCGGCCTGTCCCCCCGCGCCAATCATTGTGTGGGCTTCGTCGATAAACAGAATGATCGGCGTCGGTGAAGACTTGACTTCTTCAATCAGGCTCTTGAGGCGATTCTCGAATTCGCCCTTCACGCCTGCACCGGCCTGAAGTAGCGCTAAATCCAGCGTCCGGACATTGACGCCACGTAAGGGCGGTGGCACGTCACCTTGGGCCACCCGCAAAGCAAATCCCTCCACAACCGCTGTTTTCCCAACACCCGCTTCACCCGTGAGAATCGGGTTATTCTGGCGGCGTCGCATCAGGATGTCGATCACCTGTCGGATCTCGTGATCGCGGCCGAGCACGGGATCTATCTTCCCTTGCTTGGCATTTTCGGTGAGATTGACGGTGTACTGGTCAAGGTTTGGGGTTTTGCCGCTGGCCTCCCTGGCGCCGGAGACGTCCGACCCGACCTCCGCCGGCCCCCCCTTCGGTTCTTCACGGGAGCCGGCCACAACAGACAAAAAGTCTTTTCGGAGGCTTTCGGCCTGGATCTTTTGGAACTCCCGGCTGACTTCCCGCATGAGGCGGGAGAGCTCGTCGTTAGCCGCCAGAGCCACAATCGTAAATCCGGAGCGAATTTGACTGGCCCCGAAATCAATCGAGCCTATGGTCCAGGCTTCGGTAAACATGCTCAGCAGCGTAGGGCTGAGAGCAGGGGTGCGAGCGTTACCAGATTTCAGCTTGTCCAGGCTGCGGGTCAATTCTGCCGAGAGCCGCGAGCTATCGACTTCAAAGTGGCGCAAGATCGCGGGCAAGTCAGTGTCCGCCGCTTGCATCAGCTTCAGCAAGTAGTGCTCGATTTCGACGTCATAATGAGTACGGGCGAGGCAGAGGCCAGCCGCCGCTTCGAGCGCGCTCCGTGTTTCATCATTCAGTTTACCGATCAGCGCTTTGAGGTTTATGGGCATCTTGGCGTCCCCTTTGTTAAAGTTCGAGGATGGTATCACTCGGATTATGATCCATCGGCTGCGACTTGATCCACGTTACCCATCCGAGCCTGAGCTGCGTCTGGTCGTCCGTGCCGATCTCGCAAGCGGGCACTTCGTCGTGTTTAAGAACCAGCTGAACTTCGAACTCTATGTTGTGACCGGAAAAAAACCGTAGGAGCGCATGGAGCTGCCTATGGAGGGCGCCGTCCGGTAAGAACTCGAGATAATCCGAAAGCCCCAGGGGGCCCAACCTGATTCGAACGCGCGACTGCTGATCCCAAATCTCGTCGCCGACTACCGCTCCTCCTCCCAGCCGCTCAGGCATCGTCGCTCCCTCTTGCAACTGAGTTTGGTTGCCCGATGCGAGGGGATACCACCCCCCGCAGAACTGTTCAATAGCCACGTCAACCTGAAAATAGTCTTCGAGAAGCTGTTGCAAGGCGATGGCGGAGTGCGGCTGTTGAGCGAGCAGGCCGGCGTAATACATCAACGACTCGTCAGGCACATCCTGTCGATCCTGCAGCCCTGGCGTTCCTAATCCCAGCAAATCGAGCAAGTGATGCGAAAAAGCGTCCGCTTCCCTTCGCTCATAGGCAATCGCAAAACGGTATTTCTCCCAAGCTCGATAGAACAGAGAAATCAGGCGATGATTGAAAATGTCAAAGAAATCCCTTACTCCAGTGTCGCCGACCCGGATTCGCTCGATCACCCAAGCCGTATAAAACAGAGGCAAGACGCCCTGAGGGCCCGTCAAGCCCATAAAATTCACCGTCATTTTGGAGGGTTCGTCATGGTTCCACTCGAGCGATTGAATCTCGCTCGGTGGGAATGAAATCGAGGCGTGGCTCGCAAAATGGATCGCCTCGTCGGCGGGATCGTGGAACCGTCCGACCGGTTCTCGGTGCGGCGTTAGGCGTTCCAGCAGCCGCACCGCCTGAAAGAAGCGGAAGGAGCCAGGCTCTCGCTCGAGCTCCTCCTGAAGGCGTTTGGCGGCTAGATCAAGAGTGCTTGGCCCGACCGCGGTGGCCATTCTCGCAGGAACTCCTTTCTTTGTTTCGTCCGGACGGCGAGCTGGCAGTAGCTATTCATGGACACATACCAACCCAGAAAACGCTCAAGCACATTTGAAAAAAGATACACACCCGTTCCGGCAAACTGTTCTTCGTCAAGCTCAAGTTCGACGCGGGTACCGCGGGCCGAGCTAATGCCATGTTCGGAAACGATGGGAGTCACTTGAGGTCTGCTCGCCAGGCCGACGATGCCTGAAATCTGCTTCCGAAGGTCGGGAGAGTCGGAGAAGTTGTATAAACTCAAGATTTCCTGCAACGCTTCCTTGCCCTCCGACACGATCGACAGGTAGTTCAAAGACAGATGGGAGATCAGCCTCCAAAGTGCATCTTTACTACTGGGCGGGGAATAGGACTCCGTTGGCTTCAGCAACACCACGATGCGGCGGATGGTCGCCATGCCCTCCATTTCAAAGTCGCCACCCTCGCTGCCAAAAGGTAAGCGCGACGGCAGGTCGCGGTTGGTGCAGGTGCAGCGGACGGTCAGAACATCGACGCCGGGGGCAGCGACGCGGCCGCTGGTATCCACGATCGTCAAAAAAATTTCGCTCTCTTCATCGCCCGTATAATCCGCGCTGCGGCGGGTCATATGCCAGAAGACCTGATGTTTTCCGGTCATCGTGCCGCGTCGGAAAGAATAAAAGGGCTGGAAGATCACGGTTTCGCGAGACTGTGGGTTGGTGCTTACGACCTCGTCAACCGAAAAAATATCCATGGCCGAGCGGCGTCGGACGTCCGGTATGACCGGATACTCATGGCGTCGCTGGTCCACCAGAATCGGTTCGGCGGTCTGAGCGAAGAGGTTTACGATCGGCGCGCAACCCAGCCGCATCGTCTGGGCAGAAATCCCAGTGGTCAGCCGCTCATGGCGGTCCGGGCGCTCGAACCTCGAGATTAGGAAGAGGATTTCGGCCCGGTCTTTGAAGGAATGCTCCCGCATCGCGGCCAACCCTGTTATCTCCACGAAAAAAAACTTCTCTGGAAATGCGAAATACTCCTGCAACAGTCGATACCCGGCAAAGGAACGCCGCGGATAAGGCAAAAGGCTCTCGTCCTCCTCAAAGCCCACTGGCCGCAAAGCATCACCGGGCAGTTCGATTGAAGCCGGCGCCGGTCCGTCATCGGGCTTTCGAACCACAATTCTGGTGCAGTTGTTGCACAGCAGTTCGTAGAGAGTGTGGACGAGACGGCTTTCCCCATCCAGGTAGAATCGCAGGGAGTCGAGCTCCAGCTTTTCAAAAGTCACATCCGGAAAGCACCGAAGTTCCACCCGCAAGACAGCCACGGCTTCTCGATCCCGCACTGCCGGCTGGAGGCGATCCGGCGTGGTCCACCCGGCGTCGGCCACTTCGAGCGGCCACAGGGTCGTTTCGTAACATGTCTGGAACTTGCATGGCACGCCGCTCACCGGTTTCGAATACAGGGTCTTCCCGCGGGGGATGACGATGCTCGTCGAAAGTTTTCCTTGCTCCGGATCGGAGTGAAACTGGACGACCGACATGGAAGGAATGGGCCGGAGATAATGAGGATATAGGATGCCGAGCAGCGCCGTGGTGATCTCCGGAAAGTCGTCTTCAATCTTTAAGTGAACGCGAGCTGCCAGAAAGGCGAAGGCTTCGAGCAGCCGTTCGACGTGAGGGTCTTCGCACTTGTTGCGCTCGAGAAGCAACCGCGAGGCGATCGCCGGATATTTCTCGGCAAAGCGCGCGCCCATCTGACGCAGAAACGTGAGCTCGCGCTCGTAATAGTCCTGCAAGCGCAACTCATCCCGCATCGGTTCCCCCTTTAACCGTGAAGCGGCCGGTTGGCAACTGCAGGGACGAATCGAACGCGATCTGCTCGCGCCCCGGGTTCATCAGGAGCACAGCCTCGATCCGGAATGAAAGCGTGCGCGAGCCGGAGCTCGATTCTTCCAAGGGGACGACCCGCACGCTCGACAAGCGTGGCTCAAAAATCTTGAGGACATTTTGAATGGATTTTAACAGTTCCTGCCGCGTTTTCGACGAGCCGAGACTCCAGCTGGTGAAGTCCGGAATCCCGAAGACGTAGAGGGAGCGGTTCAGCTCCCGCAAGCTTTCCGCGGGCGGTTCCCGCACCTGGCGCGTGTTCAGCAACCATTCCAGGTCCCTCCGGACCGCCCAGCGCACATATCTTCTGGATTCCGAGCGGCTCGCCAACGCCTCCGAGATTCGAGGCTCGGACTCTTCCTTCTCCGTCAGCCGATCCAGCACCGACAGCGTGACGGGAGGCTCGATAGCCATTCCCCGTTCCCTCGCAAACCCGTACCCGCCCGAGCGTGGTTGGGAACGGCACGCTCAAGCGGCGCCTGGTTGTCAGCAGTTCAACGCCTGCACCGGGTCCAGGCGGCAGATCCGCTCGAAAATCTTCTGCTTTTCTTTCGCATCGCCCTGGACTTTCTTGCTGAGCTTCATGATCGTCGCCAGTGCCTTGGCCACCATTTCCCGGTCCTCCCACTCATCCAGTTTGTGGGTTTCAATGGCAGCTGCCAGGTCTTCCAGGATCGGCTGGGCAATCGCGTCCTTGCCCGCGGCGATGCAAATCTCCACCAGCTGCAGCTTGCGCAGAAAGCGGGCCCGCCCCGACCGCACACGGGCGATATCCGCCTTCAAAATCTCCACCGCCTCTTCCGTTCTGCCGGCTTGCTGAGCCTCAAGGGCCAGCGTGTAGCTATCCACAAAATGGCTCTGCCAACTCCCCGGTACGGCTCTGCCGTTGCCCGCGTAAACCTCCGGAGACGCTGGAGCTTGGGCCGAGGCGTCCTCCGGGCTGCCGGCCGGCGGCGACGCCGGCTCGGCCAGCAGTTGCCGCAACCAAGCCTGAGTCTCGGCATTCGCGGCGGGCGTATCATCCATCAGCGTGGCCTCAAACAATTGGGGCATGTCCCGCAGCAGAGCCTTCAGTTCCGACCGGATCGCTCCCGCGATCAGATGGTATTCCGCGCCTAAATTCAGGCAAGCCTCCACCACAAAGCGTTGCAAGTCGAGCCACGCCCGGCTGCAAGGCAACGCCATGGCGCTCTCGGCTGTCTCGAGCAGGTCCTTCCATCGCTGCTCGAGGGCGAGCCTCTTGATGTGCTGTCGCAATTCCGTCGGTGGGGCTTCCAACGGAGTCGGATCCCTGGCTGCCGCCGCGGCCCGAAGCTCGCCCCAGCGCAAACCCCGCAGCATAAGGTACGGCGCCGGATTATGAGGTTCCCGCTTTCGAAGTAGCGCTGCCGCGTTGGCTATCGACTCGATCGCCGCTCGGCGATCGGCCGGCTCGGAGGCGGCGATCGGGATCACAATGCCGGCCGGCCCCGAAGTCGTCCCCGTCTTCACGCTCGCCGCCGCGGCTTCGCCACCTTCCTCCCTGGCCTCCGGCGGAGGCGCCTCCACCGGATCCGGATCAATTTTGAGCTTTTCCTGAAGGAAATCGTTCGCCGCCTTCCGCACCTCCCTGAGCGCTTCGCCCAGGGTCGTCAGGCGCGGGGCCTCGAGCTCGCCGAATTTTTCCCGGCACACGGCATCGAGCGCCTTCAGCGACTGAAGGCAGGCGTCCAGATCCTTGACCAGGGGTTTATAAAAGCCTTTCTTGGTCTCCCCCAGAGCCTTATCGAACAGCTCCGGCGACGTCTTGCCGGCCTTGAGCATGGCCTCACGAGCCTTGGCATCCGCCGCGCCGCGAACGAGGTTGGAGTCCGCATACTGCAAGTAGCTGAACGGCCCGTGACCTTCCGCCGTGGCCACCGTGATCGGCACCAGCTTGACCTGTAACTGCATCTGCCGATCGAGCCAGTTGAGGCGGTTGGCGCGCACTTCCAGGTCGCCGTCTTCGATGGTCGGATACAGCGTGTCCCAAAAGTCTTTGACGAGATGGGTGCACAAATCAAGGCCTTGGCGCAGTCCAGCGAACCCTTCGGTTTTCAGCAGCGCTTCCGTTAGCCAGCCCGCCAGTTGCAAATCCTTCGTGCGCGTGGCCAATAATTCCTGCGCGAGCCGGCTGACGCGCGGCCAATCGGCGACTTTGCGCTCGTGCTGCCAGGCCCCTTGATTGAGGTCTTCCTCTTCTTCCCGCGCCTTGCGGATTTCGTCGTACTGCGTATCCAGGTGCAGGTTCGCGCCGCTCGGGTTCTCGCCCGGAATCGGATTCAAAATGTCGTCGCGCAGCGGCATCTTTCCGCCCTGTTCTCTCCCGCGCTAGCCGGCAGCCACTTCCGCCGGCGCGAACTGTAAGGTTCGCAATTCGAGAAACGGAACTTCCTCGCCGTCAATGACCAGCATCTTCTGACCCACGGGATATTCGTTCCCCTGATCGTCCCGAACCCACTCCGTCTTCCGCCCCAACCATACCTCTTCATCAGGATTATTCCAGGAAAATGGGTAAATGACGGGAATCAGCACTTCACCTAGCTCCTGGCCTTTAAAGCTGGGGCCCGTACGCACGGTCGCCGGAGCCCAGAGCGTATCCCGCAGCCGCTTCGGCGGCCCCATCTCGACCGCCGCCACGTGCTCAAACGGGATCCATAAATAGGCCCCGGCCGCCAACACCTCCAGCCGCGCGCCGATCGCCGGGTCCGCGTCGCGAATGGAGGTGAACGCCTTTCCATTCAGCGTGCCGGACGGCGAAGGAGCGGCCGACTGTTGGGGATACGCCTGCTTAGCAAAGAGCTCGTGGCGAGTCCGTTCGCCGTGGAGCGCGGACATGTACAAAATGGCCCCCAGCTCGGCCTCCGGCCCGCCTTGGCTGAGCACCCCCAACTGCTTTTCGGCCCGGTCGTACTGGCCGGCAAAGCACAGCAGCTCGAATAGGAACGTGCGCTGGGGAATATCGTCGGGATGGCTGCGAAGGTAGTTTGCCAGCCCGCTGATCGCTTCGCGGACTCGGCCCGCGCTGAAGAGCTCCTTAGGTGTCATTCCAAGCCGTCCCCTCCACCAGCCCGCCCGGCGCCGGCCGGATCCCTGGTTGTTCGCGGAATGGCGATCTTTCGTGCGAAGGCGAAGCCGTGCGGGGCCGGATGCACCGCCATCGTCAATCGGTTCTGGCGCCGTCAGCGAGCGGAGACGAGGGTGAAGGCGGAGTCGATCACGCTACGCCTGCAACCTCATGCTCTCCACTCGGGCGCCGGGGGTCCTTTCGCCACCGTCAGCCTCGCCGCTCCCCCGCCTTGACGGCACTTTAAAACGGCTTCAGCGTTGCTATGTCGAAGCCCTTATAAACAAACCCAGTGAGTGAACCGTCGTCGCCCTCCGGGTTGTATCCCATTTTGATCTTCTGATAGGCAAACGAGAGCGACTCGACCGGGTGTTCATTCGAGCCTGAGAGCTGGATGCTGGTGATGATGGCGTCGGTCAGCTCCAGCGAAAAATAATCCTCCTGCTGAGACCCGGTGGCCTTGTCGTAAAAAAGCGTGACTTTGGGCAAGACATTGCCCGTCACGCAATGGTCAAAAAGTTCGGGCGACGTCTTATCCAGCACTTTCATGACCGTCACCTCATTCAAGTTGGCCCGGCCCGATCGCGCTTCATGGCCGGAGGATCCGGCCTGATAGGTGGACGTCTGAGTGGCTCCCCAGCTGAAGGATAAAATGTCGATGGCATCCTTTTTGCTAGTGCTTGGCCCCGGCGTCCCCTGGATCATGAGATACGCATTTACCGCCATGGTTCCTCCCTTTTAGGAATTAAATGTACTGCTCTTGCCTCCGTTCACCGTGCCCGGCTGCTCCCCGCGATTGAGTGTGGCCACCCTACTTCGCCGGGGCCGGCAGCTCCGCCACCAGGCGCAGCGACACCGTCAGCTCCTCAAGCTGGAAGTGCGGACGGAGAAACGCCACGGCCCGGTAGACACCGGGTTTGCCGGGGATTTCCGACACTTCCACCCGAGCCTCGCGCAGCGGGCAGCGCGCCTTCGTATCGGCCGACGCCTTGTCATCCGGCGTCACGTACTTGATGATCCAACGGTTAAGAAATTCCTGCGCCTGCTCGCGTGACATGAAGCTGCCGACATAATCCCGCATCATGGCCTTCAAGTAATGCGCGAAACGCGAGCAGGCCATGATATACGGGAGCTGGGCGGAGAGGCGGGCGTTGGCGTTCGCCGCGTCGCTGTCGTACAGTTTGGGTTTCTGGCAGGTCTGCCCGCTGAAAAATGCCGCGTAATCCGTGTCCTTACAATGCACGAGAGGCAGGAAACCCAAGTCTGACAGCTCCTTCTCGCGCCGGTCGGTAATCTGAGTTTCCGTGGGACATTTCATCACCAGATCGCCCGAATCCGTGTAAAAATTGTGCACCGGCAGCCCTTCCACCAGCCCGCCGCCGTTCACGCCCCGCATGGCTACGCACATTCCGTACTTCGAGAAAGAGTTGGTGAGCCGCGTCCCCATGGCATAAGCGGCGTTCATCCACAGGTACTTCGAGTGATCGGTGCCGTCCACGCCCTCTTCGTAGCAAAAGGCCTCGACCGATTTGGTGTCTCTGCCGTAAGGCAACCGGCCCAAGACCCTGGGCAGGCAAAGCGCCACGTAACGCGCATCCTCGCTCTCTCGGAACGCTTTCCATTTGGCGAACTCGGTCGTATCGAAGACCTTGGCCAAGTCGCGGGGAGCGTCCAGTTGCGTAAAGCTTTGCAAGTTCAGCAGATCGGGGGCGGCCGCGCTGATGAACGGGGCGTGAGCTGCCGCCGCCACATGAGAGATGTTTTCCAGAAACTGAATATCCTCCGGATGCTTGCCGATCTCGAAGTCTCCGATCAGCGCTCCGAAGGGTGCGCCCCCAAAAGTGCCAAATTCTTCCTCGTACACTTTTTTGAAGAGCGCGCTTTGGTCGAATTCGACCGCCTTCTCCAGGTCTTTGGCGAGCTCTTTTTTGCTCACATTCAAGACCTTGATCTTCAACCCCACGCCGGTCTCGCTCTGGTCCATCAAGTACTTGAGTCCGCGCCAGGAGCCTTCCAACTTCTGAAAACTCGGGTGGTGGAGGATCTCGTTCAGCTGGAGCGACAGCAGGTGGTCGATCTGCGCGATGCGGGCATTGATCATCGCCTCCGTATCGCGGGAAACCGTCATCGAGCCTTCGAGGACCTGCTTCACGAATTCCTTGATGAGGTTCTTGCCGCGCTCCCGAGAAGCGGTTTCCGTTCCGAACCGGCCTTCATCCACAATCTGATCGAGCAGTCCCTTTTCGATGGTTTGCTCCGTCGTGCTGGGAGCCGATGAGCGTTGGGTCTCAGGCATTGGAGCCCTCCTTTCCGCCTTCCAGGCCAAGTTCGTCCTTGAGCTTCCGCAGTTTCTCGGTGTTTCCCGCGATTTCGAGGAGCAGCTCATCCAGTTTGTCGTTTCCCTGCAAGCTGCCCCGCAGGTCGGCGAGCCGAGTCCGCAAATCGAGCAGCTCTTTGAGGGGCTTGACCTGTTTGGCGACGTTCTCTGGTTCGAAATCTTCCATGCTCTTGAAGTGCAGGTCCACCTTGAGGTTGGGCGCATCCGGTTCATCGCTCAGCTTGTTCTCCACGCTGAAGGATAGGTGCGGCTTCATCCCTTCGAGAACCGTGTCGAAGTTGTCCGGATTGACTTCGACAAACTTGCGCTCCTTCAACCTGGGTAGCGGCTGCTCCGGCTGGCCCGTAAAGTCCCCCAGGACACCGACGACAAAGGGTAACTCCTTCTGTTCGACCGCATCCCCAATCTGAACGTCATAAGTGATGTGCACGCGGGGTGCGCGCACCCGATCAAGCTTGTGCTGCGTGCTTTCCCTGCCCATGAATGCTCCTTTCTTTGCGAAATCAGCGGCCCCCCAGCCCTAGCTTCCCGTCGAGCGCAGGCTTGGAATCGGTATCCGAATCGGGCGGACCGGACTGATCACGGCTCTCTGTCATGGCTGGATGATAATCAAATTGGTGATGATCCGATTCATACCGACGCCGATGAAGCCGGTCAAGGCCTCTGCTCCCTTTCAAAAGCCCGAGGTGCCTTGAAAGGCGTTATGGCGGATTGGAGCACACTCCGAATGGGTTGTCAAGCACTGTGCCGCTCATTTGGGCGGATCTCCAGCCTAAAAAATTTCCCATGTTGTCAGCCCGCGTTCGCCGTTCGAGCCACTCGCCGGCTGTCACGGCCGGGCGCTGCGTACGGAGGGCAACTTCGATGCCACTTCCTCCCGCCATGCTCACCTGCCCGGCCCCACATGCTCGTAGAAGGCACGGTTTCATCGCGGTTTGGCGCGCTTCCAGCCTCAATTGAATCCGGGTTGGCTGCCACCGGACGGTGCTTTCGTTAACCGGTCAGGCGCTGCGCGCCGGTGGTCAAAACTGCCCCCATTCTACCCGTTCGGATAGTCGCTCTAGCCGAAATGCTGGGGTTTCGGGCCCCCGGCTGTGCATCTGGTCTGAGTCTCGTTTCACGCTGACGGGCACCTCCGCCTTGCTGATGCCCTTTGTGGATTCGCGGACGTAGCTGGACAGTGCGCCTGTGACGCTACGGCACCGGAGGCGCCACTCGCGTGGTGCGAGAGCGCCGGAAAACCAAACGGCCGGTTGAATGCCATCTAGGCTGAAACCAGTTCTGTTCGAAGCCCACCGAACCGGGAATGTTGACAGCCGGATTGGGCTGCCCTGCGATCATCTATGTTATTGAAAACACGTATATTCGACTTCAGATGGGCCGCGCCCGAGACGCTGATCGCAGGTGGAGCTTGGCCTTGCCTCCGCATCGGCTGCTTGACACCTCGATTACGCTTTACATTAGAGCCCTAAACCATGCCGACGCCGCTCCCGCCGCACGATACCTCGTATTTACGCCAGCATCTCGTCCAGGCCCAGTTCACGGAAGAGCGGCTTCGCGCCCTGCTGGTGGGCAACGAATTCCCCTCGCGGCAGCTCCGAAACCTGCCTCGGCTCACGGATCGCGTGGCCTCGCCGACGGCGTTTAACTTATGGGTCCGATGGTTTATTCTGGGCCTGGAAGTGCCCCGCTCCCAGGCCGGCGAACTCTTCCCTTCGCAGCTCATTGACCTGTTGCTTCGCGCTCGGCTTCTCGCCGTCCAAGGCGATTGCTTGGCTCCGACGGCGGCTTTATTGCCGTATGGCGACCTCCTGATCGCCAGCGACCCTTTTCTGCGGATTGAAGACCATAACAGCCCCGAGATCGTGATTGGATTGAACGCGACGACGTGGCTGCTGCATCGGTTTGCTATCCGCCGGCCCGCGCGCTCCATGCTGGACCTCGGTTGCGGCTGCGGGTTCCACGCCCTCGTGGCGGCTCGCCACAGCCATCAGGTCGTCGCCACGGACATCAACCCGCGAGCCGTCGAATTCGCGCGCTTCAACGCCTCTCTGAACGGCCTCACAAACATTGAGTGCATAATCGGCAACCTTTTTGAGCCTGTCGCTGATAGGGTATTCGATCTGATCCTATCAAACCCTCCGTTTTTTATCCTGCCAACTCGCCATTTGATATATTGCGGCAATCCCATGGAGCTCGATCATTTCTGTCGCCTCATCGTCAAACAGGCCCCCCGGTATCTGAGCGAAGGGGGATTTTTGCAAATGATGTGCGAGTGGGTGGAGGTGCGAGGGCAAGCCTGGAGGGAGCGGCTGTCGGAATGGTTCGAAGGAACGGGCTGCGATGCCTGGGCTATCAAAAACTATACGGTTGACCCCGACCGTTACGGCGAGCAACGCATCCGCGAGACCACGGCGTATGGCCCTGACACGGATACCGCCCGCTATCGGGAATGGAAGGCCTACTACGAGTCGCGCGATGTGGTTGCCGTTCACGGAGGCATCCTCGCGCTGCGCAGGCGCACTGGGGGGAACTGGTTCCGTTTCAATGACATCAGTTCTCTACCCGAGTACCCATTTGGCGACGCCATCTGGCAGGGTTTCGAACTGCGCGACCTGCTGGAGTCGCTGGGTGGGGACGAAGCCCTGCTGGAGTTGAAACCGCGACTGTCTCCGGCGGCGCGGCTGCATCAGCGGTTCCACCCGGGCCAGAAGGGTTGGGAGTCACAGTCGCTCGAACTGACTCTTGCCCGCGGGCTACCGTCCACTGTGCAGGTTCAACCCCAAGTGGCTGAGTTTGTCGGCCGGCTCGACGGAACGCGGACCCTTCGGGAACTGGTTGATGAGTTGGCGAGCCAAGTCCCCACCGACGCGGCACAGGTAAGGCAGGAGTGCCTGGCGGTCACGCGAGTGCTCATGGAGCGGGGCTTCGTGCTGGCTGAAGCGCCCAACCGGCCGTAAAGCCGCGCCTTCGGGCGCATTCGGCGGCGAACCGGGAGCGGAGCGTCGGGCGGGTCTCCGTCCAGGAACACCGGGGCGAAAAAAACCGTTGATAATGCGCGTTCGGCGCGCTAAAGTTAAGCTACCTGGGTGCCTAGTTAGAGCCTCGCTGTAGACTTCCCGACGAGCAGTGGCCGGGGAGTCGGAAGCGCCGGCCAACACCGGCCGGGGGATGGTCCTGAAATGACTTACCGGGGATGCTTGGCGGTCACGGCTTCCCTCACTGACCCGGGCGGCGGCCTCTGACCATCGCGGCCTGGACGGTCGAGCCCGGCAGGCGGGGCAATCCTTCTGAGCCGGCATCCCCATCCTGAGCCGGTCCGTACCCGCGCCTTTCGGCCAGGACAACTGCCCGTAACCAACCCGTCAGGGCAGCAGAGACGGGCAAAGCGGTTAGAATGGAGGATTCGCCGCGGACGCCCGGCGCATCCAAAGACTATGTTCAGGGTTGTTCATCGCTGGCTGGTTTCGGTCGCGCTGCTGTGCGCCGCCCTCGGCGCTGATGCGGTTTACGGCCGGGCGGTACCCGAGTTGCACGATTTGAGAGGCAGCGTGGAGAACGAGAACAGCGCCCCGCTGGCTGGCGCCGCCTGTACGCTAACCGGCCAACTCTTGCCGCCGGCCGGCCTTTCGGTTACGACGGATGCGAAGGGGAACTTCGACTTTCCCGGCATTGCTCCTGGCACCTATGACCTGACCTGCGCCGCGGTGGGTTACGAGCCGGTCGAGAAAGCGAATGTTCAGATCACCGAGGAGCCTCCGCCGTTTTTGCAACTGGTGTTGCCCGCGGAGATCGTCGTCAAGCAGAGTGTGGAAGTGAGCTCGAAGGGCAATCGGGTCAGCCAGCAGCAGGCTGCCCCACCGGCTACCCTCAGCGCGCCGCAGTTGCGAACTCTTCCGCTGGTCCAGCAGAAATTCAAGGCGGCCCTGCCGCTGGTACCGGGGGTGGTGCGCACGCCGGACGGGAAGATCAACATTAAGGGGGCGGTGGAGACGCAAGGGGTCTTGCTTGTGGACAACGCCGAGATGGTGGACCCGATCACGGGCAGCTTCTCGATTGAAGTCCCGATTGACGCCGTGCAATCCCTCCAGGTTTACAAGAGCGCGTACCTAGCCCAGTACGGCCGGTTTTCCGGCGGCCTGACGCGCGTCGAGACCAAGGCGCCGTCGAACGCCTGGCATTTCGAGCTGAATGACTTCCTGCCCACGCCCCGCATCAAGAGCGGGCACATCGTGGGAATTGCGGACGACGAGCCGCGACTCTATCTCACCGGGCCCCTTCGCCACGACAAGCTCAACTTCTCGGAGGCGTTCGAATACAACCTCATTAAGCAGCCGGTGCGCGGCCTTGCGTATCCGCACAACGAAATTAAGACTGAAGGCGTCAACTCGTTCACGAGCTTCCAGTACATTGTCTCTCCCCAGCATCTGCTGTCCATCCACGCCGACATTTTCCCCGAACACCGCGAATTCGCGGACATCAACTCCCTGGTGCCGCAGCCGGCCTCATCGAATTATGGTCAGAAGGGTTTCTCGGCCTCCGCCAACGACAATTACCTGTTTCCATCCGGCAGCATTCTGACGACCCTCTTTCAATATACGAAATTTGACAGCTACGCCCACGGCCAGGGACCGGCCAACATGCTCGTTACGCCCAACGGCTGGGGCGGCAATTTCTTTGACGCCTACCAGCGGGCCAGCAACCAGGAGGAGTTCCAGCAGAATTTCCAGTTTTCTGAACGAGACTGGCACGGGAAACACCAGGTGTTGATGGGGGCGGATTACCTGCGGCGCGCCTATACCGGCACCAACGTCGCGCATCCGATCATCCTCCAGCGGCTTGATGGCACGCCAGCGGAGCAGATTACTTTTCAAGGCCCGGGCCTTCTCTCGACCAAGGACGGTGAGTTGGCGGGATTCCTCCAAGACCATTGGGCCTTTACCGACCAGTTCGCCATGGACGCCGGAGCCCGCCTCTCGAGCCAGACCGTGGGCGAGCCGGTCGCGCTGGCCCCCCGGGTCGGATTCGTCTACGCGCCCGGCAAAAGCGGCCGGACGATCTTCCGCTCCGGGGTGGGTGTTTTTTACGATCGCATTTCGCTGCTCGCCGGAGATTTTATCGAGAATCCCGAACGCGTGCTCACCTTCTTCAACAACCAGGGGGTTCCGCTTGGGCCGCCGGTCGCGTTCTTGAACGCCTACATTAAGGTCAACGAGCAGGGGCAACAGATTGTCCCTTCGCGGAACCGCCTGGACAGCACTCCCCACAATCTGACCTGGAACGCCGAGTTGGACCAGGAACTCCTCCCCGGCCTACTCTTGCGTCTGAGCTACCTTTCCAGCCGCACCTACCAGCAATTTATCGTGGACCCGCTGATTCTGCCCAATGCTCAGCCCACCCTGCTGCTGTCCAATACCGGCAACTCCCGCTACCACGAGCTTGAATCCACCGTGCGCTATCGCGCTGGCGAGAGTGCCAATCTCAATTTTTCCTATGTCCGCAGCTCGGCCCGCGGCGATTTGAATACCCTATCCGACATCTTTGTGCCCTTCGAGCAGCCTGTCATCCGGCCGAATTTCTTCGCAACCCTCCCCTCGAACATCCCCAACCGCTTTATCACCTGGAGCACCTTCCAGTTGCCGGCGGAAGTTACCGTCAGCCCGGTCCTCGATGTTCACGACGGCTTTCCCTACTCGAACGTGGACGTGCTGCAAAACTACGTCGGAGTTCCCAACGCTTTCCGGTTCCCGGCTTTTGCCTCGCTCGATCTGAAACTGACGAAAGACTTTCGCATCCCCTTGTTGCCCTGGTTGCGGCATCACAAGTTCCAAGGAGCCCTGGCGGTCTTTAACCTGACCGACCACGCGAATCCCCGCGACGTCTATAACAACGTGGCGTCGCCGTATTTCGGGCACTTCGTCGGCTTTCAGCACCGGTTCTTTGACGCCTACCTGGATATCGTCGATTAGGCGGTGACGCTGTGGCTGGCGTCCGACCGCCGGCATCATCGGAGATTCTTTTCGCAGCCTGAGCCCCGGGCGGGCTACAATAGTCGCCAGGCCTGAGGGGGCTCGCGGATGCCGAACTCGGTGGCCAGCTCGGTCGGCAGGATTTATCGCGCCCTTGCGGCGCCCAAAAGATTGAAGACTGTAATCTTCTTCGTCACCTCGGCGTGCAACGCCCGGTGCCGCACCTGTTTCTACTGGCAAGAGCTCAACCAGCGGGGAGACTTGACGGGGGATGAAATCCGCAAACTCGCCCGCACCATGCCGGCTTTCACCGACTTGTGGCTGTCCGGCGGCGAGCCGCTGCTGCGCAAAGACCTGACCGACATCATCCATCTGTTTTACGAAACTAACGGCGTTCGCTGGGTCAACCTGCCGACCAACGGCCTGCTGCCCGAGCGCACGGCGGCGTGGGTCGAGCGCCTGCTGCGGGAGAACCCCGAGTTGCAGCTCGATCTCAACGTGGCCTTGGACGGCCTCGGGAAAATGCAGGATTCGATTCGGGCCGTGCCCGGTAATTTTTCGAAGACTCTGCAGACTTTGGAACTCATCCAGCCCTGCCGGCAGAAGTACTCGAACCTGCGGGTGAACGTGAACACCGTCATCTGCGCGGAGAATTTTGAGCACGTGCTGGAGATCGCCGATTTTGTCAAGACGCACTGTCAGGTGGACGGCCACTACTTCAATCTCATCCGCGGCCATGCCAAAGAGCCCGGCCTTCACGAGCTTCCGGTTGACCGGCTACCGGCACTCTACCGGGAAATTCGCAAGGTCTATCATCATTACGCGCCGACGCTGCGGCGGCGGCTGAACCGCCTCGAGCGCCCACTCGCCAAAATCTATTATGAAGGGACGCTGAGCTTTCATAACCGGGTCCAGCTCGAGAACGCCCGAGCGCCGCACCGCTGGCCGATGCCGTGCACAGCGGGCGAAACCGCGGTGGTGATTGATTACAACGGCGGCGTCCGCGCCTGTGAATTGCGCGGCCAGCTGGCCAACCTGCGCGACTTTGATTGCGACTTCAGCCGGTTTTGGGAGGCCTCGCGGCGACAGGACGAGCTGGGCGCCATCGTCCGCGACCAGTGCTGGTGTACGCACATCTGCTTCATCCACGACAGCCTGCGCCACTCGCCGAAAGTGCTGCTGTATGATATTCCGCTCGCTTATCTTCAAGGGCGACGGGCGGCCCCCGCCGGCTGAAACCCCGGTGTACAGCGCTCCGCTCCGGGGGCTGCCGGGTCTAGAACCAGAAATGCCATATCGTATCGACCAGCGCGTGAGTCATGGCCGAAGCCGAGACGCGGTGCCGGGAGCGATAGGCATTCCCGTAAAAGATGCCAGCCAGAGTCGCCATGATCGCGTACCGCCAATTGGGCACGGGCGGGTGGTGGAGATGCGAGAGGCCGAAAACCACGGAGGCGATCAGCAGCCCGTACAGACCCGGCGGCCCGCGGCGGATGCTTTTCACCAGAAAATTCTGCACAATACCGCGAAAGAACACTTCTTCGGGAATGGCGACAGTGAGATAGATGCCGGTGAAGTCGCCCAAAAACGCCCACAGCGACACGGGATGGGGGCGGAAGCGAATGAAGTGCAACGCGTGCCCCAGGGGAAGCGCGAGCAGCGTGAAGGCGGCGAAGTTGGCGAGCCCGTGGAGGCCGTCCGCCTTTCGCCACATCAGCTTGTAGCCTACACCTTCGAGGCCTCGCAGCACGGCAAAGTCGTACACGCCTAAACACACGGCCGTCAGCGGCAGGAAAAAGTAAAGCTCCACCGGCCAAGTCCAGATGCCGTGCATCCAGCCGGCGCCGATCGGCCAAGCGAGCGACACCATCGCTCCGAAGTCCCGCCAGCCCGCCCGCTCCGCGCGGCGGAGACGATCGGGCCAGAGCAGCAGGGTGGGAAGGGCGATGTAGGCGGTAAGCTTCCCGAGGCCACGGAGCGCCAACGTCTGGGTCTCGAGAGCATAGAGGAGGTAGGGAGCGAGCAAGGTCAAAGGGAGGCCGAGGGCCAGCCAGGGGGATCGGACGGCCCAGTGGCGCAATTGGCGGAGGAAGCGCCCGTCCGTCAGACCGACGAAGGCGCCCAGAATCAGCACGCCGGCCGCCAGCACGCTGCCCAGCTTCCACGGGTCGATGCGCATCCGCGCCAGGACGGCGCCCTCGGCGATGCCCGTGATCGCCAAAAAACCGGCGGCAGTCAGCAAGGCGCGTTTCATTTTTCTAGACTCGGCGAGTTGAGGTCGAGCCGGGAGAGGGGAATGATCTGCAGGGGGCCGAATGCCTTCAACTCTTTCGAGAACCTCGCCGCGTCGCCCACCAGAACCATCACGGCGTGGTCGGGGTCGAGGTATCGCCGGGTTGCTTCCCAAACCTGGCGGCTCGATTGGGCGCGCAAACGGTCGGGGAAATCATGCCAGTAATCGAGCGCCAGGCCATCGACCAGCAGGCTCAGCCACTTTTGGGCGGCGCCGTCGGTGGTCTCGAAATCCAGCGCCTGGTGCCCGATCAAATAGTTTTGAGCCGTGCGGATCTCTTCGTCGCTCACAGGGTGATCGCGCAGCCGCCGCATCTGCTCAAGGATCAGACGCACGGTTCGCATGGTCTCGGAGGTGCGCGTCGAGGTCTTGGCCTCCCAGCTCCCGGAGTCGCGGTAGCAGACGAGTTCACTCGATGCTCCGTAAGTCAGCCCCTGTTGGCTCCGCAGGGTGCTGAAAAGCCGATTCGAGGCTGGCCCGCCGAGAATCTGATTGGCGATGCTGAGGGCCTCATACTCCGGACTGGAGCGGCTCGGGGCGCGGTTGCCGATACGAATTTCTGTCTGCACCGCATCCGGCTTGTCGATGACGACGAGGCGAGGAGTGTCGATGCCCGGGGCCTGGCGGCGGTGAAAGGCCGCGGCCCGATGGGAGCGCCATGATCCGAAGTATCTGGCCGCGTCGCGGAGAGCGTCGGCGGAACGGATATCGCCGGCGACGGCCAGGACGGCATTGTCGGGGCGATAGCAGCGCCGGTAAAACTCCTGCAGGTCGTTCACCGTGATGCGGCGCACCGAATCGGGGGTCCCATCCGCCGGATGATCGTAAGGTGTGCCGGCAAATACGAGCCGGTCGAAGACGGTATCGGCCACGTAACTCGGGTCACCGCCCAAAACGTTCAGGGCCGAGAGCGTCCGCGTGCGAAGCCGCTCCACCTGGCCCGACGGAAACGTGGGATGCATCGCCATGTCGGCGACAAGATGAAAAGCCAGATCGGTGGAAGGCGTCAGCACGCTGACGACCAGTGATGAATCGTCCCACCCCGAACCGGAATCCACCCTGCCGCCCACGCCGTCAATCAGCTCGGCGATCTCTTCCGCGTTGTGATGGGCGGTTCCCTCGTCGAGCATGGAAGCGACGAACTGCGCCGTGCCGGCGCGGCCGGCTGGCTCCGCCGCCGCGCCCGACTTCACCAGCAGGTGCAAAGTCACGAGCGGCAGATCATGCCGTTCGATCACCATCAGCTGGAGACCATTCGGCAGCGCGCGCCAGATCGGCCGGGGCAGCACGGGTGCCGGCAGGGCCGGAACGGGAGGCGGCGACTCGCGCGGCAGGGCCCGAAACGGCAAGCCCGGTTGGGCACTCGACGCCGCGCCCAGAAGCCAACCGAGCAGGATTGATCGGTACAGCCATGCACAGGACATACGGCAACAGCGGCGCTTCACCATGCGGCGTTTGAACTCTGCGGACCGGCGGCTCGGCCTGAATTAGGCGCCGCCGAGGGGTAGACCTCAACCAACGTCATATTGGCCGGCACGAAATACTTTCGCATCACCTGCTCGATCTGCTGCGGGGTCACCGACAAGAATCGCCTGAGCTCGGTGTTAACCAAGTCGGGATTCTTCAGGACGACGCTGTCATAGCCAAGCTCGTCGCCCCGGCTCTGATCGCTCTCGCGGCTCGCCACGAATTCCCGCACGATCTCGTTCTTTGCTTTGTTGAGTTCGCCCTCAGGCACTGGCGTGGTCTTCAACGTATCCAATACGCTTTCCATTTCCTTTTCGCCTTCCGCCGGGCTGTGGCCGGGATTGAGGACGGCGAAGACAAAGAACAAATTCGGGTCTTCGGTGAAGTTGCCGACGCTTTCAGCCTGGAGCGCTATTTGCCGCTCGTCAATCAGCCGCCGGTAGATGCGGGAGCTATCACCTTCGGAGAGGATTTTCGACGCCAAGCGGAGCGGGTAGGCGTCGGGAGTTCCGTCCGCGGGCATGTGATATCCCTCGACAAACGCCGGCAGTGCCACGTCTTGTTCAAGCTTTACGAAACGCTCGGCGGTTTGCGCTGGCTCGCGGGGAATCACGCGGGCGAGGGGAGGCCCGGCGGCGAGCGCGGCGAAATGCTGTGCGACCATCGACCGCGCCTGGGCGCCGTCAAAATCGCCGACCATCACGAGCGTGGCGTTGTTGGGAACGTAATAGGTGTCGTAGAAAGCGCGCACTTCCTCCACACTCGCCCGCTCTAGGTCCGCCATGCTCCCGATGGTCATGTGGCGGTAAGGATGGACGGTGAAGGCGTGCTCGAAAAGGACCTCAATGACGTTTCCATACGGCTGATTATCGAAGCGCTGGCGGCGCTCCTCTTCCACCACCTGCCGCTCGTTTTTGAAGACACGCTCCGAAATCCGCAGGTTCCGCATGCGATCGGCTTCCAACCATAGGGTCTGATTCAGCGCGACACTTGGAACGGTCTCCCAGAACACGGTGGCGTCGGCGGTCGTATAGGCATTGTCGATGCCGCCATGGCGAATGATGAAATTGGAAAATTCGTCCGGGGCGAGGTTTTGGGTCCCCTCGAACATCAAGTGCTCAAAAAGGTGGGCAAATCCGGTATGGCCGGCGGTTTCGTCTTTTGAGCCAACGTGGTACCAGACCTGTACATTGATGACCGGCGCGTCGTGGTTCTCGGCCATCACCACGCGCAGCCCGTTCGGGAGGGTGAAGGCGACGATCGGCTCGAAAGGCGGCTCCACCGCCACCAGGGAGGCGGGATGAACCGCTCCGAAAAGTAGGCCAGCATGTTGACCAATCATGCTGCCGGAGCCGTGCCTAGGGTCGCCGCCAAGGACCAGGAGCGTCACCAACCCCAGCGCAATGGCCACCCTGCCCCGCACCAGTTGCGGACCGCCGTAAGGCTTGTCTCGCAACCGGTCTTGCCCTGGTGAACGATCTGACGCCAACAACCAGCGGTTCCCTGTGTACGATTCGCTGCCACCACCCATTCTGTCGTCACCTCACTCTCTCAGTGAAAAATGTGTCTTACTATGTGAGGTGCCGGATACGCTGCTCATCTTCCGTAAACCTTTCCTGGTCACTACCATCGCGCGCGTCTCCTGAATTGGCTGTGACCCGGGCATCACAGTTGGACTGGTCGAGTACTGACGTCGCCCCTCCGCTCGCCTGAAGCCCTCTGCTCCATGACGGAATGGGCCTGGGGTCCGTCTGCGGGGCGGCCTGAAGAAAGCCGGCAATCATCGATCCCGCCATGTGCACGGACTCGTCGGTCCGTGCCGCGATAACGCTGAGACCCCGGCTGAGGCTTGAGGCGCGCGGGGAGGATCGGAAGAGATCGAACTCCGAGGATGACTTCAACCGGCGGAATGTTTGGCGGCTTCCCTCCCGTGTGATGATCTCTTACTCCTCTGCCCGCGCGGCCTGCTTCAGCATGGCGGCGGCATGCTTTTGGACGGCTTCGGTGATGTGGCGGCCCGAGAGCATACGCGCCAACTCGGCGGCCCGCTCGGAGGCAGACCGAAGGTGCTTCACTTCCGTCATCACACGGCCCCCGCGTTCCAGCTTTTCGACGCAGTAGTGATGATCGGCAAAGCACGCAATTTGCGCGAGGTGCGTCACACAGATCACCTGTGCGCTGCGCGCCAGACGTCTCAGGCGCCGTCCTACGGATTCCGCCACTCGTCCCCCGATTCCAGCATCCACTTCGTCGAACACGAATGTGGGCGCAATTGGGCTCGAGTCGGCCCCGACAAATGGCCCTTGTGAATTCCGAACTTCCCACTCCGAACCTTGCGCACCAGCCGTCCCCGAGCGTCGCGTTTCGCCCTTCGCTACAAGCCTCGCTTCGCCGACCACAGTCTTAAGGGCCAACATCAGGCGTGACAATTCCCCTCCCGAAGCGATGCGTTCCAGAGGTCGCAATTCGTCACCGGGGTGAGGAGAGATCAAAAAGTCGATCTCGTCAATGCCGTGCGGCCCGCCGGTACGGGTACTGCCAAAGCCGGTCGCTGGGCGCGCGGCCTCTGACTTCGGGGCGCGCGTCTCACTGCTTTCATCACGGGCCACGACCGAACCGGAAGTGTCTCGTGGCGATTCTCGATCTCCCGCTCTCCCATTTTCTATTTCTACCTCTCGACCACCCTCCCCACTTACCCGCGTGACGCGCACTTGGAATCGGGTTTTTTCCATCCCCATTTGTGCCAGCTCTTGGCACACCAACTTCTCAAGTCGGAGTGCCGCCGCCCGCCGTGCTGCCGAAAGGTTTGCGGCCGCGCTATGGTAATCGTTGGCCGCCTGCCGCAGGCTCCGTTCGACCTCCTGCCGCCGCTCGCCGGCCCGCTCAAGGATCGTGAGTCGCTGGCATGCCTCGTCCCGGTAGCGAAGTATCTCCTCGATGGTTTTGCCGTACTTGCGTTTCAAGCTCCCAATCAGCGCCAAACGATCCTCGACCGATTCGAGTCGCGCCGGATCCGCCTCCCATTTACCGAGGTAGTCTCTCAAAAAAAAAGCAATCTCCTCCAGGACGGCTTTGGATGAAGCCAGCGAGTCAGCGTATGGTCCCGCCTGAGTGTCATAGCGGCGCAGATCTTCGAAAGCGCGCTGCACGATCGACAGTCGCGACAGAGCAGAACCTTCGTCTTCATATAGCTGGTTATAGGCGGTGCCGGCGGCGCTACGAACCTTCTCTAGGTTGGTCAGCAGCTGTCGTTCCGCTTCAAGGGCCGCATCTTCTCCAGGTTGAAGCCGGGCCGCGTCCAACTCTTGCAGTTGAAACTTAAGCAAATCGATCGATCGCCAGCGTTCCTGTTCACTGCGCTCTAAGGTTTCGAGCTCACGCTCGAGTTCGCGTAGGGATCGAAAACGCTCCGCGACCACCTGCGCTTGTCCTTCCAGAGCGGCGAACTGGTCGAGCAGGTTTCGCTGGGCATCGCGCGAAAAGAGGGTCGCCTGTTCATTTTGCCCGCATACTTCCACCAGCCACCGACCTAATTCTTTGACGGCTGCGAGGGTCACTGGCTGGTCGTTCACCAGCAGCCGGCTCCTGCCATTCGAGTGAATCTCCCGTCGCAAAATAATTTCAGAGCCCTCCGCCGAACCGATGCCGTATTTTTCCAACCACTTGCGCCACGGAGCCCGGCGTTCCGAAGCGAAGATGGCGGTAATGGTGGCGCAATCGGCCCCGGATCGGATGACGTCCGGCGAAGCGCGCCCTCCCAAGGTAAGCCCGAGGGCATCCACCACGATCGATTTTCCCGATCCCGTTTCACCGGAAAGCAGGTTGAGGCCGGGATACAACGCCAGACTGAGATTTTCGATGACGGCGTAGTTTTGGATGTGTATTTCAGCCAGCATCGCCCGACGTCAGCCGTTCCTGATCTCTGACTCACCCCGTATCTTACACGCTTAGACGCCCGACCGAAAACTGTGAGTCGCCGCCGCCGTTTCAGCCTCGCCCCCTGACTGCCCGGCGGGACCTGGCCTTGGCTCTAGCCTACTTAGGGGTCCCGGCCCCGCTCCGCCCCCTCATCTCCCCTTCTCAAACTGTCGATATCCCGCCGGGATAAGGAAATGAACCGTTTCCCCCATGGAGCCGACGCATGGACAGGTTTTCAGCCGTGCGATTCCGCTTTGTGGCGATGGCGGCGATGTTCACCGCGTCTCTGCCGGATCTGGCCGCTTCACCAGCCGTTCTGGCCGGCACACCTGCCAACCGCCTTGCTGAGGAGGTCTTCCAATGTTTGCTGGCCACACCGATTGGCCAGTCGGCGGCCCGCCCGCGAGGAGTCATCCTGATCGCACCCCTCGATTAATTCCTTTATCGGTCCGGGGGCGTATCTGTACGTGACCAGCGGGCTGGCGCAACTTCTGGGCGATTCGCCCGGCCTTTGGGCCGCCGTGCTGGGCCACGAAATCGGACACATCGTCATCGCCCCGGGGGCCAAGCCGTACTTGCCCCGCTTCCCCCACGAAGTGGAGCGAGCGTATCTGGCCGCACCGAAAGTCCGCCGCGAGGCCGGCCTGCCATCGGAACTCGTGGTGGCGACGCGCCGTCCCGGAAGCAAGGAGGACGAGTACATGGGGGATCGCGTCGGGCTCCCCATGATGGCACAGGCAGGGTACCATCCCGACTTTGCCCTGGCTCTTTATGGTTACCTCGAAAGACGGCTGGGCAACCGTTCGCGAATCGGCGAGCTGTTTTCCGACCATCCGCGCTCGCGCTCGCGCGAGGAGCGAGATTTGCGGGCTCGCGGCGCGGCTTTGGCCATCTTTCACTCCCGCTGGCAGGATGCTGCTCAGTCGCCAGGAGAACTCCCGCCCCAGCTCGAGAGCGCCCAAGCCGCTCTCGAGCGCTACTAGCCTCGAGGCCCGCTCAGACACCGGCGGTGCGCCCACCCGCGAGGACATCCTCGCAGGCCGTTATCACTTCGTTGACGACCTATCGACGATGTGCTAACTTTCTGATTATGAAGAGCGCGTGGGAATTTGCCGCAACGAGGAGGTTGGTTGGCACCTGCCCTACTCCTTCTCTTACAGACTGAAATCACCCAAATCTTCGCCACGACGGGCATCGTCGCCCGCGTTGTCCTATTGATTTTGCTCCTCTTCTCGATCTTCTCCTGGGCCATCATTTTCAACAAGCAGCGGAACTTTAAGAAGGCCCGGCGCGCCTCCCAGGAGTTTCTGAGGGTGTTTCGGCAAAGCCGGAAGCTTTCCGAGGTGCGCGACGCCTGTCTTCACTTGAAAGACAGTCCCCTGGCCGAGGTATTTTTGAGCGGGTACCGGGAGCTTGAGAACCAGGTGACCTATACGGAGAATCCCGGCAAGCCTCAGGTGCGCAGCGTCGAGTCGATCCACCGCGCCCTCCAGATCGCGTCGTCCGCCGAGCTGACGCGTTATGAGCGCTGGATGAGCTTTCTGGCGACCTGCGGCGGTGTGACGCCGTTTATCGGACTTTTCGGCACCGTCTGGGGTATCATGGACGCGTTTTATGGCCTGGCCAACGCCAACACCGCTTCCTTCCACAGCGTCGCTCCCGGGATTGCCGAAGCGCTGATTACAACGGCAGCCGGACTCTTTGCCGCCATTCCGGCGGTGGTGGCCTACAATTACTTCCTTCAGCGCATCAAAGAGTTGGGAGCGCTGATGGATGATTTCGCGCTTGAATTTTTGAACTTGACCGAGCGCAACTTTACTTAGAGCTGACTCCCGGCCTGTGGCCGGCGGTCCCTTCGTCCGGACCGCCGGGCCGGCCCGACCCAAGACCATGGCGTTCATCACTCCTCAAGGCCGCACGCGCACGTCGCTCTCCGAAATCAACGTCACCCCCTTCGTGGATGTGGTGCTGGTGCTGCTCGTCATCTTCATGCTGACCGCCCCCATTCTGGAGTCGGGCATCGAAGTGGACCTTCCCAAAACCAAGACCGTCAAGATCGTCAGCAACGAGAAGGTCGTCGTCACGATTGACAAGAAACAGACCCTCTATGTGGGCAACGATCCGGTGAACATCAACGCCCTCGGGTCTATCGTCCTGGATCGCTTGAAGGGAGACAAGAACTCGCCGGTTTATATCCGCGCCGATCGAACCGTGCCCTTCGGAACGTTTGCCACAGTGATCGATGCGCTGCGACAAGCGAGTATTACGAATATCAACGTCGTGACCGAACCCATTTCTACGAAAGGAACCTGATAGGGGGCAGGAGAAGAGCCCGGAGCGCCTGACGGTGGCTTCCTGCTCTTCCACCCGCGACGCGATGGGAACGGCAGCCTTTCCCCTGGTGGCCAATCAGCACGAAAGCCTGCGCGGCTCGGTGTTGCTTTCCGTGCTCTTTCATGCCGGCCTGTTCCTGGGCGCATTCGTTTACTCGCTGGTCGGCTTCCGTCATGGCCCGGGATGGGGTAGTCCCCAAGTGGGACGCGCCACGCGGGTCAACGTTGTCACCTCTCTCCCCGGGGTACCCCTTCCCGCTCCGGTGCAGACCACGCGCAATACCGTGGTGACCGAAAACCCGGGTCTTTACCAGCCCCTGCCCCCGCCGAAGCCGGAGACGCCGCGGGCGGCCGAGGAGATTCCGAAATTCAAGGACGCCATCCGGCCCGAGAAATCAATTCGGGTCAACAAGCGCATCCAGAAGGAAGACCTGGTGCGCCCGCCGAACGCCGTCCCGTTCGGCGAGCAGGGCAGGCCGGCGATGGACTACAGCCAATTCGTCGTGGGGGCGAGCGACGGGGCCATCAGCATCGGCACGGCGGATTTCGGGTCCCGTTACGGGTGGTACGTGCAAGCGGTGCGAAACCGCATCAGCAGTAATTGGCTGATGGCCACGATCAGCCCGAACATCACCTCGGCCCGCCGGGTGTACGTTGAATTTGAAATCCTGCGGGACGGCACGATCGCCGATGTCAAGTTAACTCAATCGAGCGGCGTGCCGGAGGTCGATCGCTCCGCCTTGCGGGCGGTCTATGCCTCGAATCCTCTGAATCCGCTGCCTTCGGATTAT
The DNA here is from genome assembly GCA_902812365.1 of Acidobacteriota bacterium. Lineage (GTDB taxonomy): Bacteria > Acidobacteriota > Terriglobia > UBA7540 > UBA7540 > CADDZC01. The sequence goes on along the minus strand of CADDZC010000017.1, from coordinate 1,770 downwards.
TCCGGGCGCAGCGTTACCGTGGATTTTTATTTCGATTTTCGCCGCTGAAGCCAAAAACCGACCGCCCACAGGTGCGCATCTATGATCCGATTACCGCAAGCTCGATATCTTCTCTTTCTGGCGCTGCTGCTGGTGCCGGTGGCGATCCGGTCCCGGCCGGACGGGCAGCAGTGGTTTGAAACCGGCATCAATCGCGGCGCGCCGGCGATCCGCATCGCCGTCACGGCGTTTCCACCGCAGTCCACGGATTCCAACTTGGTCAATCTGACCGGCGAATTCAACGACGTAGTGTGGAACGACCTCGATAACGCCGGCATTTTCGACCTGGTGAACAAGAGCTATCTGCCGCTGTCGCCGCCCACCGGCCCGGGCGACGTGGTCTTCTCCAAATGGACGGATCCTCCCGTATCGGCGCAAATGCTGGCCTTTGGAAAGACCGAACTGATCAACGGCCAGCTCGTCGTGACCGCGTATCTGTTCGACGTGAAAAACCCCGCCAACCCCCAGGTGATCGGCAAGCGCTACGTCGCCACCATGAACGAGGTCTCCACCCGGCAGACGGCGCACACGTTCGCCAATGAAATCATCCAGACGCTCGGCGGCGGGATTCCGGGCATCAATCTCACCAAGATCGCCTTCGTCACCAATCGTACCGGCCACGATGAGATCGAGGTGATGGACTATGACGGGTTCAACCAGCATCCAATCACCAGTTACGGGTCCATGTGCCTGACGCCCCGCTGGTCGCCCGACAACAGCAAACTGGCCTTCACCAGTTACGCCAGCGGCACGCCGCAGATTGACATCTACTCCCTCGAAACTCATCATCTGCTCTTCTTCCCCCACTTCAAAGGCCTCAATACCACCCCGGCTTGGTCGCCCGACGGCAAGAAGCTCGCTTTCTGCTCCAGCATGAGCGGCGATCCGCAAATTTACGTCGCCAACCCCGACGGCTCCGGCCTGCAACGCCTGACCTTCTCCCCCAGCGTCAATATTTCGCCCGTTTGGAACCCCAAAACGGGTACCGAAATCGCTTTCGTCTCCGACCGCAGCGGGTCGCCCCAGATCTACATCATGAACGCCGACGGCTCGAACGTGCGGCGGCTGATTACCGCCGGCGGCGACGCCAGCGCGCCCTCCTGGTCGCCCAACGGGCTTTTTATGGCCTTCAACTGGAGAGTTACGGACACCGGCACCTACGATATCTATGTCATCGAAATCGCCACCGGCCGCATCGTGCAATTGACTCACGACGCGGGACGCAACGAACACCCCACGTGGGCTCCCGACGGCCGCCACCTGGTGTTTGAATCGGATCGCACGGGCACCAAGCAGGTCTGGATGATGCTGGCCGACGGAACGAACCCGAAGCAGCTGACCCGGCAAGGAGAAAATTGGAACCCGAACTGGTCGAATTAGCAGGCCGAGGGCTCGCGCGCGAGACTTCGCCTCCGGGCGGACGCCACCGACGGCGGCGGCTGGACGACAAGACGGTTGTATTATCGTATTATTGGATGTTAGGATGATTTCTTTGAGGCGTCATTATCCCTTCCGTCGAGGCATCGATCGGCCGCGTCATTGGAACGGAAGGACGGAACCACACAATTTCAAGTTCCCCGCGGGATCACGAGAGGTTCTTAACCGACCAAGGAGGATGGACAATGCGAGAGCAGAAACGCCGTTTTGCAATTCTCGTCGGTATCCTGGGAGCCGTTCTGCTGGCGGGCGCGTGCCACAAGAAGAAAGTCGCACCGCCGCCCCCGCCCCCAC
>CADDZC010000016.1 GCA_902812365.1 Acidobacteriota bacterium | reverse complement strand
TGCCGCCGCCGGCCCCCGCCAGCATCTTCAGGAGGTCTCGCCGGTTCATCTGTCTTCAACCTTACCGCACCCAGGAGCCGCGGTCAATCAATCCCCCCGCGGTTCGGCGGCCGGCCGGCATTGACTTCGAGCACAATTCGGGGGCGTTTGGGAAGAAGTATCTGCCCGAGACGCTCGGCTCCGGCTGCGCGTTCCTGGACTATGACAGTGACGGCTGGCCCGACATTCTGCTGGTCAACAGCCGGGACTGGCCGGGGCACGTCCGCGGGCGCTCGACGATGAAGCTTTATCGGAATAACCGCAACGGCACCTTCACCGACGTCACCCGCGCCGCCGGCCTGGACCAAGAAATGTACGGCATTGGCGTGGCGGTCGGCGATTATGACAACGACGGATTCCCCGACGTCTACATCACCTGCTACGGCCAGAATCGCCTCTTTCACAACCAGGGCAACGGCACGTTTCGCGAGGTCACGCGGGAAGCCGGGCTGGAGGGTTACAGCAGCCTGAGCACGTCGGCGCTCTGGTTCGACTATGATCGGGACGGCCACCTGGACCTGCTGGTGGCCAATTACGTCCGCTGGTCGCCGGCCACCGACATCTATTGCTCGCTCGACGGCCGCGCCAAATCCTACTGCACGCCGGAGGCCTATCCGGGCGCCACGTGCTGGCTGTTCCGCAATCGGGGAGACGGAACCTTCGAGGATGTCACCGGGCGGGCCGGCCTGCATGATCCCACCTCGAAATCCCTGGGCCTGACGATGATCGACTACGATCAAGACGGCTGGCCGGATGTGTTCATCGCCAACGATACCCAGCCCAACAAACTCTATCACAACAACCGCGACGGCACGTTTTCGGAAACGGCGGTGACGGCCGGCGTGGCCTTCAGCGAAGACGGCGTGGCGCGCGCCGGCATGGGCGTGGACGCCGCCGATTATGACAACTCGGGGCTGCCCAGCCTGGTGGTGACGAACTTTTCCAACCAGATGGTGGGGCTGTACCGCAACGAAGGCCACGGCTTCTTTATCGACGAGGCGCCGGCGTCGGAGGTGGGCAAGTCGAGCCGGCTAACGCTCGGCTTCGGTTGTTTTTTCTTCGACGTCGATCTGGACGGGCGGCTCGACCTGTTCGTGGCCGACGGCCACATTGACGAAGGCATCGCCCGCGTCGACTCGATGGTCCATTACGCCGAGCCACCCCACCTGTTTCACAACGAGGGTCACGACCGGTTCCGCGACGTCACCGCGCTGCTCGGCGGCTCCTTCGCCGCGCCCAAGGTGGCCCGCGGCGCCGCTTACGGCGACTATGACAACGACGGCGACCTGGACATTCTGATGACCACCAACAACGGCCCCGCCTACCTTTACCGCAACGACGGCGCGAGGAATCAGGCCATCCGGTTCCGCACCCTGGGGGTGAAATCCAATCGCGACGGCATCGGCACGAACGTGCGCATCTGGACCCCGGACGGGGCGCGCTGGCTGACCGTCAAGAGCGGGTCGAGCTATCTGTCGCAATCCGACCGCAGCGTCACCTTCGGGTTGGGGGGGCGCCAGACGGTCTCGCGCGTGAAATTGGACTGGCCGAGCGGCATCAGCCAGGAGTTTGGAGAACTGGCCGCCGGGCGCAGTTACGTGGTGGATGAGGTGAAGGGGATTGTGGACGAGGCGCCGTTCCGTCCGCGCAGCGGGTAACCCGGCCATGAGCGAGCCCCGAGGCGAGCGGCCAACCCCGCGCGAATTTCTGGCGGAGATTCCGTCGCCGTCGCGGCGCTTGTGGGCGGGGCTGTGCGTCATTCTGTCGGCGTTTGTCGTCTTTGCGCTCTACGCTCTGCACGAGATTCGGTGGCTGGAGGATTTCCAGGTCAACGTAGTCGAGAAAAATCGCAAGGACTCGCTCCAGTTGCTCCGCCTCCAGAACGACGCCTATCTGCTGGCCATCTCGCTGCGAGACCTGACGCTGGGCGAGTCGAAGTATCCGATGGCGGATTGGCGCGCCGCCTTCGACCGGCTCCACAGCGACATGAATGACGCCTTGCGGCTGGAAGACCGTTTCGCCGTGACCACGCCCGGGACTCGGGAGATGGCCCGCGACAAGCGGGCGCAGTTGCGCTTGAGTCTGGCGGATTACTGGCACTCGACGGACCGGGCCTTCGCGCTGGCGGCGCGCGGCCGCGAAGCGGAGGCGCGGCGGCTGATTCAAACCGAGCTGGAGAGCAAGCGGGCGGTGATCTCCGAGATCGCCGCCCGCCTCTTGGCGCTCAACTACCAGACGCAGGTGGAGGCCGCCGAGACGATCAACCTGGTCTACGGGCGGGTGAAACGGGACGTGCTGGTGCTCGTCGGCGTGCTGTTCCTCCTCGCCCTCGGCACCGGGCTGTATGTTTTCGAGGCCAACCGCCGCACCTTCGAGCGCCTCCACCACCTGGCCGAACAGCTTCAGTCGCAGTCGGCCCAGTTGCAGAAGCTCTCCTGGAAGCTGATCGACGTGCAGGAAGAGACGCTGCGGCGGGTGGCGCGGGACCTCCACGACGAATTCGGGCAGATTCTCACCGCCATCGGAGCGGTGTTGAGTCGGGCGGCCCGCAAGTCGGAGGGCCAAAACTCGCCGGAGGTGGCGGCGCTGGTCCGGGAAGTCCAGTCGGTGCAAGGGATCGTGCAGGAGACGCTGCAGAAGGTGCGCGACCAGTCGCAGATGTTCCACCCCGCCATTCTCGATGATTTTGGCCTCGAGCAGGCCTTGCGCTGGCTGGCGAGGCAGTTTGCGCGGCAGACCGGAATCCACGTCAGCTTCGAGGCGAGCATGGCCGACGGCGCCGTACCGCCCGAGGCCGCCGTTCACCTGTACCGCATCGTTCAGGAAGCCCTCAGCAACGTGGCGCGGCATTCCGGCAGCCCGGAAGCCCGGGTAAGATTGAAAGAAGAGGGCGGATGCCTGAGCCTGGAAATCGAGGATTGCGGCAGGGGGTTCGAGGGCCCCGCCCGGTCGCGGCGCGATTCCCCGGAAGGGCTGGGATTGATGGGGATGCGGGAGCGCGCCGAGCATCTGAATGGCACCCTGGCGATTCGGTCGGCTCCCGGGGCGGGCACCACGGTCAGCGTGCGGATTCCCCGGCGCGAATTGAAACCGAGCGTCGAGAAAGCGAGCTGAAAGCGATGACGGCACCGAATGCGGAGAAGAAAGTGCGAGTCTTGCTGGCGGAAGATCACGCGCTCGTCCGGCAGGGATTTCGCCGGATGCTCGAGGATGATCCCCGGCTGAGGGTGGTGGGCGAGGCCAACACCGGGCTGTCGGCCATCGAGCTGGCCGGCCGCCTGCGGCCCGACGTCGTCGTCATGGACCTCTCCATGCCCGAAATCGGCGGCCTGGAGGCGACGCAGGAAATCCTGAAGGCCAACCCCGAGATCAAGGTGCTGATCCTCAGCATGTACTCGAACGAGGCTTACGTCCGCAAGGCTTTCGAGGCGGGGGCCAAGGGGTACATCCTCAAAGACGCCGTCGACGTGGACCTTCCCCAGGCCATCATGGCGCTGGCCCAGGGCGGAGCCTACATGAGCCCGTCGATCTCCAACCTGGTGATTGAGACCCTGAAGGGTGGCGCCAAGCCGGAGGCGGTCGCCGACCCTTACGACAACCTGACGCTCCGCGAAAAGGAAGTATTCCAGTTGATCGCCCAGGGCAAGTCGAACAAGGAAATCGCCACGCTGCTCGAGATCAGCGTCAACACGGTGGCCGTGCACCGGGCTCGGGTCATGGAGACGCTGGGGGTGCACCGCACGGCGGAGCTGGTGCTCTACGCCGTCAAGCGCGGGCTGATTCCCCAGCCGTGAGCCGGCGGGGCGACGTCATCGCCCGGCCGGGCGGCACTCTGCGCCGCCCGCTCATCCGAACGTTCCTCGCCGCATTTCGTCCGCAATGTAGTCGGCGGCCCGCATGGCGAGCGTGAGGATGGTGAGCGTGGGATTCTTCTCCGTCGAGTTGACGAAACAGGCCGCGTCCACCACAAAAAGGTTTTTCACATCATGGCATTGATTCCATTTGTTCAGCACGGACTTCTTCGGATCGTCGCCCATCCGAGCCGTGCCCGCCTCGTGAATGCTCCAGCCCGGTGCCAGCGGGCGCGTGCGCTCGGAAAGCACCTCGATGCCCGCCGCGTGGAACATCTCCCGTTGCGTCTCGACCATGTCTTGGGCCATGGCGAGTTCGTTGGACCCCCACTCGACGTTGATGCGCAGCACCGGAATGCCCCAAGCATCCCGGACCACCGGGTCAATCTCCACGTAGTTTTCCGGCCGCGGCAAGACCTCCCCAAACGATCCGATGCTCATGATGGTGGCGTAATGCTTCTTCACTTCCTCCTTGAACTTCGCCCCGAAGCCGGGAATTTTGCGCGCGAAGCCCGGAAACTCGCCGCTCCCGCCGCCCCCCTCGAAGCCGTAACCGCGAATGAAACGGGGATGCCGCTGCTCGAGATTCCGGAAGCGCGGAATGTAAATGCCGGTGCCGTCCGGACGCGCGTCATCGGCGAACGAGCGGCGCCCCCGCAGCGAGGGCACTATGCCCATAATGTCGCCGGCCATGATCTGCTCGCAGAAATACTTCCCCAAGACGCCGCTGGAATTACCGAGGCCGGCCGGATGCTCTTCGTTCCGCGAGTTCAGGAGGATGCGGGTGGATTCCAGAGCCCCCGCCCCGAGCACAATCACTTTGCCAAAAGCCTCTTCCGGCTGGCGGGTCAGGCGATCCACAAAGAGCACGCTCTTCGCCTTGCCCTCCTTGTCGGTCAGCACCTTCCAGGCCACCGCGTTCGGCCGCAAAGTGAGATTGCCGGTCTTCTCGGCGATGGGCAGGAGCGCCCCGGGAAAGCTGAAAGAAGCGCCGACGTTACAAACCCGGCCGCAGTGCCCGCAGTAGTGGCACGGCACGCGGCCGTTAAACGGCTCCGTGACCACGGCCGAGCGGCCGTAAATGACGTGCCGGCCGGGAAGCTTGCTTTCCACCGCCTTCTTGAAGATCACCTCCGGGCAGGTGAACGGCACCGGCCTCAGGAAGTGGCTGTCGGGATTGTTTTCGAGATGGTCGGCGTGCCCGCACACTCCAATCATCCGCTCCACCCGCGTGTAATAGGGTTCCACATCCTCGTAAGAGATCGGCCAATTCTCGCCGTAGCCGTCGTAACTGGCGGCTCGAAAGTCGCGCGGACTGAAACGCAGCGACACCAATCCCCAGTGGAGCGTCTTGCCGCCCACGCAGCGGGCCCGCACCCACACGAAAGGCTTCCCCGTGTAGGGATGCTCGAGCTCGTTGATGAAATGCGGCTTGTTCCATTCGTTGGCGGCGTAGTTGTACTTGGCGCGCTCGGCCGGCCGAATTCTCCCGCGAAAGGGAAACTCGTAAGGCTTCGCGTGGTGATGAAAGTCCATCGCCAGGTCGAGCTTGGGTCCGGCTTCGAGCAGCAGGACCTTGAGGCCCTTGAGACATAGCTCCGTGGCCGCCATCCCGCCGGCAGCGCCCGACCCCACGACGACAGCATCATAAACCGTTGGCATGCCTTGACCCCCTAGTGATGACCTGTAGCGAACGTTTCAAAATTCCAGTCTAACGCCATCGCGCGGGCGGGCAAGCGAAAAGTTGCGCGGGGCCGGGCGGCGCGGGCGCTCTCTCCGGCCCCCCCCGGGGGCTGCTATGATATCCGGGCGCCGCGGCGGCGAGCCGGCATGAAGCCTCGGTTTCAAACCCGCTGGAATCTCACACCGCGCGAGGCCATGCGCTTCCAGGAGCGCTGGCGCGAACGGGTGATTCTCGAGGACCGGTTCGATCCCATTCGCTCGGTCGCCGGCGCCGACCTGGCCTTTGATCCCGAAACCGAGATCGCCTTCGCCGGCGTGATCGTCTATCGTTATCCGGAACTGCGGGAAGTGGAGCGGCGCTCGGCCCGGCGCCCACTGCGCTTTCCTTACGTGCCGGGCCTGCTGTCCTTTCGTGAAACTCCGGTGCTGCTGGAGGCGTTCGCCCGGCTCCGCGCGGAACCCGATCTGATTCTGGTGGATGGCCACGGCCGCGCCCATCCGAGGCGGTTTGGAATCGCCTGCCATCTCGGCGTACTCCTGGATAAACCGACCATCGGCTGCGCGAAGGCGCTTCTGGTGGGCGACTATCCGGAGCCGGCAGCGCACCGGGGCGCCACCTCGCCTCTTATCCTGGACGGGGAGCAGGTGGGCACCGTGCTCCGAACGCGCGACGGGGTACGGCCGATCTTCATTACCCCCGGACATCGCGTTTCGGTGCGAACCGCCGTGGAACTAATCCGACCGTGCCTCGACGGCCTGCGGATTCCCAAGCCCACCCGCGAGGCGGATCATTACGTCAACGCCCTGCGGCGGGAGTTTCAAAGGCGGCGAGCAGCCGGGTCTCCCTAGCGAGGGAAGCGCGCCACCGTTCCGCCGGAATGGGAGGGGCCGCCGCGGATCGCCGGCTCCCTGGCCGCCACCGCCCGGGCCGTGTATAATGCCGCGCGGGAGTCTTTTATGAGCGATGTGGCGGAAGCCCAGCCGGCCGGGTCGCGCGTGCGCGAAAAGGGCCAGTTGATGTCGGCTTCGGAGATCGAACGCACCCTGGTGCGGCTGGCGCATGAAATCCTGGAGCGGAACAACGGGGTCGACGACCTGGTTCTGGTCGGCATCCGCCGCCGCGGCGTGCCGCTGGCCGAACGGCTAGCGAAGAAAATCGCCGAAATCGAGAGATCCCGGCCGCCGGTGGAAACCCTCGATATCACCTTTTACCGCGACGATCTCTCGACGGTCGATCAGAAACCCGTGGTGCAGCCTTCGGGAGCGAGCTACAGTGTGGAAGGCAAGAAGGTAATCCTGATTGATGACGTGCTCTATACCGGCCGCACGACGCGCGCCGCCCTGGATGCTCTGATCGACCACGGCCGGCCTCGCCGCGTCGAGCTGTGCGTCCTGATCGATCGCGGGCACCGCGAGCTGCCGATTGAGGCCAATTACGTCGGCCGCACCGTTCAAACCTCGGCGAGCGAGGTGATCGAAGTTCGCCTGCGGGAAGTGGATGCCGAGGAGCGGGTGATGCTGTGCGAGCGGGTCAGCTCGGGCTAGCGGCCGGCTATAGGCCGAGCGACGGAACCTGTTTTTCGGCGTTCTCGCGAATCTTGGCCACCACCTCACGGGGACAACCCGTCCACTCCGCCACCATTTTGTTGCCGAGGTAGGGCAAGTCCTGAACGCCCATCCGGCTCGAGAAGAATCCGCTCACCACCAGATCGCGCAGGCGGTTGAAAAAGGCGACGGCGGGGGCGTCTTCGGGAGAGGCCTTGGCCGGGAAGGCGATGCGGTCAAGGATTTGCTTCTGTTCCGCTTCCGAGCACTCGACGAAGTCGTGCTGATAGAGCCGGTTGCACTCCATATCGAGCCACGTCAGCCCGCCCCGAATCTGGTCCAGCAGCAGGCCGCGGCGAAAGTCCAGCCAATCGTCGATGAATTCCGGCACGCCTGCCTGGGTGGCGCTGCCGCTGCGCTCGTCGGCGGGGATAATGATGTCGCTCAGCACGCGGATGGTCTTCCACTCGTGGGCGGTCAGAATTTTGGGCTGGTACGTCTCCGCCGCGGCGCCGGCCGTTGCGACGCGGGCGGCTGGACCCGGGCCGGGGTCGGCCCCGGCCGGAAACGGCACTAGAGCCGCCGCCGTGCCCGTGCCGAGCACTTTCAGCAGCTCCCGCCGCTTCATGCTTCCTTCCGCAGGCTTGATTTCGTGGTTCTCCATGGCTCCCCCCAGTCCTCCGCCGGAGGCCCGGCAACGCCGGCGCCTCTCGCCGGCCTCCCGGTTAAACGTTCAGCTTCTTGACCTGCTCGGCCGCATATTCGCACGTCCGCCAGGCCAGCGCCATGATCGACAGCGTTGGATTCTTGTCGGCGTTCGACACGAAGGGCGCCCCGTCAGCCACAAACAGATTCTTGCACTCCCACGATTGACAGTACGGATTCAGCACCGACTTCCGCCGGTCGTCGCCCATCTGCGTCGTCCCCACTTCGTGAATAATTTCGCCGCCGCGCGAGATTCCCCAGTTGTCTTCGGGACCGAAGGTGGAAAGCACTTCGCCTCCCGCCGTCTCGATAATCTCGCGGAAGGTCTCCCGAGCGTGGCGGGCCATGAGAATTTCGTCGTCACTCCACTTGAAATGAAACTTCAACACCGGGATGCCCCATTCGTCGACGACCTCGGGATCGATTTCGCAGTAGCTGTCCCGGTTCGGAATCATCTCCCCCCGGCACGAGAAACCGACAAAAGCGCCATACAGCTTGCGCACGCCGCGCTTCAGCTCTACGCCATAACCGCCGCCGAGAAAGCGCTCCGTCCCGTTGCCCTCGCCCGGGCCCGGCATGCCGCGCCCCCCGCCAAACTCAATGTGATAGCCGCGCGAAAAGGGCAGTTCGCCCCGCAACTGCTTCTGGTAGTTCCACCAGGGCATATAGAGGTGCATGCCCCCCACGCCATCGCAGTTGTGGGGCGGCAGATCCATCAAAATGGGCAGGAAACCGTTGCTGCCGTCGGCCCCGACCGTATCCATCAAATATTTTCCCACCAGCCCCGTCTCGTTCGAGAGTCCGTTCGGGTGGCGCGGCGCTTTAGAATTGAGCAGAATCCGCGCCGTCTCGCAGGCGCTGGCCGCGAGCACCACGATCCGGCCCCGAGCCTGCACTTCCTTCCGTGTCTGCTTATCAATGTAGGAAACGGCGGTGGCCCAACCTTCATCGTTGGTGAGGACTTCGCGCACCATCGCATTACAGCGGATTTCCAGATTCCCGGTGGCCTGGGCGGGCGGGATCAGCACGGTGGGCGAGGAGAAATTCGAGAAGGTGGCGCAACTGCGTCCGCACTGCCCGCAATAGTGGCACGCCGGACGGCCATTGAGCGGCCGCGTCAGGATGGAGAGGCGCGACGGAATGCAGGGAATGCCCAACTTCTGGCAGGCCTTTTGGATGACCAGCTCGTAACATCTGGGCTGGGGAGGCGGCAGGAACTTTCCGTCCGGCGTGTTTTCCAGCCCCTCCGCCGTGCCGAAGACTCCGATCAACTCTTCGACACGGTCGTAATAGGGAGCCAGATCCTCGTAAGTAATCGGCCAGTCGAAACCCTTTCCGTCCCGGCTGTAAGGCTTGAAGTCATAGGGCCCCATGCGCAGCGAGATGCGCCCCCAGTGGTTGGTGCGGCCCCCCAGCATCCGCGCCCGCCACCACCTCCACTCGTTACCCGGGGCGTTGGTGTACGGTTCGCCGGGCACGTGCCAGCCTCCGTCGACCGTGGCATCAAAATACCCAAAAGGCTTCTCCGGCGTGGCCGCGCCGCGATGCGGCGCCTCATAGTTCCACTGGAACATCTTTGACTGCTTGGCCGTGTCGTACCAGCTACCGGCTTCGAGCATCAAGCACTTGGCCCCCGACTGGGTCAAGACGTACGCAGCGATTCCGCCGCCCGCTCCCGAGCCGACGATAATCGCGTCATAAACCTTGGGACTGCGCATCACCTGCGGCATTTCCCCTACCCCCTGCCATCCGGCGCTCACTTTCCGGTCACGCAGTGTAACACGACATTGTCACTCTCCGAAAAGTCATTGTTAACATTTTCCCGACTTGCCGGCGCCCCGCTCCGTCGGTTTTCCCCAGGCTCGGAAGAGGGGGCTGATCGCCGGCGGGAATTCCGGCCGGGCCAGGCGGATTTCGCCCTCTTTCCCGGGCCGGCCCGCCGGGGATGGGTTCAATATTTCGGAACGCTCGGGTCCACCTGGTCGGACCAAGCCAGGATGCCACCCTTGAGGTTGCGAATCTTGCGGAACCCGGACTTCATCAGGAATTCCACGGCCTTGGCGCTGCGCGCACCCGACCGGCAGTGAACCACGATTTCGTCAGCGGAGTTGAGCTCGTGCATGCGTCGGGGCACTTCGCCGAGCGGGATCAAATGGGAGCCGGGAATACGGCAGATGTCGTACTCGTGGGGCTCGCGGACGTCGATCAGGACGAAGGGTTTCCGCTGCTCCATCATCTTTTTCAGCTCGATCGGGGTGATTTCCGGCACTCGCGCGGGCTCCACGTACTCCTCCCCGCGAATTCCGCAGAACTGTTCGTAATCGATGAGCTGAGTGACCGTGGGGTTCGCTCCGCACACCGGGCAGTCGGGATTCTTGCGCAGCTTGAGCTCGCGGAACTTCATCGCCAGAGCGTCAAACAGCAGGAGTCGCCCAATCAGGGGTTCGCCTTTGCCGAGGATCAGCTTGATCGTCTCGAGCGCCTGAATCGAGCCTACAATGCCGGGCAGCACCCCGAGGACGCCTCCTTCGGCGCAGCTCGGAACCAGGCCGGGCGGAGGCGGTTCCGGGTACAGGCAGCGATAGCACGGTCCTTCTTTGGCGTAGAAGACGGAAGCCTGGCCTTCAAAACGGAAAATGCTGCCGTAGACGTTCGGCTTGCCTAACAGCACGCAGGCGTCGTTAACCAGATAGCGGGTGGGAAAGTTATCGGTGCCGTCGGCCACGATGTCGTAGTCGCGGAAGATATCGAGCGCATTGTCTGAGGTCAACCGCGTCTCGTGGGCCACAACCTCGACGTTCGGGTTGATGTCGTGGATGGTGTCGCGGGCCGAGTCGATCTTGGGTCGCCCGACGTCGCTGGTACCGTGGATCACCTGGCGCTGGAGATTGGTGAAGTCCACGGCGTCGAAATCCACAATGCCGAGCTTGCCCACCCCGGCGGCGGCCAAGTAGAGGATCAGGGGAGCGCCCAAGCCGCCCGCTCCGATGCATAACACCTTGGCCTGCTTCAACTTAAGCTGTCCCTCCATGCCCACTTCGGGCATGATCAAATGCCGGCTGTAGCGAAGAATCTCATCCTTGGACAGTTGCACGGCGGTCGGCAGTGCAGTGATTGTAGCCATGATCTTACCCTCGCAAACCCAATCCCGAGACGACTGAGCGGTCGCCTCGATTTTTATATTTATGCATTTATTTTCAATGACTTACCACGTGTCTAGCGGTCCGTGGGCCCGGTTTCCGGCCCACTACAGTTACCCCGCAAGAGCGAACCGCCGGCAATGGAGGGAACGATGCTCAAGACATCGTTTTCATGAAGGGGGGTTTGCTCTCTCTGGAGATACCGGATGTCCTCGTCGTTCAAGTAAACGTTCACAAAGCTTCGAATCTTCCCCTCTTCATTAAACAAGTGCCGGCGCAGGTCGGCGTACTGAGTGGTCAGAGTGGCCAGCGCCTCGCCGACCGTCTTAGCGTCGAGCTCCACCGCATCTTTCTTCGCCGTATACTGGCGTAAAGGAGTGGGAATAATCACCTTAACCGGCATTTCATCTCTCCGGACTTCGATCTGTTGAGGCACGTCCACTATATCACAAACCGTTCGACTCTGAATGCTCGCTCAGATGAACCGGCGCAGCGTGCGGATGCGGGGAGTTTGCGAGCTGGATTGCCTCCGGCTCAAAGCGCGACCGATCGGCGGCTAGCACCCATGAGTTAACCTCTTTAGGATCAGCGTCTTGCACCGATACGATGACGTAAGAATACCATGGCCACGCGTGCTCTCGGTCGTAGGACGACGGCTGAGCGGGGTGATCCGGGTGGGAATGATAGTACCCGACGACCTCCAGACCCTTCGCCCGGGCACCCTTCTCGATACGTAACTGGTCGCGAGGGTCAATCAGGAATCGGTTTCTTTCGGTCTCCCGATCCGGGTCCGCCACGGGCAACAGTTCCCGGGCTTTCTCCGGCTCGCGCCTCAGGTTCTTAAGTGCAATCACCTCAACCACTTGCTTGTGATCGCCCTTTGCGTGGCCGAGCAGGATTCCGCAGCATTCAGTCGGGTAATCCCGCCGCCCGTGATCGCGGATGGCTTCGAGATGGTCACGATTCAGTTGTAGCGCCATAGGTCGCCCTCCGCAACGTTGGAATCCCGCGCCTTCGCGCAATGGGGCCGAGGCCCAGTCCGACTGTACCTGGGGTCTATCCCTTGAGCGAGCCCTCGATTTGGCCCCACACCATAAATTCCGGGATAAACGCCGGCTTTTCGACGATGCAGACCCTGAGCTTTTGCCCGCTCTCGTCGTACGCTACCGTCAGCTTGACGCCCATCGCCTCAATGGTGCCATTGTCGCCTTCCGGAGGCGTAATCCCCATCTGCTGCAGCTTCTGCTTCAGCCTGCCCAATTGCTCCCGTGTGACATCGCTGTAGTCTTTGCATTCGGCCATGCGCCCCTCCACGCGGCTGGCGGTGCTCGGCCCCGTGCCGGCGGCCATGGCCGCCTCGGCCCGAGGACGCGCGCCGGATCGCTCGCCGCCTATTTTTCGTCCCAAAACCGCTCGCTCAAGTACTTATCGCCACTATCGGAGAAGACGGTCACCACCACCCCACGGCCAATCTCGCGTGCCACTCGCAGGGCTGCGACCATGGCCGCCCCCGCCGAAACGCCCACCAGCAAGCCTTCCTCGCGCGCCAGCCGCCGTGTCATCGCGTAGGCTTCTTCGGTCGAGATTTCCAGGTTGTCGTCCGCCAGGGCGGGATCGTAAATTCCCGGCTTGATCGCCGCCGGCATGTATTTCAAGCCTTCCAACCCGTGGAAAGCCGAGTCGGGCTGGAATGAGATGCAGCGAATGGCGGCATTCAGCTCCTTCAGGCGCCGCGAGGTGCCCATAAACGTGCCGCTCGTGCCCAGCCCGGCCACAAAGTGGGTCACCCGCCCACCCGTCTGCTCGAAGATTTCCGGCCCCGTCGTCTCGTAGTGAGCCCGCCAGTTGGCGGGGTTATCATACTGGTTGGCATAAAAATAGCGCTCGGGATGCGCCCGGACGAGCTCCCGCACCCGCCGGATGGCTCCGTCGGAGCCTTCCAGGGGGTCCGTATAAATGATCTCGGCTCCGTACGCGCTCACGATGCGCTTACGTTCCACACTGACGTTGGCCGGCATGCACAGCGTCACTCGAAACCCCCGCGCGGCTCCGATCATGGCGTAAGCGATGCCGGTATTGCCCGAGGTCGAATCAATGAGCGTCTTGCCCCGCGTTAGGGATCCGCTGCACTCCGCCTCGAGCACGATGTTCAGGGCCGGGCGATCCTTGACCGAACCGCCCGGGTTCTCCCACTCGGCCTTGGCGTAGATTTCGACTCCGGGCACTTCGCGGCCCAACCGGCCCAGACGCAGGAGCGGCGTATGGCCAATCAGCGACAGGATATCGACAGGTTGGCGCACAAAGCCTTGATTCTCAATCGTCAAGGTAGGCCTTGCGTTTTGGGGCATCGGTCATTTAGATTCTCATTAGGGCTGGCCAGTGTCAACCGGACGGGCCGGCTGCGAGCGGGCGGGGTTCTCGGAAGCCGGCCTTTTGGGGATCCGGAGAGGGCGGAGTAAACTGAATGATCACGGAGAAGACGAGCGCGGCGGAAGTGAAAAAAGAATTCCAGCAAGCCGGTTTCGAAGTGCTTGACGCGCCGGACGGCACGATCGAGGTGCGGAAGTACGGCTGCGCGCACAGCCTGAAGCGTGACGCGAAACTGGGTTGGGTGCCCGCGGGCCCCCCTTGCTTCTTGATTCGCGGCCAAAAATACGAGCTGGAAGACCGGGGCTACCAGAAATTCTGGTTCGCGGACGGACGGCGAATCCCCATTCGCCTCGCCGATCTGCGCGCCCTTCGCCAGTTTGATCAGGAAACCCGCGCCTTGCTCAACTTGAAGTCCCTCTATCACGAGTCGTTGGGCACCACGAACGCCCGCACCGTGTACGACCGGCTCGAAGGCCGTCCGGATCTGATCGCGGCGTGACGACTCCGGGCGGCGGCGTTCGCCCCGAGGGGGCGCTTCGCGCCTGGCGGGCGGGCCGAGGAAGCCAATGCCGAGCGCGGGATTCAACGGGCTTCGCGTCCTGGCTTTCGAGAGCCGGTACGCGGACGAAATCGCGGCCTTGATCAAGAGGCAGGGGGGGCACCCGATCGTCGCGCCCGCGGTGCGCGAAGTTCCGCTCGAGCCTGACGCCGAGATCCGCGCCTTCGTCACCGGCCTCGTGGACGGCCGCTTTGACGTCGTGATTTTCCTCACCGGCGTCGGCGTGCGGGTGCTCGCCGCCCTGGCGGCCACCGTCGTCGGACGCGACCGCTGGACGGCCGCCCTCGGGCGCGTCTCGACGGTCGCCCGCGGACCCAAGCCGGCCGCCGCTTTGCGCGAACTGGGTGTTCCCGTCACGCTGGCGATTCCCGAACCCAACACTTGGCGCGAAATTCTGAGCGCGTTGGATTCGCACGCCGCTGCCTTGCCGCTCGCCGGGCGCCGCGTTGCCGTGCAGGAATACGGCGAATCGAATCCCGAGCTGTTGGCGGGCCTGGAGGCGCGAGGGGCGATTGTCACTCCGGTTTCGGTTTATCAGTGGGCGCTGCCCGACGATCCCGCACCGCTCGAGGCCGCGGTCCGGCATCTCACCGCCGGCGATGTTCGGGTCGTGCTGTTCACGTCGTCGATCCAGCTTCGCCATCTATTCCAGGTGGCGGCCCGAATGAGGTGCCAGGAGCCGCTCCGCCAGGCGCTCGCCGGCGCCGTCATCGCTTCCATCGGCCCCACCACGTCCGGCGAGTTGCGGAAGCACGGTCTGGCCGCCGATCTCGAACCCGCCCATCCCAAGATGGGCCACTTGGTGAAGGAGGCGGCCGCGCGCGCGGCCGGGCTCCTGGAGAAGAAGCGCGCGCCAACGGCGCCAACCGCTGAGCGATGACCATCATCCATGTGGACACCGGCATGGAACTGCGCGGCGGACAGTGGCAGCTCCTCCTGCTGGCGCGCCGCCTGCGGGAACGAGGCCACGAACAGCTTATCGTTTGCCCGGAAGGAAGCCGACTCGCCGCCCGGGCGCAGCAGGAAAACTTTCCAGTGGCCGGCTGGTTGGGAAGCTATTCTCGTCTCGCGCAGTTTCAACGCCGGGTCGAGTTTCGGCCGCCGGATATCGTGCACGCCCACGACGGGCGCGGCCAGACGCTGGCCTGGATGGTTTCGCGCCGGACGGAGGCGCGTCGCGTCGCGCATCGCCGCGTCACCTTTGTTCCGCGAGCCTGGAGCGGCGGAAAGCTGATCCACCGGCTTAAGTACACGCGCACCTGCCACGCGGTCATCGCCGTCTCCGATTTCATCCGCCACATCCTCCTCCAATGCGGCGTGCCCGAGGCGATGATCGCCGTGATTCCCGACGGTGTCGATCTGCCCGCGACTCTGCCCGAGGCCGGCGCGCGCCGCCGCATCCGGAACCGGTGGGGGTTCGACGATGACCGGTTGGTGCTGGGAACGCTCGGCTCCCTCACTCCCGAAAAGGGTTTGGATGTCGCGCTTGACGCGGCGAGGCTGCTGGAGAGAAGGCTTCCCGAGGCGCGATTCCTGGTGCCGGTCTCAAGGCCGGCGCTCCGGCCCCGCTGCGTGCCGGCCAACGTCCGCATTGTGGATTATGTTGAACACCTCGATGACTTCTTACCGGCTCTCGACCTGTTCCTGATGCCGTCGAGGGACGAGGGCCTGGGTTCGGCGGCCTTGCTGGCTCTCTCCTAT
Source organism: Acidobacteriota bacterium (assembly GCA_902812365.1). Lineage (GTDB taxonomy): Bacteria > Acidobacteriota > Terriglobia > UBA7540 > UBA7540 > CADDZC01. The sequence goes on along the minus strand of CADDZC010000016.1, from coordinate 40,740 downwards.
GGAGTGCCGGTGGTGGCGAGCCGCGTGGGCGGCCTGCCGGAAATTGTGGAGGAGGGGTATACGGGCTGGCTGGTGCGCTCGGGCTCGCCGGGCGAGTTGGCGGAGGCGGTTGAGCGGGCGGCTCAAGACCGCCACCGGCTGGAAGCGTTCGCCCGCCATGCGCGGGTGCGGGCGGCGGCGTTTTCAAGTGATATAATGACCGAGCGGGTACTGAAGCTGTACGCGAAACTGCTCCATCGAGATTCCGATGGGTCTTCGCTCCCTCCCTGAGGCGATGCCTTACGCGATGGTCGCCCTGCTGGGACTCGTCTTCGGCAGCTTCCTGAATGTTTGTATTTACCGGCTGCCGCGCGGCGAGTCGATCGTGAGGCCGGGTTCTCATTGCCCGCGGTGCGGCCAACCCATCGCCTGGTACGATAACATTCCCATCCTAAGTTATCTCCTGCTTCGCGGCCGGTGCCGGCGGTGCGGCGCCCGAATCTCGCCTCTCTATCCGCTGGTGGAAGGCCTGACGGCGTGTCTGGTCACCGTCGCCTATGCGCGGCTGGGCCCGACCGCCGATTTCGTCAAACAAGCCATCTTCATCATGCTCCTTGTAATCTTGATCTTTACGGACCTCACCGCGCGGCGGCTTCCTCATCCCGTCACGCTGCTCGGCACCGCCGCCGGGATCGCGCTCAGCTTTCTGACGCCGGTCAATGGCCAGCCCGTGGCCGGGTTGCTGCACCGGTTCGGTTACTTCCCCCGCGAGCCGATCGCGTCGTTTCTCGGTGCGGTGACGGGAGGGCTGGCGGGCGGCGGACTGTTCTACGGTGTCGGCGAGGCCGCTTACCGGATTCTGCATAAAGAGGCTTTGGGCTTTGGGGACGTGATGCTGATGCTGATGGTGGGAACCTTTCTCGGCCTGCCGCTCCTCCTGTTGACGATTCTACTCGGCTCGGTTCTGGGAACTCTGATCGCCGCCCCCTTGGAGCTCATCAGCCCGCGATTCCGCCATTTCCATTGGCCTTATGGAAGTTTCCTGGGCGCCGCGGCCATTTACGCGGCGCTCGGCGGCGGCTCGCTCATCGATGCTTATCTGCGCTGGGCGGGTCTTGCGCGGTGAGGCGGCGGGCTTCAGCGGAGGGCCGCCATCAGATTCCGGAACAGCTTGATGCCGTCCTGGGAATAGTGGACCGGCAGCGCCGCTCGTTCAGGGTGCGGCATCAGGCCCAGGATGGTCCCCGTTTCATCGGTGATGCCCGCCACCGCCCCCGGAGCGCCATTGGGATTTTCCGGGTATTCAGGCGTGGGATTCCCGGCCGCGTCCGCGTACCGGAACGTGACGCGCGGCGGTGGGCGGCCGTCCACGGCGTAGAACAAGGGGCGTCCCTCGCCGTGCGCGGAGGGCATTTCGAGCACTTGGCCGGCCAGGCCTCTTGTCCACAGCGAATCGCCGTCGGTCACGAGCAGGCGGACCTTGCGATCCTCGAAGTGGGAGGACTGGTTTTCCAGCAGGGCCATGGAACGTGAACCGGGCGTCCGGTAAGGCAGAATGCCGGCTTCGACCAGCACCTGGAAGCCGTTACAGACGCCGAGTAGGGGCTTGCCCGAATCCAGGAAGGCGATGAGTTCATCGCGGAGCCGCGCCACCAGCATCGTGGCCAAAATTCTTCCCGCGCCCAAGTGGTCCCCATAGGAGAAGCCGCCGGGGATTACTGCTGCTTGGTAGCGACGCAGGCTGGCGCGGCCGCCACACAGATCGCGCAACACGACCATTTCAGACCGACCGCCCGCCCGCTCAATCGCCGCCGCCGTCTCCTCGTGGCAATTGGTGCCCGGAGCGTACAAGATGGCGGTCACGGCCCGGCTCATTCCAGGACCTCCCGGAACGGCCGGCTCCAGGCCTCGGCGAGCGCGGCCGTGGATTCTTCCCAGATCAGCCCCGGGTGGCCGGCCAAGCTCAGCTGCGCGTCCGGACGAACCTCGCCGAGCACCCGGTGAGGGACGCCGTCCAAGATCGATTCGACGTCGCCGCCAGCCGGGACTTCGACCATGGCCGTGCCAATGAACTCGCCGAAGAGGATCCGATCGGGTGTCGAGGCGGGCCCGTGTCCCGCCGCCTCCGTCAGGTCAACCCGCGCGCCCAGGCCCGAGCCGTATGAGGCCTCAAAGAGTCGCAGCAGAATCCCGCCTTCGGCAATCGCCGAACCGGACACGTACCCGGCCTCGGCGTGGAGCTTCAGTAAGGCGTCCCAGACCTGGCGGACCTGTTCCGGGCTGCCGGGCTCGAACAGACGATCGCCGCGTTGCCCGTAACTGTCGGCATAGAGGCTTCCGCCCAGCGCCTCGCCGCTCAGGGGTCCGATGGCCAGAATTTTGTTGCCCGCCCGCCGGAATTCCTTGGTCACGACCTTCTTGACGTCGGGCACACGCCCCAACACCGCTACGGCCAACGTCGGGGGGACGTCAATGGCGCGCCCCTCCGCCTCAAAGGTTCCCGAGCTGGAATCTTTGCCGGAGATAAATGGCACGCCCATCGCTTCGGAGAACTCAGCGATCGTGTCCACCATGCGCGTCAAGTCCCACGCCACCTCGGGCCGGAGGCGCGCCGTGTAAAAATTGTCGCACAGGACCATCTGCCGGTAATCCACGCCCGCCACCACCGCTTTGGTAATGGCCTCGATCATCATCAGCTTCCCCATGCGGGCCGGGTCGATATCGCCATAAAACGGGTTCAAGGCCAGCGTCGTGACGACTCCGTAGCTTTTCCCATGCAGGGGCGCGGAGACATAAATATTGGTGGGCATGCGATGATTCTTCCCCCCGTACGGACCGACGACGGTCCGGCCTTGCACGGTCGTATCAAAGCGCGCGCCCGCCGCGCTCTGGTCGCAGGCATGGTAATGGGAAAGCACCCTTCGCACGGCGGTTGACCACTCCGCTGCCGTGCGCAGCGCGGGCAAGCGGAGCGGCTGAAGCGGCCGGCGGGGCTCGCTGGTCGAGATGGGGTCGAGCGGGCAACCGCCCCACAAGAAGTCCATCTCGAGGTCCACGACCTTGTGGCCGCGCCAGGTCGCTTCCAGGCGCCGGCGGCCGGTGAAGCGTCCGATGACGCGGTGCTTCACTTCGTAGCGATCGAGCGTGTCCTCGGCTTCCGCCAGCTTGTCCGGCGGGACCACGATCAGCATCCGCTCCTGGGATTCGGAAAGAAGGATTTCCCATGCGGTCAGGCTGCGATCCTTGAGCGGGACGGCGTCAAGATCGAGTTCCGCTCCCACGCCGGCGCCCATCTCGCCGACGGCGCTCGAGATGCCCCCGGCCCCCAAATCCGTGATGGCGCGGATGCAGTTGGCGTCGCGCAGGACAGGGATGGCCGTGGTGAAAGAGCGCTCCGTGATGGGATGGCCGATCTGGACGGCTGCCGACTCCTTAGCCGACGTGTTGCCGGTCATCCGCGTGGAACTGGCGGTGGCGCCGTGGATGCCGTCGCGCCCCGTCTCGCCTCCGATCAGCAGGGCCAAGTCCCCGGCCTCGGGGGCGTCCTTGAGGGCGTATTTCCGGGGCACCAGGCCGATGGAATGGCCCAGGGCGAAGCACTTGACATAGCCCGGATGGGCGCGGTAGAGCGCGTGCATCATCGGAATGCCCATCGGATTGCAATAGTAGGACGTGGCCCGCACCGACTCGCTGACAATAAGCTGCGGCGGAAGCGCTCCGGGCGGCGACTGCTCCTCGGGAAGGCGCGGGTGCGCCGTTCCCATGACCGTCGTCCCGCCAATGGGATAGGCTCCCTTGCCGAACCCCAACGTGTCGCGAATCACTCCCCCGTGCTTCGTAGCCACGCCGCCGAAGGGCGCAATGGAGCTGGGAAAGTTGTGCGTCTCGCCCTTGATGGTCACGACCCAGTCTTCATAGAACTCCATCCCGCCGGCGTTGTCTTTGAAAGCTGAAACCACCAGCGGATGAGCGATCTTGGCCGTAGCTGCGGACAATCGTTTCAACAGCCCCAACCTCTTCCAGGTGGTGTGGTAGCAATGATCGCTCCAACTCTGCACGAGAATCTCGATTTCCGCATCCGTATGGGGACGTCCGATCGCCAGCTCGTGGGCCTGGATGGCCTTGAGTTGGGATAGCGGCGCATACCAGGAGCGCGCCGTCGAGAGCAGGATCAGCTCGCGATCGCTCAAGCCAGCGAGCGGGATCGTCGTCGAGGGGTCGGGAGTTCCGAAGGGCCGCAAGGTGGAGACGACTTCGCCGGGTTCTCGGAGGCGCTCGACGACTCGGTTACAGAGAAAGCGCGCCACGAGCTTTCGCGCTTGTTCCTCGTCGAGACCGGCGAACTGGTAACGTTTGCTGAGCCGCGCAAACCGCAGGCCCGTCTGGCCAAGGGCGTGGGCGGCGGCGAGAAGCGACGGAGTTTCCGGGTCGGTGACCGCCGGCTGGTAAGCGATCTCGAGAATGGGGCCGCGAGCCGCATCAAGCTGCGATTGGGTCGCCGCCGTCTGGTACAGCGGATTCGCGACGAGCGGCATCAACCGCTCCGTGTCCACCGTTCCTTCGAGCCAGTAAACCCGTTCGATGACGAGATCACTGAGATTTGGATATCCATGCCGTCGCAGGAAGGCGAGCCAGCCGCGAGCTTCCGCGTCATCCCCCGATAGCACATAGAGGGCTTGAATGGCCATGGGTTGGAGCACCGAACCGGTGGCCGGCGCCGAGGTTCGGTCTAGCTGGCTGGGCGTGTCGGCTACCGGTTCAAACGCTTCGGGAACGGAGTCGGTTGGAACCACGGACCATCTTAGCACGGCTGGAGGATTGCGTACCGGGCTGAACATGAACCACGACCCGCCAGAAGGGCCGTGATCGCGGTATGAAGCTCTCAACGAGTAACCTGCCTCGTCACCGGCGTTTCATGGATGAACCAGTCTCATTCGGCTCCTCGCCCGGTTAAGGATCCCAACCGGTGCGCCAGCGGCCGCGCATTGTAGCCCGCGCTGCAGTCACAGGAGAAGTAAAGTTGTCCACCGGGGGGACGGGCGGGATCCGCCGAGGGGCGGTGCCGCAGTTTGTACCTGCGACCCGGAGATCGCGAAGTCCAAGGTGGCGGCCAGAGCGTTCACCCCAAACCGCCAGTGTCATGAGATAGAGTATACAAATGAATACGGCCGACTTACATGATGTCGTATAACATACTTGACCAACACCGACGGTACTGAGAATATAAGATTCGTATCGGCTCACCCAACTTGACTTTTCAAACCAAGGTCAAGCAACTGAAGATGCCCAAGGAGACTCCAGATGGCGGATGTCAAGAATGAGCTCAACCCTCAACCTTTGCCGCCCCGCGCGGATGCACCAGCGTGGTGGCCGCAATTGTTGTGGCAGCTTCACTTTCCGATCGTCAAGGGGCCCGGCCCGGGTCCGATCAATTACCCACCGGCTATCGATGACATTATGGCCGCACTCCACATCCACACCCTCTCTTACTTGCTGCGGGATCAAAACGTCGCACAGCAGATTCGATCTCTTGCCGAGCAGCGGCTGTCGCACGCGGTCCAGAATCTGAGTAAGTCTCACCAAGAAGCGGCGAGAGCCGCTAGCAAGAAATGAACCGACGGCAAAGCCTCTCCAGGCCAACCTGGAGAGGCTCGCCGCCGCGGCTCCCCTCCCTTCATTCTCGGCCATACATCTCGGTCGGCGTGGCGCCCCGGGCCCCCGAAAACTCAGCCGGTGTCGGGCCAGAATGTGACATCATAAGAAGCCATGGACCAGAGCCCGCTGACGGTCTATGAGGAGGGCCGCTCCACACCTTCCCTCCCCGAAGTGTATCGAAGCATTTCCGTTCCGGCGCGAGCTGGGTTCTGGCGGAAAGCCGTGGCCTTCTCCGGTCCCGGCTTTTTAATCGCCGTCGGCTATATGGACCCGGGCAACTGGGCCACCGACATCGCCGGCGGTTCGCAGTTTGCGTACCGCCTGCTCTTCGTCTTGCTGGTGTCAAACGGGATGGCGATTTTGCTGCAATCGCTGGCCGCGCGGCTCGGCATCGTCACCGGTCGTGACCTTGCTCAGGCGTGCCGCGATCATTACTCCCGTCGCGCCTCGATCGCGCTTTGGTTGGTTTGTGAGCTAGCGATCGCGGCCTGCGACCTCGCCGAGGTGATCGGTTCGGCCATTGCCCTCAATCTGCTATTTCACATTCCGCTTTTATGGGGAGTCTGCCTGACCGCGCTGGACGTGCTCGCTATTCTCTACTTGCAACACCGCGGGTTCCGCTATCTCGAAATTGTCGTCCTCTGCCTGATCGGGACCATCGGCGTGTGTTATCTGGCCGAAATCGTCATGGCCCGGCCGGATTGGCTGGGTATCGCCCACGGCCTGATTCCTACTCCGGAGATACTGACCAATCGCGAGATGCTGTATATCGGCATCAGCATCCTCGGGGCTACGGTTATGCCTCACAACTTGTATCTCCATTCGTCGCTCGTGCAGACGCGGGCCATCCAGCGGACTCCCCAAGGCGTCAGGACGGCCATTCGCTACAACTTCCTCGATTCGTTTTTGGCTCTCAATTTCGCCTTTCTCATCAACGCTGCCATCCTCGTCATGGCCGCGGCCACTTTTTTTCGTCATGGCCTGCATCAGATGGCGGAGATTCAAGATGCCTATCACACTCTGTCTCCTCTGTTGGGAACCTCGCTGGCGAGCGTCTTGTTTGCCGTGGCCCTGCTCTGCTCGGGTCAGAATTCTACACTGACGGGCACCCTCGCCGGCCAAGTCGTCATGGAAGGCTTCCTCAATATTCGGCTCGCCCCCTGGTTACGGCGGCTGATCACACGCCTGCTGGCGATAATCCCGGCGATCGTGACCGTGGGGCTTTACGGAAGGCAAGGCACCGCTCGATTGCTGGTGTTGAGCCAGGTCATTTTGAGCCTGCAACTTTCATTTGCGGTGTTTCCGTTGGTCAGTTTTACTAGCGACAAGACTAAGATGGGAGTCTTCGCCAACCCCGGCTGGCTTCGTGCCCTGGCTTGGTTTGTGGCCTGGCTGATTGCGGCTTTGAATGCGTACCTGCTGATCTTGGTCTTCCGGGGTTAGGTGCGGAAGGATAGACCGGGGACAGAGGGGGGTGCCAGGGCAAGCTCACCGCGCGCCCCTGGCCCAGGTTGGAGTGGACCAGCGGCGGTGCTTGAGCGGCTGAGGCGTCTCGATTTGCTTTCAGGCCCATCCCCGGAGGGGCTTCGATGTTTAAGAAGATTCTGGTGGCGCTCGATCACAGCAAGGCTGATGAAGCGCTTCTTCCGAAAGTGAAGGAGCTGGCCCGGTTGACGCACGCCGAAATCCTGCTGCTCCATGTTTCCACGGGCTGGGCGGCGCAGTGGCAGACAAGCCTTAACCTTTCCGACTCGGCGGAAATGGCCGAAGACCGCGAATATCTGAGCCGAGTCGAGAGCGAATTGCGTCGGGAGGGTTTTGCGGTTTCCGCGCGCCACGGCAAGGGCAAGCCGGCGGAAGAGATTCTAAAGGCCGCCCGCGAGGAACAGTGCGACCTGATCGCTATGACGACCCACGGTCACCGTCTGCTTTCCGATTTGATTTACGGTGCTACCATCACCCACGTGCGCCATGAAGCGGAGGTTCCCATTTTCCTGGTCCGGGCCGGCCGCTGAGGGTTTCGACGGCGATCGATCGGCCTCCGGCCGAAAATCCGGCGGCTTGCAGCAATCGACATAGCCACCTGCCAGCTTCGGCGTCTCCGGCCCATAAAGCCGGGCCCAGGGGGGAGCCGAGGAAAACGAGGGTTCCGCATCCCACGTTCTTACGACACGCGACCGCGCATTGCTCCACCCGGGCGATCACCTGGCAGTCCTGGGAGCGGATTGGCACGATGGTGCTAAAATCGCGGATCTTCGTCTTGACCGGCCAGTCATAGTCGACGTAAGGGACGCGACCTTGAGGTCCAACGCCCGACCATAGATTGCGCGGGATGGCCACCTCGAGGCCAAAATAGCGCCGCAGCCGGCTACGATATGCCTCAAAGCTGCCCTCCGACAGTACCCCTGGGTTCGACTCCAATACGACGAGTGCGCCGGATTCCACTTGGCGCGAGATATCGCGGGCCCATGCCTCTCGCAAGTCGATGCAACCGGGCACAATGACGGCGCGCCAAGCGGCGCCTTGCAGGCTGTCGGTCGAGTGTAGCTTGTGGAAGCGGATCGACAAAGCCTCCAGCGCCGACGCATAGCCAACGATGAACTCCGCCAGCGCGGTGTGGTGCGTGCCAACTAGCGCGCAATCCGGATGGAGCGGGCCCGGACCTTCAGGTTGCCCGAACGCGGCCCACCGCGGGGCGCGAACCAGCCAAGCTGCCGGGCCGGCCGCGCATAAAAAGCTCCGGCGTGAAACCCTCACGTTCCCTCCTCAAACCAGGCGGGGCAGGCTTTACAGCCGCCCCGTGATCAACCGGTCCATAGCCGCGGCGGTATCATAGAACTGCTGGTCGACGGCGTAGCGATAACGAAGTTCCATTTCCGCAACGAGCCAGCCGTCGTAGCCGACTTTGGTCAGCGCGGCACGGATGGCCGGCCAGTTGTTGTCGCCCAAGAACAGATTCGTGTAGACGCTCTCGTTGCCGCAGCGTCCCCGGTGTTTGTGAACATCTTTCAGATGGATGCGCGTGATACGGGGACCATGAATCTCGATCCATTGCTCGGCGAATCCCGTGTCGTGGATATTCCCGACATCCAGATGAATGCCGACCGAGGGGTGATTGACGTCGTTTAAGAACGTCCAAAACTCCCGCGGACTCAGCAAGAATCGCTGTTCCGAGTTGCAGTTTTCGCAACCAATCTTCACGCCTGCCTTCTCGGCGAGAGGAGCTAACTGTCTCATGGCATCGAGACAGCGGGCGTAAACCTCATTGTAAGGTACCTCGTCCGTCACGAGCCCGGCCACCACCAAAATCGCGCCGGCGCCCAGGATCTGCGCGGTTTCGATTTGTCGTTCGACGATCTTCATCCCCATTTCGCGTCTCTGCGGATCGCGCGCTGAAAGCGGGTAGTCCCAGTGCAACCCGGTCGACACATTCGATACGGCCAGGCCCGCATCTTCCACCTTGCGCCGCAGCTGCTGCACCGCGGCGTCTGTCGTGTTCATCTGAAACCACGGCACGTCCCCCAGCCAGAGTTCAATGCCATCGTACCCCGCCCTCTTGACCAGCTCGAGCCCTTGTTCGAAGCTCCAGCCCTTCGGAATCATGTTGTCGCCAATCGATTTCTTCATGGTCTCCTCTGTCGAAGCGCCCTCAGCCCCTGATGATCAACCGCCTATTCTCAGGGATGCGCGCGAACGGCATGGCGCATCTTAACTCAAAAGGGTCTTTTCATGCCGAGTTCTCTCGTCTGACCCACTTCGGCGGCGTCCGAAGTGGGTTGCCCGGTGCGAGCCGGCATGGGATCCGCTAACCTGCTAAAATGGCTCGACAGGGAGAGGTGCGGGGCCTACATGAGCCGAGCCATTATCACCCTGACGACGGACTTTGGGCTGACGGAACCCTTCGTCGGCATTATGAAGGGCGTCATTCTCAGCATCAACCCGGAGGCGGAGACGATCGATATCAGCCACGGCGTCAGCTCTCACGACATCCTGGATGGCGCCTTGACGTTCGCTCAGAGTCACCGCTACTTCCCTTCCGGTACGATCCACGTCGTGGTTGTGGATCCGGGCGTGGGGTCTTCGCGGCGACCCATTCTGGTCCGCACCTCCACGGCTAAGTTTGTGGCCCCGGACAACGGCGTGCTCTCTCTGGCCTTTGAGGACGAAGAAATCCTCGAGGTGCGGCACATCACCGCCGATCACTATTTCCTCAAGCCGGTCAGCCATACATTTCACGGTCGCGATGTTTTCGCCCCGGTTGCGGCCTGGCTCAGTAAAGGCACCGAGCCCGGGAACTTCGGCGAGATCATCCATGACTACATGAGGCTGGCGCTGCCGAAGCCGCGCCGCGTGAACAAGAATCAGATCCTGGGCATGGTGCTTCGCGTCGATAAGTTCGGCGATGTCATGACCAACATCGCTCCGGCCGACGTCCCCGAATTGTTCTCGGCCCGTCCCGCCGCCTTTAAGCTGCGCATTGATGACCACGAAATCACTCGCCTCGAGACCAGTTACGCCGAAGGAAGGCTCGCCGAGCCATTTGCCATACTGGGGAGCGCGGGCTTCCTGGAGGTGGCCGTCACCCGAGACTCTGCGGCACGCATGCTCAATGTTTCTCGGGGAGCAGAGGTGAGGTTGGAGTTGGGATGATCGTTTAGGCGGGGTGGGATCGGCCGGCAGGCGACCCGGAGGGCGGGGCGGGGAGAGGTGGTTCCTGCTTCTCCACGCGCACCTTGGTAATGCGGCGTCCCTGCATATCGACCACCGTAAACTTCCGGCCTTCGAAGCTGAAACCTTGGCCGACGCGCGGAATGGCGCCCAATCGAGCCAGCACGAACCCGGCCAGCGTCTCGTATCCGGCTCCGCGCGGGACGCTGATGCCATAATCCTCGGCGAGCTCGCGAAGCCCGGACGCAGCATCCACCAGCAGCGCATTTTCGCCCACCTTCTGAATAGCTTTCTCCTCACGATCATATTCATCCTGGATCTCGCCGACGACCTGCTCGAGCACGTCTTCGAGTGTCACCAAACCGACGAAGGTGCCAAATTCGTCCACGACGAGGGCCATCTGGGCATGCTTCGAACGGGCTTCATCCAACATCTGGTTGAGCGGCATCGCCTCCGGCACAATCATGGGCGAATGGAGTAAGAGACGGAGGTCGACGGGAGCGTCGAGTGAGACGCCGCGTTGGAGGCGATCAAAAAGGACGGCCAACAGGTCTTTCGTGTACAGAATCCCCACCACGTGGTCGGACGTCCCCTCGTAGATGGGGATGCGCGAGTGCTGGTCCTTCACGACGCGGTCCAGAAGCCATTTCAGGTCGGATGTGAGCGGCAGACAAGTGAGGCTCGGCCACGGCACCATGATTTCTCTCACCCGCACTCGGTGCAAGTCAAAGACACCGCGGATCATCTCCTCCTGGTCTTCAGCGAGTAAGCCGCGCTTGCGGATCGCGGAGACGATCAGCTTGGCTTCTTCGGGCGTGTGCAAGGCGCCGTGTCCGGTGGCCGACCGCCGTCCGAGAAGGCGCAGCACCAAGTTCGCCAGTTCATTGAGTGCCGCGACGGGATATCGGGCGATTCTCATGATGAACAGCAAAGGGCGCGCCACCAGCAGCGCCACACTTTCCGCCCGTTCATACGCCACGGCCTTGGGCACCAGCTCGCCGAGCACCATCAGAAAACCCGTCATGAGGAAAAAAGCGATGCCGGCCGCCACGCCATGAGCGGCGGAGCGCGCATAGCGCTGGAGCGTGCCGCCGAACAGAGGCTCGAGAAGAGCGGCGAAAACACGCTCCCCAAACCAGCCCATGAGCAGGCTGGCTACCGTGACACCCAACTGAATTTCCGAAAACAACAATCCCACATCACTCAGCAGGCGCTGCACGATCTGCGCCCGCGCTTCGCCCCCGGCCGCCAGCTCCTCGAGCCGGGTGCGCCGCACGCTAAGGAGCGAGTACTCGGCGGCCACAAAGAACGCGTTGACGGCGATCAGGGAGGCCACAACGAACGCTTTCAGAATCATACCCATCGAAGGCAACTTCATTGTAGCCCGGGAGGGTGCCTGCGGGCGAATGGGCTGCACGCAGCTTCCCAGGGCCGCCGGTCCCTTGTGCTAGAATCGATGAGGTTCGTCCGTCGCGCGCAATCGAGCACGAGATCCGGAGCGGACCACCTCAGAGACTGGATTTGCATCTCGACACTCTACCAAGAGTGTCAACAATCATTCGGCACCAGCGGAGGGCGGAGGCCGGCGGGTTGCTCTGGCTGGGCGGCTGATTCTGCAGCCGGAGCGCCTCGCCCCGCGTACTCCGAACCTTCACGGGCAGGTTGTCAGCGAGCTGGGCATCGCGCCCCCAGACCACGGCTCGTCCGACGAGCCTTGGAAAGTTGGCATGGTCGTCGGCCGCGAATTGCTCCTGAATCATGGCCACCCGCTGAGGAAAGTCTTACGGTGTAGGAGAAGCCAATCGGGAGTAACAACGCCGGAAGCTTCTGTCCGGGAAGCTAAGCAATACGTCTAATGGAACGATACTTTTCCGCCCCTATTCGACGCTATTACGAGCTTGAACTTCCACGAGCGATCCGGTACCGCGGGCGGTGGCCCGCGTTGATCGCCCTTCACGGCTATCAGGGCGATAAAGACTCCATGATGCGTGTGGCGCGGCGCATTGCGGGCCACCGGATGGTAGTGATGTCTCTTCAGGGTCCGAACCAGTTTTTCGTCGGCTTTGAGGATCCGCAACATCGGCGCGTGGGATTCGGCTGGGGGACGACGTGGAAAATGGAGGAATCCGTCGCGCGGCATCACGCGGACATTCGTATCCTGATCGATGTGGCCTGCCGCCGGTATCACGCGGACCGGCAGCGAATCTTTCTGCTGGGGTTCTCCCAAGCGTGTGCCTACAACTATCGATACGTCTTCGCCCACCCGGGTCAGATTCACGGCGTCGTCGCTGTCTGCGGCGGAGTACCTGGCGATTGGGAAGAAAATCCGCGCGGTCCGAAAACGGCGACCCACATTCTGCACATCGCCGCTTCCCGAGACGAGTGGTACTCGCGGGACCAAAACCTGAAATTCCAGCGTCAACTGGCGGCCCGAGCCCGTTCGCTGGATTTCCGGTTCTACGACTCGGCTCATCAATTCCCGCGAACCGCGATTCCCCATATCCGAACATGGATGGAAAAGCATTTCTGACCGGCATGGTCAGTGCCCGGGCGATAGCCGATGGCGGCTCACAGCCCCCCGATTCATCTCTGAAAGCGGTCGCAGAAGCAGCCGGCGGGCCTCTGGATGTTCGGGTCACAACTCACGCCATCCGTCGCGCCGAGGCTGCGGGGAGCTACGAAAAAGCGCCGGCATTGTGGCCAACGGGCCCCTCTTCTCACTGGCGAAGGCGGCGCGCAATCTGCCGATGCGAGTACCCGGTCCGGATCTGGAGCGTGCCCAGGGTTGCCAGCCACCGGTGGAAGGTCTGCGCTTTCAAAACAGAGATTGGACGGCCTGCTGAGCTATCACGATTACGGGCTGCGGATCCAGACCCACGATAATCGTGGCCACCGCACTGACCAGCAGTGCCGCCGCCGCTGTCAGGCTCCTTCTAAGAGGCAAACCTTCGGCCTCGGGTTTGGCGAAGATGAGGGCGGCGATGCGGAGATAACAGTAGGTCATCACGGTCGCCCAGAAGATCGCCATGAACGTCAGCCGGCGGTGTCCCGTCTCCATAGCGGACAACAGGACGAGATATTTCCCAATGAAGCCCGCGGTGGGAGGAATGCCGCTCAGTGACAGTAGGAAGGCGAGCAGGAGCACGGCGTAACCTGGAGAATGCGCCATTAGACCTGCCAGATCGTCCATCTCCTCTCCCACAACCTCTTGGCGGCGCATTAGACTCACCACTCCGAGCGCCCCAAGCGTCGCGACGGCGTACACCAGCAGATAGATCAGTACCGCCACGAGGCCGTCTCGTTCGGCCTGATGCTCCGTGCCGGCCAATCGCGGCCGCGTCAGCCCGGCAATCAAGCCGAGCAACAGCCAGCCGACGTGGGAAATCGCCGAGTAGCCGAAAAAACGCTTGATGTTGTTCTGAGTCAAGGCGGCTAGGCTGCCCAGGCTCAGGGTGGCGATGCCGAGTCCGGTGACGATCAGGCGCAATGCCTCGTGCCATGCCAGGAGGGCAATCACCAATATCCGCAACACCGGGGCAAACGCCGCCACCATAAAACTGGTCGACAGAAGTACGGTGACAGACGTAGGCGCTCCCTCGTAGGAGTCCGGAACCCACTGATGGAAGGGCACCACGCCGATCTTAAAAATTAGTCCCGCAAGCAGGAGAGTGCTGCCAACCCAGAGCAGCGGCTGGCGGTTCGCGCTGCCCGCGACGCAATGGCCGAGGGCGCTGAACCGAGTCGAGCCGCTCAGTCCATAGAGCAGCGACATCCCGTACGCAAGCAATGCAGTGGCGAAGGTCCCCAGAAGGAAAAATTTCAGCGCCGCTTCACGGGATCGCGGATTCTCCCCGGCGATTGCCATGAGCAGGTATCCCGATGCGGCCGTTAACTCAAGACTGAAAAATAGCAACAGGAAGTCGGTTGCCGAGGCAACCAGCATCATACCAACAGCTCCAAGCATGAGGAGCGTATAGTACGCTCCGGAGCGGGTTCCACCTCCGTCGCGGTGCCTGACGGAGAGGAGCACCACGAACATCGTCACGATGACCACCGCAAGCTTGAAATAAATGGCAAAAGCGTCCAGCGTGAAAACCCCGGTCAGCCCGGGAAGTGAAACCTTTTGGACGGCCGCAGGCCAGAATTCAGCCAGTTGAATCGCCGCGAAGAGCAGGCCGAGCAGCGCCGTCAGAGCGTTCAATGATTTCTCGTCCTCTTCCAGTCGGCGGTCGAGAAGCGGAACGGCCAAGCCAAACAAGGCCACAAGCATTTCGGGTTTGAGCGCCCCATAGGTTGGGGCTTGGGACAGACCAGCCATCAGCGGCCTCTTGCTTTCCTTCGGCGAGGGCCGAGCCGGTGCCCGCCCTCGGCGGCGACAGGATTTCCGCCGCAGGCGGCCAATCGGCGAGCTGGTGGGGAAGCGGGCGTCGGGCTGCCACCGAGACCGGCCGATGTCACCCCATCCGCGGCGGCGCGGACGCTCTCGACAATGGCCGCCACCGGCTCTTGGAGTACGTTCAGCAGCGGCCGAGGATAGAGTCCGATGCCCGCGATCAGCAGGGTCAGCGGTGTGAGGGTTAGGACTTCGCCCCAGTTCAGGTCCTTGGCCCCCCGACCTTTGGAATTTTCCCGGGCCCCCAAGACCGCGCGTTGATAAAGCCAGAGCGGATAGGTGGCCCCCATCATGGCGCCGGCCACACCCCAAATGGCCCAACGCCAATTGGCCTCGAAAACACCCTGAAGGATAGCGAAATAGCCGACGAATCCGCTCAGCGGGGGGAGGCCCACGCTGGCGAGTACCGCCACCGAAAAGAAAACCGCATAAACCGGCATCGGTCTCCCGAGGCCCCCGAGTTCCCTCAGGTCGCTCGTTCGACATCGCCGTTCGATGCTAGCGACCAGCAGAAGCAGCGCGGCCGTCCACAGTCCGTGATTCACCTGCTGGATGACGCTGCCGGCCAACGCCCGTGGGGTTAGCGCGAAGATTCCCAGTGTGCAAAATCCCAGTTGGCTGATCGACGAACACACGACGATCTGTTTCATCTCGCGCTGCATGAGTGACAGGAGCGCCCCGTAAAAGATAGCGACAATGGAAAGCACGACCATCACTTCGACGTTCACCGCCTTGGAGCTGGCCGTCGGCACGATCGGCAGGCAGAAGCGGAGAAAACCGTAGGTGCCCGTTTTGAGCAAGACCCCGGCTAACATGACGACCACGGCGGTGGGGGCCTCAACCTGCGCATCCAGCAGCCAAGTGTGAAAAGGCAGCATCGGAATCTTGACGGCGAATGCCGCCGTGAAAGCCCAAAAGACCCAGAAAGCCAAGTGTTCCGGCCACGCTCGGGCGTGGGCTGTCCAGTCGATCAGGCTCAGGCTGTAAGTTCCCGTGTCGGCGTGATAGCGAACGTAAAGGGCCAAGATCCCCACCAGCATGAGGAAGGAACCGAACAGGGTATAGAGGAAGAACTTCATGGCCGCGTAGAGCCGGCGAGGGCCTCCCCAGCCCGCCAGAATGAAGTACACAGGAACCAGCGTTACGCCCCAAAAGACGAAAAAAAGAAAAAGGTCGAGAGCCATGAACGTCCCCAAACAGCTCGTTTCGAGCAACATCACCAAGGCGCAGTACGCCCGAGGGCGCTCCGTGACGCTCCAGCCGGAGGCGGTTATGGCCAGCAAGCCGAACAAGGTCGTTAGCTCGATGAGCAGCAGGCTGATGCCGTCGATCCCCAACAGGTAGCGGGCACCCAAGGAGGGAATCCATGCATAGCTTTCGACATATCGGAACTGCGGGCCCGCGGCGCTCCCGAAAAACCCTCGCACCAGGGCGAGCGAAGCCAAGAAGGTGGCCAGCATGACCAAGCTCGACCACCATCGGATCGCTTTTGCGTTGGACGGAGGAATGAGGAGCAGCGGCACCATGCCCGCCAGTGGCCCCAACCAAACGAGAGTGAGAAGGTGACGCTCGAAGAAATCCATGGTCCGTTCGGGAAGGAATCAGCGGGCCGGCACATCATCGACTGGCCGAATCATCGAAAAGCGCCGGCCGGCGCTCGGGGGAGTCCTTCCGTGTCCGGCTAAAACCCGAAATGCCAGGCGCCGTAAGCCAAAAAGATCAGCACGGTGACTACCATGGTCAAAACATAGGCTTGGAAAAGGCCCGCCTGCGCGAGCCGCAACGGGTAGCCGGCGATCCGAATGCCGAAACCGATGATGTTAATCAGGCCGTCCATAAAATACCGATCCCAGAGGCGGAGCAGTTCCGCCACCATGCGGACAGACCACGCCAATCCATTCATTCCTCCGTCCGCGACGGATTCGAAAGACGCCACCAGTCGGGCGGCGCGCCGGACGAGGCGGCCCCAATCACCACCTGAGTAAACGATTCTCATCCACGTTCATCGAGGCGCGGTTCCGGGCCAGCACCCGAGCCAGAGCCAGGCCAACGGCAAACTGGGCGAGCGCGTCGAGCAGAATGAAAACGGCCACGAGTCGCCCCTCCGGCGACGGCAACGGCCGCGAGAAGACGATGAGGTTAATGTTCGCTGCATTGAGCATCAGTTCCACTGACATCAAGATCACAACCACGTGGCGACGAATCAGGACACCGGTCACCCCTACCATAAAGAGTGCCGCGCCGACGATCACGTAGGCGAGAACGGGGATCATTCCGGCTTGCTCCTCGACAGGCTAGCAACTCCCAAAGTTACCGCGATCGCAAGGAGCAACCCGACCTCAATGAGCAGTCCGCATGGGGCTAGGGACGAGACTCCAGCCGGGGGAATAACCGGCGGAGCTTTCCGCTCGATCACTCCCGGGGTGCCGGTTCGAAGCGCTGGGCCGGAGCTTCGCAGGATGGCGTAAGCTACGGCGCCGGCCAGCGCCCATACCACCGCGAGTGTAAGCTTGAGGCGCGGATTCCAGATTCTTTCCGAAGGAACGGGGTCCGGAATGAGGGCTGCGATCGCTGGCCGGAACCCCGCCACCCCGATTCCCGCCCCGAAAATCGCCTGCGCCCCGGCCAGAAGGACATCTCCAGCGAGCAGATACATTCCCGCCGTGCCGACGAGCCCCACGACCAGCCACCGCAGGCAGCGTCGAGGCTGAGGTCGCGTGATCGCCAGAACGCTGGAACCCAGCATGATGGCCGACAGCAGAACGAAAGCGATCCAAACGAGCATTCCAGTAAGAACGGGCGACTTCCTCTACAAGAGGGTCCGGGGCCCGGGGGAACAGTCTCTTCACGCCGTCCCGAACCCACTTTCTGCCAACCACGAGAGCGCTTCTCTGACCCGAAGCAGCGGACTATAGCATAGGAACGGGTTTCCGGCTAACATCGAGCCGACCGCCCAGCGGTTGTCCGGGCATGGCTAGCAAGCGGCTGACCTTCGGCTTTCTCCTGGCGCTCACGGCCGTCGGCGTATATCTGTGTTACATCATGGCTAAGCCTTTTTTGAAGCCGGTCATTCTAGCCGGCGTCATGGCCATCATTTTTTACCCCGTCCACGCCCGTATCCGGCGATGGTTCAAACCGCCGGGGGTCGCGGCGTTGATTTCAACGATCCTCGTGCTGTTGCTGATCGTCGTTCCGGCCCTTGCTCTGGCGCGCGTCATCGCCGGCGACGTCAGCAACCTGTACCAAGCCCTCAGCCGGAGGAGCGCTGAAGGCGGGGGCTGGAGTGCGTATATCGCCACGCTCATCGATAGGCCGGCAGCATGGGCCAGCCGTTACGTCGACCTTTCGCCTCTTAATATCCACGCTCAGATTCGCGCTCGGCTGGAACAAGTCAGCACCTTGATGCTCGGCTGGGCGGCCGGCGTGGTCGGTAACGCGGGCCGCTTCCTCTTCGACGCCGTGATTACCTTCTTTACGCTGTTCTTTCTGTTTCGAGAAGGAGAGACGGCGCGGCAAAAGCTGGTGGCGGCTATCCCTCTTGAACGCCACCACGTCGAGCATCTCCTGGATATGGTCGTCGATACGGTGATTGCCAATACGCACGGAGTGCTCGTTGTCTCGTTGATTCAGGGAGTGCTGCTGGGTCTGGCTTTCTGGATACTGGGCCTTCCTTCGGCGATTCTCTGGGGCCTCGTCACCGCGGTCTGCTCCCTCATCCCGGTCGTCGGTACGGCTCTGGTATGGGTGCCGGCTTCGGTGGTGCTGCTAGCGCAGCACCATTGGTGGAAAGCGCTGATTTTGGTCATCTGGGGAACGGCATTCGTCGGCCTGATTGACAATATCGTGCGGCCGCTGGTGGTGCGGGAACGGGTCAAGATGAATACTCTGTTTATTTTCTTTGCCTTGCTCGGCGGCGTCGAGGCGTTTGGCTTCCTCGGAATCTTCATCGGTCCCATCGTTCTCTCGCTCACGATGGGTCTGGTTCGCCTGCTGCGGGAGGAAAGCCGGCAGTGGCCGGGCAGTCCGAGTTTGACGGAAGCCGCCGTTACTCCGGAGGCGCCGGAAACCCGGACGCGGGCGGAACGTTAGAGACCAATTCAGCTTCACACCGCCGCCCCGCTTGACGCCAAGACTACAATAAGCATCGATGGTTGAGTCTCCGGTAAAATTCGGCACGTCGGGATGGCGCGGGATCATCGCCGAGACCTTCACCTTCGCCAACGTTCGGCTGGCGGCCGCCGGCATCGCCCACTATCTGCTCGCCCGCCGCGAGCGACCGCACGTGGTGGTGGGCTACGATACGCGGTTCATGTCCGAACGGTTCGCCGCCGCCGCCGCCGAGATTCTAAACTCCCACGGCGTGGTGACCGATGTGGCCGTGCGACCCGACCCGACGCCGGCACTGGCTTGGGAGATTATTCACCGCGAGCTTGACGGCGGACTCAACATCACAGCCAGCCATAACCCGGCGGAATACAACGGGTTGAAGTTTTCGGGTCCCGACGGCGCTCCGGCCCTGCCGGAAGTGACGCGGGAGATCGAGGATAACATCCGGAAGGTGCTGGCCGATGAGTACTCGCTGAAGGGGCCGAACTTCGCGGCCCCGCTTCGTCACCCCACCGATCCGCGGCCGGCGTATCTTGAGGCGATTCGCCGCAAGGTCGATCTGCCCGCAATCGGGCACGCTCGCCTGAAAATCGCCTACGATCCGCTTTACGGGACGGGTCGCGGTTATCTCAATGACTTATTGCGCGAATGCGGATCGGACGTCTGGACCCTCCATGACCGCCGCGACGTGTTATTTTCCGGTGTTGGTTCCGAACCGAGCGAGCCCAACTTGGCCGAGCTCTCTCAGTTCGTGCGCGAGCGTGGCTGCGCCGTCGGACTGGCCACGGATGGCGACGCGGACCGTTTCGGCATCGTCGATGCCGACGGAACCTGGATTCAACCGAACTACATTCTGGCCCTGCTGGCGGATTACCTCATCGAAGACCGGCGCCTTCCCGGGGGTCTCGGACGCAGCGTCGCCACCACGCATCTGCTGGACGCGGTCGCCCGCCACCACGGCGTTCCTCTTTATCAGACTCCGGTGGGATTCAAATACATCGGTGAGCTGATCAAGCAGGACAAGATCGTGCTGGGCGGCGAAGAGAGCGCGGGACTCAGCATCCGCGGGCACCTGCCGGAAAAGGACGGAATTCTCGCCGGTCTGCTGGTGGCCGAGGCCGTGGCCAGGCGGGGACGCTCGGTGAAGCAGCAGCTCCAGGCCTTGTTTGATAAGGTCGGACCCTCTTATTCGGTGCGCATCAATCTCTCCCTCACCCCCGACGTCCAGAAGCGGCTGGCGGACAAGCTCCAGCGTGATTGGGATCAGCTAGACGCGCACAAAATTGCTCGCATTGACCGCACCGACGGGCTTAAAATGATCTGCACCGACGGGGCCTGGGTGCTGATGCGCCTGTCGGGCACCGAACCGGTACTCCGGCTCTACTGCGAGGCACCGTCGCAGGAAGAATTGGATCATCTGGTGAAGTCAGCCCGGCAGTTTGTTCTCGGCAACTGAGCCCTCCCGGCTATCGATCGGCGGCGGTCCGGAGTTTCCGCCGAGGCCTCGATGCGCGTTACCATGTCCGCCAGTTCCAGACTCAAGCGATTTCGTTCTGAGCACCGGAGGCTGTACTACGGCGTCTCGATCCTGCTAGTGATCGGGTGCGTAATGGTGATCGTCCGGGAGGTTTACGGGCCCAACGGCTATCTGACGTACCGGCGCCAGCGCCGGGAGCATCGCGCGCTCGAGCAGCGAATCTCGGAATTGCGCCGGGAGAATCAGCAGCTTGAAAACCAGGTGAAGGCTCTCAAGTCCGATCCGAAAGCCATTGAGCGCGTGGCCCGCGAGCGGATGCACTTGGCCCGACCCGGTGAGATCATTTACATGGTGTCCGGCGATAGTGGCAAACCGCCCGCCTCCGCAGCGAATTCCAGCGCCGCAACAAAGCCGTAGCGATCCTCTTCACTTTCGCCGGCCATAGATGCCGAGGCGAAACGAACTCTCCCCACGCCGCCCGCCGCGCCGTGACAAAGGCTGTCTGGCCGGTGCAACCTGGAAAAGGCCTTGGGAATCGAAATGAATGAGGACGGTTGCCAACCCAGGAAGCCGGGTGTAAAGTGATTCGAGCGTCGGGGCACGGGCTATCCGGGTTCACTGGGGGAGGGGAGGAATTTATGCGGGGAGCGCGAGAGGTAACCGTGGCGAGTCTCCTCGTGGGAGTGCTGGTTCCTGTCCTCTCCGGAGCCCAGCGCGGCCAACCGGCGGCTCAGGTTCCCAGCACTACGGGTAGTGTCTCGCCCAAGACGGCCAGCAGCGGCACTTTGACTTCTTCGGGCACAAACCTGACCCTGCCGGCGGGCAGCCTGTTGCACGTGCGCCTGACCACGACCCTGACGTCAAAGACGAACAAGACGGGTGATAAGTTCACGGGCGTCGTCGATCAGCCCTTGGTCGCCAACGGCAAGACGATTATTCCCGAGGGCAGCCTGGTGGACGGCCATGTGGCCTTTATCAAGCCTTCCAAACGGATCAAGGGTCGGGCCGAAATGCGCGTTGTGCTGGATAGCGTGACGACTCCGGACAATCTGCGATACAATCTCGCCGCATCACTGGAAGATGCGCAGGGAAGTCCCTGCGGCAAGACCGGAAAAGATGACGAAGGCACGATTGAAGGGTGCGGCAAGAGTAAAAAAGATGCCGCCAAGGCGACGGGCATCGCCGCGGCCGCCGGAGCGGGCATCGGCGCGACGATCGGCATGGGTCACGAGATCGACTGTGAATACTACGGAAATTGCGGTGGCGCCGGCATGGGCACGGATATCATGTACGGTGCCGGCATCGGCGCCGGCACGGCCTTGATCTACAGTCTTTTCAAGCATGAGAAAGATGTGATTTTGGTGGAGGGCTCCGACCTCACTTTCATCGTCAATCGCAGCGTCCAGGCTTCGGAGGTGCCGGCGGCATCCGGCTCAACCAGCCAATAACCGGCTCGGGTCCGCCGCCCCTTGCGCCTTGCTCTCGAACCGTACCGGACAACGGCCGAGAAGCCAGGCGAGAGAAGGGAAGTCATGAAGCGGCTTCGAAACAGGGGTGATGCCGCACTGCTTTTCGCTTTATTCTTTCCTGCCCTGGCGGTGGCGGCCACGGACACGTTTACCATTCCGGCCGGCACCGAGTTGGATGTGAAACTGACTTCCACGCTCAGCACCCGGACCGACCAGAACGGCGACCCCTTTACCGCCGAAGTCGACGAGCCGATCTTCTGGCACGGTGTCGAGGTTGTCCCGGCGGGCAGCACCCTGACAGGTCACATTTCGTTTGTGAAGGAGCCCGGCCGAGCCAAAGGCCATGCGGAAATGCGCCTGACGCCGGAGATGATCGTCACTCCCGACGGAACGAAGTACGCCATCTCCGCCGCGCTGCAAAAAGCCGAAGACGTCAACGGGTCAAAAATGCAAGGCGAGGAGGGGACGATCGTGGGCGCCGGCAAGAGCCGGCGTGACACCGCGATCGAGAGCGGGATCGGGGCGGGCGTGGCGGCCGGCGTCGGCGCGATCGCGGACGGCGGCTCGGGGGCGCTTTACGGAGCCGCCATCGGCGCCACGGCCGCACTCATCCACCGGCTCACGCGGCGGCATCCGGATCTGGTGCTGCCTCCGGGTACGGAACTCACCTTTGTCATTTCTCGTCCAGCGGCCGCCGTCAAGGTGATCTCTCCGGCGGCGCCGCGCGCGAGCGCGCCAGACCACCTCTAACGCCTTTCCCGACCGGCGAGTTTGCCGCCCCCGCAGCTCACCCTGACGGCCAATACTTGAGCATAAAATAGCCTGACATCGACAACCCCACTACGATCACAAAAGCCCGCACCCAGCGCGGGTCGAGGCGCTGAGCGTAGCGGGCGCCGGCGTAGCCTCCGGCCATCGCCCCGAAAACCATCAGCGCGGCCTGGGGCCACACGACCGCCTTGGCGAGAACAAACGTCACGATCGCGACGCCATTGATCGCCGCCGCTAGCACCGTCTTGACGGCGTTCATGCTGTGAATGTCTTTCATTGGCAGCATCGTCAGGATGGCCAGCATCAGAATCCCGATGCCGCCGCCAAAGTAACCGCCGTAAATCGCCACCAGTAACTGCACGAGGGCGGCGCCGGCCAGGGCGAGCCCCGACGGTCCTGCCATGCGGTTCGGACTATCGAAGCGCGCCGAGATTCTCTTTCCCAGCGCAAAGAGTAATGTCGCGCCCAGAAACAGATAAGGGACGAGACGCATGAACGTGGATTGCCGGGTGTGGAGCAACAGCAGAGCGCCGGCGGCACCGCCCAGAAGGCTGGAGGCCAGCATGGGGATCCACAGCCGGGTGCTGCCAGGAAGCTTGCGGCGGTAAGCGCTTGCGCTAGCGACGATGCCCGGCCAGAGGGCCACGGTCGAGGTGGCGTTAGCGGGAATCGGAAGCACGCCGGTAAAGAGCAGGGCCGGAAACGAGATGAAACTTCCTCCGCCCGCCACCGAGTTCATGATTCCCGCCAGCGTGGCCGCCAAGAAGAGCAGAATTCCCTGCGCAACCGTCATCGTCGTGGGCATCGCACGGTGGCAAAACCGGTTCAGGCCCCGGCTCCGCCCTGGATGCTGGCAATAATCTGTTTTCCGTGAAAGCGGCCGTTTTCGATAAAAATTTCGTTGGTATGCCGGCCGGAGAGAACTACTCCCGCCACATAGAGTCCGGGAACGTTCGTTTCCAGGGTCTTTGGATCACAGGCCGGCCGGTAACTCTTGAGGTCTACGTGCACGCCCGCCCGCCTGAGAAGGTCAATGTCGGGATGGTACCCGGTGAGCGCGAAGACGAAATCATTCTGGATCCGCTCGATCTCGCCGTTCGCCGATTGCACCGTGATATAGTCGTCGGTGATTTCCCTCACTTCGGTCGAAAAGAGGGCCCGGATGGATTTTTCTTTGATCCGGTTCTCCAGGTCGGGCCGGATCCAGTACTTGATATGCCGGCTGAGCTCGGGCTTCCGGTAAATCAGGGTGACGTCCGCTCCATGGCGGAACAGCTCGAGCGAGGTGACGGCGGCCGAGTTGGCGCCACCAATGACCGCCACCCGGCGCCGGTAGAACGCGTGGGCTTCCAGCGCGTAGTGCGACACCTTGGGAAGCCCCTCCCCGGGGATGCCCATCAGGTTGGGACGGTCGTAATACCCTGTCGCGATAATAACTCGTCGGGCCGCGTACTGCGCGCAGCGCCCCGCTCGCTGCTCGGTCTTGACCTCAAAGTGTTGATTAACCGGGCGAATCTCCTCCACGCGCTCTTCGGTGGCCACGGGAAGCCGGTAATGCTCCGTCACGCGGCGGTAGTACTCGAGGGCCTCGGCGCGAGTCGGCTTCAAATTGACACTCGAGAACGGAATATCGCCAATTTCGAGCCGCTCCCGGGTCGTGAAGAAGGTCATCGTGTTCGGATAGTTGAACAGAGAATTCACCAGGCATCCCTTCTCGACGATCAGACTCTTCATTCCGGCTCGCACTGCCTCGATGCCGCACGCGAGCCCCGTAGGGCCCGCTCCCACAATCAGCAGGTCTAAGGTCTCAGGCATTCGATTCTTACGCCTCCCCGAGTCAGATTTATAGGATGAATGGCGGGGTCGACACGGTTCACGCCCGGCAGCGCGCGACCACCCGCCTCAAAATCCATCAACACCCGGGCGGCGCAGCGGCGCTTCAGATTCAGGCGGAAGCACCCGAAGCCCTGGCAAGCCGGCGACGTCGATCGCCACAGCTCGCCACCTCGAGCCCGCTTCCACCGCCGCCGGCTTAGCGTCTTTCGCTGGCAACGTTCACCGAGGCTGCCTCGGAATCGAGCATCGCCCGCAGCTCGGAGCGAAACTGGTCGTAGGCGGCCAGAAGCTCGGGCGTCGCATCCACCATCTGTTCATGCCGCACAAACACTCGACGGCCTCCGCGCTCGACCAGCATTCCGATCCCTTCGCCCATGCGATAGCCCGCTTGGCCGTAAAGCCGGAGGCGGGCGCCCGACGGGTCCACCAGGGCGATGAATCCGCCTTGGGTCACACCGAGGTACGATTCCGCCCGCTCGACCGGCACAATTTCGAATCCCGCCTCGACCAGTCTTTGTAGGATGGCGATTTGTCGGGGAGTGAAATCCACCAATTTGATCCAGGCGTCACCGCTTAGCGTAGTCACCGGAGACGATCCGGCGCGCCGGGTCCGGTTGGCGGCGCAAACAGTAGGCCCAGGCCTTCACCTCCGCGCCGTCATCAAGGGTCACTTCCAAAACCACGCGCACGTAATGCCCGACTCGATACTCCGACACTCCTTCGTACTCGTCGAGAGCCCGTAGGGCAGGAACGGAATCTTTGAACCGGTACACTTCGCCGGCGACTCGCGCCGAGGGATCCTCGGAGCGCAGCGCGCCAGGAAACAGTCCCAGATCATACAGCTCGCCTTGAATCGTGCCGCGACCCACCCAAGAACCGCCCAGCCCGCAGATAAGGTCATGCCGTGCAAAGCCCCGGCGCAGGGTGCCGTAGACGAAGACGCAATCCGTCACCTGAGCCTCCTGTGGCCGCTTCCCGGTTGCGAGCCGCCCCATCTCCATGATTTATTGTAATGGGCTTAGGGACCGGCGCAAAAGGAAAACGCCGAGCCCAGGCGAGCCCGCGCGACTTCCATGAGGATTGCCCTCGCCCAGATCAACACCACGGTTGGAGACTTTGCGGGCAATGCCGCCAAGATCGTGGAGTTTGCCGAACAGGCCCGGCAACGCGGGGCCGAGCTGGTTTTGTTTCCGGAGCTGGCCTTATGCGGCTATCCGCCGCGCGATCTGGTGGAGAAGAGCAACTTTGTCTCCCGTTGCGAGCAGGAAATGGAACACCTGGCGCACCGGCTGCCCAACATCGCGGCGTTGATCGGGTACGTGAGGCGTTCCGAGGCGCGGCAAGGCAAGCCGACCGCCGATTCGGCGGCCCTCGTCCACCACGGTCGCATCGCCCTCACCTATGACAAGATGTTGCTGCCCTTCTACGACGTCTTCGATGAATCGCGCTACTTTGAGCCAGGTAGTTCCCCGGCCCTGTATGAACTGGCCGGATACCGGTTGGGAATCACCATCTGCGAAGATGCATGGAACGACAAGCACTTCTGGAAGCGCCAGCTCTATCCGCGTGATCCTGTCGAGGAGACGGTGCGGGCCGGGGCGAATGTTATCCTCAACATCGCGTCCTCACCTTACACCACCGGCAAGATCCGGATGCGCCAAGATATGCTGCGCGCCATCGCCGTGGAACGGAGAGTCCCGGTCGTTTACGTCAACCAGGTGGGAGGCAACGATCAACTGGTTTTCGATGGATCGAGCATGGCGTTTAATGCCCGCGGCGAGCTCGCCGCGCGCGCCCGATGCTTCGCGGAAGACCTGATCGTGTTTGACACCGAACCGGGGACCGGGGACCTGAGGGCGGCGCCGGAATCCGACGTCGCCGAGGTGTACCAGGCCTTGCTCCTCGGAACCCGCGACTACGTTTACAAGTGCGGCTTTCGGGACGCTATCGTGGGACTGAGCGGAGGCATCGATTCCTCCGTCGTGGCCACGATCGCCGCTGACTCGCTCGGTCGCGAGCATGTGTGCGGCGTCAGCATGCCGGGACCGTATTCTTCGGTGGGAAGCGTGCGAGACGCCGAAGTGCTGGCGCGGCGTCTGGGCATTGAGTTCCGCGTCATCTCGATCACTTCGATCGTCGACTCCTATCTCTCGGCTCTGAAGCCGGCGTTCGCCGGCCGCCCTCCGGATGTCACGGAAGAGAACATTCAAGCCCGCGTCCGCGGCAATATCCTGATGGCTCTTTCCAACAAGTTCGGCGCGCTGGTCTTGAGCACGGGCAACAAATCTGAGCTGGCGGTCGGTTACTGCACGCTCTATGGCGACATGGCCGGCGGCCTGGCGGTCATCGCCGATGTACCGAAAACCATGGTGTATGAGCTGGCCCGTTATATCAACCGCGACGGCATGCGCATTCCGAGCGCCGTGCTCGAAAAGCCTCCGTCGGCGGAGCTGCGCCCCCACCAAACCGACCAGGACACTCTGCCCCCTTACGAAATTCTCGACACCATCCTGCGAGCCTACATCGAGGAGAACCTGTGCGCCGAGCAGATCGTTGAGAAGCATGGGCTGGATCCCGCGGTGGTGCGCGAAACGATCCTTATGGTCAACCGCGCGGAGTACAAACGCCAGCAGGCGGCTCCGGCGCTCAAAGTGACCGCCAAAGCCTTCGGAATCGGACGCCGCTTCCCCATCGCCAACCGATTTTCGGATTAAGCCGCTTGGGTAAGGACGGCGCCTGAAACCCGAAGTTATCCCGGCATCCCATGGATGAGGCAGGTGCCAGCATCAAGCCGTTGTGCTCCGCGCCTGTTCATCAATCCGTTTCGACATGCTAAAGTCGAGACGGAAGTTGTGGGACGACGGATGCTGGCAGCTAGCGGCCGGCCCCGAACCGCTGCAAACTCTGGCGGGCTCTTGCCTGTCCGGTGGTTGCTCATGAATTGGCTTCACCGCTGGATCTGCAGTTCCGAACCGTGGAAAAGAAGCCTGGAAACGAGCCTCTTACCTTGGGCGCTCGGCGATGTTGAGCTGGGACGGAACGTGCTCGAACTCGGACCCGGTCCAGGTGGAGCGACGGATGCCTTGTGCCGGCGGTGCGACCGGCTGACCGCCATCGAGATCGATTCGCGGCTCGTCGAGGCTCTGGCCGGCCGCCTGTACGGCAGCAACGTTCACATAGTCCGCGGAGATGCCAGCCTCATGCCGTTTGCAGACGGAGTCTTTTCCGGTGCGGTCTCGTTGACGATGCTTCATCACGTTCCTTCCCCGGCTTTGCAGGATCGGTTGCTGCGCGAGGTTCGCCGGGTCCTGGCGCCCGGTGGCGCCTTCGTCGGAGTCGACAGCCTTGGGAGCCGCGCCATGCAGATTCTGCACTGGGGAGACACGTTCGTGCCCGTCGATCCGGCAGGGTTTGGGGTGCGTCTGGAAGCGGCTGGCTTTGGGAGCATCGCCATCGAGGTGAAAGAACGGCGGTTTCGGTTTCGAGCCCGCCGGGCTTAGGCCGAAAGTGGTTCACGGAGCAGTCACGGAGGTCCGGCAGATGGGCGAAACAGTTTCGAGGGCCTCGACGGATCTGGTGGGGAAGCGGCTGCTGATTTTGTGCACCACGACCGGCTACCAGACCCAGGCTTTTGTGGAGGCCGCCCAAAAGTTGAATCTGGCGGTCGTCATTGGTAGCGACCGCTGTCACGTGCTCGAAGATCCTTGGCGGGATCACGCCCTCCCCTTGCGTTTTGAAGACCCCGAAGCCGCCGCCCGCGCCGTGGTGGATTATGCGCGGGCAAACCCAATCCACGGCGTGGTGTCGCTCGGCGATCGTCCCACGCCCGCGGCGGCAAGAGTTTCGGCCGCGCTCGGCCTGCCCGGCCATCCCCCGGTCGCCGCCGATATCTGCCGCGACAAGTATCGGTCGCGGTTGCGGCTCCGGGCGGCCGGTTTGAACGTGCCGGCTTTTGTCCGCTTCTCGTCGGACGCCGACCCGCGCCGGATTCTATTCGCTTCTCATGGCGCGGCGGACGGATACCGAGTTCCGTTTCCGTGCGTTCTCAAGCCCTTGGCGCTGTCGGCCAGCCGGGGCGTAATTCGCGCCAATAACCCGGACGAATTCGTTTCCGCTTTCGAGCGCATTCGCTCCCTGCTGCGCTCACCTGATGTTCAAGTGATGCGGGACGAGGCCAGTCGCTTTATTCAGGTTGAGACTTACGTCGAAGGGGAGGAAGTGGCTGTGGAAGCTCTGGTGGACCGGGGACGGCTGAGAATACTCGCTATCTTCGACAAACCTGATCCTTTGGTGGGACCGTTCTTCGAGGAGACCATCTACGTGACACCGTCACGGGGAGGGCGCCGAACGCAGGAGGCGATTGCCGTTACGCTCGCGGACGCGGTTCGGGCCCTCGACCTCCGGCACGGTCCGGTGCATGCCGAGTTTCGTGTCAACTTGCGCGGAGTCTGGGTGCTGGAAGTGGCCGCGCGCTCGATCGGCGGAATGTGTTCTCGCGCCGTTCGCCTGGTCTCCCCCCGGGGCGGCCTGACGCTGGAGGAGGCGATGATCCGTCTGGCCCTCGGAGCCGACCTGAGCGATGTCGCGCGCGAGTCGGTTTCCTCCGGAGTGATGATGATTCCGATCTTGGAGGCCGGCGTTTATCGGGGAGTCGAAGGCCTGGAGGAGGCGCTCGCGACGGGCGGCGTCGAAGGGATTGAGATCACCGCGCGGGCCGGGCAAAAACTGGTGCCGTTGCCGGAGGGGAACAGCTACCTGGGATTCATCTTCGCCCGCGGCGGCTCGCCCGGGCGCGTGGAAGAGGCCCTGCGGGAAGCGCACCGCAAGCTGCGCTTCACGGTCAGCCCCACCCTTCCGGTCATGGCGGCGGGACGAGGCCGCACGTTGTAGCGCGCTGTGTGGTACACTGCGAGGCGGCCGGCGATGATCCGGCACCGGCCCGGATCCCCGATGAGCGATCCCCAACAGAAGCTCCGCGAGATCTGCAGGATCGCGGCGCGCGTGTTTTACGAGAAGGGCTATGACGGCGCCTCGATGCAAGACATCGCCCGGGCCGTCGGTTTGACCAAGGCGGGACTCTATCACCATGTGGAGAGCAAAGACCGCCTGCTCTACGAGATCATGAACTACGGCATGGACATTCTGGACGAGACCGTGCTGGCCAAGGTCAGCCACATCGCCGATCCCCGCGAGAAGCTTCGGCAGACGATTATTGGGCACATCGATTTGGTGGTGCGGGCGCGCGACCTGGAAATTACGGTCATCCTGCACGAAAACCGTTCGCTCAAAGCCGCGCTGCGCGGGAAGATCAACGCCCGCAAGCGCCGGTACGTGGAGTTCCTGGAAAACTTGATTGATCAGGTGCAAAAGCAGTCGGGCGGCGAGCCCAAAATTTCTCCTCGCCTCGCCGCTTTCGCGCTGCTGGGGATGGTCAACTGGCTCTATCAGTGGTATCGCCCCGAAGGATCGGTAAAAGAACCCGAGTTGGCGCAAGCCTATGCGGATTTCTTCTTTCGCGGTCTGCTGGGCGAGGCCTCGACTTCCGGCGTATGACGGTGGCATTTCAGGGCGAGCGCGGCGCGTTCAGCGAAGAAGCGGCTTACCGGCTGCTCGGCCGGCGCATTCGCGTGCTGCCGTGCGAGACCTTCGCCGCCGCCTTCGCCAGCGTCGCCGCCGGCAAGGCTCGCTATTGCCTGGTGCCGATCGAAAATACGCTGGCGGGATCGGTGTACGAAAACTTTGATCACCTGCTCGAGAACAACCTTCACATCGTCGGCGAAGTCAACCTGCGCATCGTCCACAATCTGATCGCCTTTCCGGAAACCACGCTCAAGAACTTGCGACGCGTCTATTCCCATCCGGTGGCGCTCGCCCAGTGCGAGCGGTTCTTTGCGCGCCATCCCCGCGTGGAAAAAATCCCCGCTTACGACACCGCCGGCAGCGTCAAGCTGCTCGCCAGCCAGCGCTCCCCCGGCGCGGCCGCCATCGCCAGCCAAACCGCCGCCGCCGTCTACGGAGCCCGCATTCTCGCCCGGCATCTGGAAGACCACCGCGAAAACTACACGCGCTTCCTGCTGCTTTCGAAAACCCCCCGCGTCTCCCCCCGCGCCAACAAGGTTTCCATTGTGTTTTCCACCCGCAACATTCCGGGAGCTCTGTTTAAGTGCCTGAGCGTCTTCGCACTCCGGGACATCGATCTGACCAAAATGGAGTCGCGCCCGTTGCGCGGCCGGCCGTGGGAATATTTCTTCTATCTCGATTTTGCCGGCCATGTGAAGGAGCAGCGCTGCCGCAAGGCCCTGGATCACCTGGCCGAAGTCACGAACTTTCTGCGCGTGCTCGGCTGTTATGAACGGGCGCGCTGAGCCGGCATAAGGCGGCGCTGGGCGGCATCCGGGGAGCGCCCGGCCGCTAGACGGTCATGACCTTGAGGTCGTCGCCGACGCGCAGGGCAGGTTCGGTCAGCTTCTGCACGGCTTCCACACTGACGCCGGGCGCGATTTCTTTCAGCTCCAGCCCGCGCGGCGTGACGTCGATCACCGCCAGTTCCGTCACTACCCGGTCCACGACTCTCTCGCCGGTCAGCGGCAAGGAACAGCGCTTGAGAATTTTCGGCCGCCCTTGCTTCGTCGTGTGCTCCATGGCGACGATCACCCGGTTCGCGCCTGCCACCAAATCCATGCTGCCCCCCATGCCTTTGACCATCTTGCCGGGAATCGTCCAGCTCGCCAGGTTCCCCTGCTCGTCCACCTCCATCGCCCCCAACACGGTCAGATCGATATGGCCGCCGCGAATCATCGCAAACGAGTCGGCGCTGGAAAAATAGGCGGTGCCGGGAATCTCGGTCACCGTCTCCTTTCCGGCGTTGATCAGGTCGGGGTCTTCTTCGCCCTCGAGCGGAAACGGCCCGACGCCCAGCATGCCATTTTCCGACTGCAGGATCACCTCGATGTCGGCCGGAACGAAGTTCGACACCAGGGTGGGAATCCCGATGCCGAGGTTGACATAGTAACCGTCTCTCAATTCCTGGGCGATTCGGCGGGCGATCTGTTCGCGTTTGTCCATCCCCGAAAGTCGAGGCCAGCCTCTCAGCTGCTTGCCGACGGCGGCCTTCTGACCGTCCTTTTTTCAATCCGCTTCTCGTAACCGGTTCCCCGCACGATCCGCTTCACGTAAATCCCGGGTGTGGCGACGCAATTGGGATCAAGCTCGCCCAGATCGACCAGCTCTTCCACCTCCGCGATCGTCACCCGGGCGGCCGTGGCCATCACCGGATTGAAATTGCGCGCCGTCTTGCGGTAAATCAGATTCCCCCAGCGGTCGCCCTTCCAGGCCTTGACCAGCGCGAAGTCCGCCCGCAGCGCGCGCTCGAGCAGATACCGCCGCCCGTCGAATTCACGCTGCTCTTTGCCCTCGGCCACCACCGTACCCACTCCCGCCGGCGTGTAGAACGCCGGAATGCCCGCTCCGCCCGCCCGAATGCGCTCCGCAAACGTGCCTTGCGGGTTCAGCTCCATCTCGATGGCCCCGCGCAGCACCAGGTCTTCCAGCACTCGATTTTCGCCGACATACGTCCCGATCAGCTTGCGGATCTGCCCGGTGTCGAGCAACTTCCCCAAACCAAAATGATCGACGCCGGCATTGTTGCTGATCACGGTGAGATTCTTCACCCCTTTTCGGCAGAGGGCGTCGATCAGATTCTCGGGTATTCCGCACAGGCCGAAGCCGCCGACCATGATCGAGGCGCCGTCGGGAATGTCGGCCACGGCCGCGTCGGCGCTGGGAAAGAGTTTGTTCACAGCCCGCCTGCTCCCCGGGGGACTCCGGCCTTCAGCTCAGCTTGTACAGAGCCTTCAGATTCCCGATCCGCGGCCACAGAGCCGATCGCTCGATCTCCAGAATCTGCCTCAGATGCCCGAGATCGTGCAGCGCCCAGGCATGGATGATTTCGCCCGCGGTGATCTCGCCGACCGTCGGGTGGAGCCCGGGACGCCGGAGGTCAGCGGGCCGCAGCGTTCGCAGCCATTTGACGTTGGCGCGGCGCTGGCGGGCGAAATGCTCGAGGCTGCGGAAGGGATCTTTCAAGTCATAACGGAGCTCCACGGCGCGCCTCTCCTGATCAAAAAGCGGTAGCTCGGGGCGATCCTGCCGGATGATGGCCTCGACCCGCGCCCGCATGCCGAGCGCTTCCACATCGTCGAGGTGCGCCAGAATCTCTTGCACCGACCAGCGGTGGGGAGCGGGCCGGCTCTGAAGGGCGCGTGGTGGCATGGCCGTGATTTCCCGCCGCAGCTTCCCGGGAGTGGTGTCGAGGATGGCCAGAACGTCTTCCAGCATCGCGAGGGCTCCGCCAACCGCCGCCAAGAGGGCGCTGTCCGCTCTCTAGGTTAGCACGAGGATCGGCATCCGGCTGGCCAAACTCAGGGCCGCCTCGCTAGCTCTTTCCGCGAAGCTGGTCGCGAAGGCGGCGAGCCTGCTCAAACTCGCGCTCCAGTTCCCGGTCGCTCAGATGCAGCTTCATGGCTTCCAGCTTCTGAATAAGCGATTCCAGTGCGGTCTGGATGTTTTCGGTGTTGGTGAGGCAAATGTCGCGCCAGAGGCCGTAAGGGCTCTCGGCGAGGCGGGTGGCGTCGCGGAAGCCTGAGGCGGCGAGCTCAAGCGGCACAAAGTCTTCGGCGGCGCGCTCGGCCACGACGCTGGCCAGGGCGGTGGAGGCGAGCTGGGGCAGGTGACTAAGAAACGCAACGGCGCGGTCGTGCGCCGCCGCATCCGTAACGAACGGCCGCCCGCCGAGGCTTTCGATGAGCCGAGAAAACTCTCTGACCCTCCGGTCGCCGAGATCGTCGGGGGAGAGCGGGGTGAGGACGTAGCCCGCGTTTTCAAACAGGGCGGCCTCGGCGTGAGCCAACCCGACGCGCTCCTTGCCGGCCAGCGGATGGCCTCCGAGAAACAGCGGAGTGCGATCGAAGATTTGCCGCGCCGTCTCGCAAATCACCCGCTTCGTGCTGCCTACATCGGTGATGAGGGCGCGCTCGGGCGCCCGGTTCTTGAGCAGCGGCAGAAGATCCAGGATCGCGCCGACGTGGGCGGCCAGAATGACCAGGTCGGCCTCCGCCACGGCGCGGGCGGCGTCTGGCTCGCCGAAATCAATGGCTCCGCCCCCGAGCGCCTGGCGCAGAACTTCCGGGCGATCACAGCCCACCACCGTCCCGCCAAAGCCGCGCCGCTTGAGAGCGAGCGCCCAGGAGCCGCCAATGAGCCCGAGCCCGACGATCGTGATGTGACGGAAGGCCGTTTCCACAAAAAAGTGACAGGCTTCAGGCCGGGGGGCGAAGCGCCGGCGCCCGGCCTTGAGACTTCGTCCGCGTCTAAAGAGTTCGCTCCACCGCCGGGGCGATCATCCGCAACTGCTTCATCAATTGCTCAAACTGAGACGGATAGAGCGCCTGGGGTCCGTCGCTCAGGGCCCGTTCAGGATCATTGTGGACCTCGACCAGAATGCCGTCCGCTCCGGCCGCCACCGCCGCCCGCGCCATCGGGATCACTTTGTCGCGGCGCCCGGTGGCGTGCGACGGATCGGCAATGATCGGCAAGTGGGACAGTTTCTGGATGACCGGGATGGCGGAAACGTCGAGGGTGTTGCGAGTGGCGTTTTCAAAGGTGCGGATGCCGCGCTCGCAAAGAATCACGTTATAGTTGCCGCCCGACATGATGTATTCCGCCGAGAGCAGCAACTCTTCGATGGTGGCGGCGATGCCTCGTTTGAGCAGAACGGGCTTGTCGACCTTGCCGAGTTCCTTCAGCAGGTTGTAATTCTGCATGTTGCGCGCCCCCACCTGGAGCACGTCCGCGTACTCGAGCAGGAGAGGAATCTGAGTGAGGTCCATAACCTCGGAGACGACCAGCAGGCCGTACCGGTCGGCGGCGCGCCGCATCAGCTCCAGGCCCTTGGGTCCGAGGCCTTGGAACGTGTAAGGGGATGTCCGCGGTTTGAACGCCCCGCCGCGCAGAACGTGCGCCCCGTGCTGGGCGACGCAGGCGGCGACGGCGTCAATCTGCTCGGCGCTCTCGACGCTGCACGGCCCCGCCATGATGACGATCTCGCGACCTCCGACGGCGACCCCTTTTCCCAGTTGGATCAGGGAGCCTTCGGGACGAAAATGGCGGCTGGCGAGTTTGTAGGGCGACGAGATGCGGTGAACTTCCTGCACGCCGTCGAGAAGCTCAACCTTGCGAGTATCAAAATCGGCCTGCACCCCGATCGCGCCGAGCACGGTCTGGGCGACGCCCGTCGAGCGATGGACGTCAAAGCCGAGCTCCATCAGCCGGTTGATAACGGCCTGAATCTGGTCTTCGGTCGCCCCTTCTTGCATCACGACCACCATGACCGCTGACTCCTTCCCGTGAGGGTGCGGCCTGTCCCTCGTCACTTTGGTTCATTGTCCATCACATGGCGTTCGAGGGCGCGCGCTTCGTCGATGATGCGCTCGAACAGCCGCCGGATGGCCGCGTCATCCAGCGGTCCCGGGTTCGATTTCACCACGTGCCGCAGAATGTCCATCTCCCTCTGCGGCTGCCAGGCCGGCTGGCGAAGTCTCTTTTTGATGTGGCCGATTTCAACGGCGCACTGCGCCCGCTCATTCAGGAGCTTCACCAATTGCTGATCAATTTCATCGATGCGCTTGCGCCACTCGTCGAGATCACTCATGCCCGTTTCATCTCCCGATCCGCAGCCACCGCCGGAGTCGCACTCGCAAAGTCCAGCCGGCCCCGTCAACGGGCGGTGGGGCGCGGCTTCCAACGTCCAAGGCTTGGGGGGTCCGCGCCCGCGGCGGATCATCCCTTGAGCCAGCGCACCCAGTTCTCGATCGCGGCCGCCCCGCCCGCCGGATAGCGCTCTTCGATGGCGCGCACGACGGCGCTTCCCACCACCGCCGCCTCCGCCAGCGCCTGGACTTGCCGCACCTGGGCCGGGTTCGAGATGCCGAATCCGGCCGCCAAAGGCAGCGGCGATAGCCGCTGCGCCCGCTCAACGAGCGGCTGGAGGGTCGCCGAGATTTCCTCTCGCTCGCCGGTGACTCCGGTGCGCGAGATCAGGTAAAGGAAGCCGGTCGAGACCCGGCTGATCAAGGCCAGGCGTTCGTCGGTGGAGGTGGGCGCGGCCAGGAACACCGTGTCCAGCCCTTCGGCCCGCGCGGCCGCTACGTAAGATTCGGCTTCTTCCGGAGTCAAATCGACGGCCAGCACGCCATCGGCCCCGGCGCTGCTGGCCTCGCGGGCAAATCTCTCCAGCCCATACTGAAGAATCGGATTGTAATAGCTGAACAGGACGATGGGAGCTTGGACGGATTCGCGCCAGCGAGGCAGCGCGCGGAGTATCCTTGCCAGCGTGGCCCCGCCCCGCACGGCGCGCTCGGAGGCCCGCTGGATCACCGGCCCGTCGGCCAGGGGATCGGAGAACGGCACGCCCAGCTCGATAATATCCGCGCCGCCGCGCTCCAGGGCGGCCAGCAAGTCTCCCGTCGCCTCGAGCGAGGGATCGCCGGCCGTCAGATAGAGCACCAGCCCCTTGCGACCGCGGTCGCGCAGGTCGCGAAATTTGGCCTCGATGCGAGACGCGGAAACGATCGGCATAGCACGAGGATCGGAGGAGGGCAGAGGTGGAGGCTGCGCGCCTCGGCCGCCCCTCGTTCGTCCCTTATCTATCGCCCGTCAAAGGACTCCCGCCGACTGAAAAATCCCCAGATCCTTGTCGCCCCGGCCGGAGAGGTTCGCCACGATCACCTCATCGCGCCTCATGCCAGGCGCGCGCTGGATAACTTCCGCCAGAGCATGGGCCGATTCGAGGGCAGGGATGATGCCTTCGGTGCGGGCGAGCGTGCGCGCGGCGTCAAGCGCTTGGTCGTCGCTCACGCGCGTGTACTGGACGCGGCGCCGCTGGTAGAGGGCGGCGTGCTCGGGGCCCACGGCCGGGTAATCCAATCCGGCCGAGACCGAGTGGGTGGGCGAGATCAAGCCGTCCTCGGTTTGGAGCACATAGGTGTAAGTGCCGTGGAGCACTCCGGGGCGGCCGCCGTCGAAGCGCGCCGCGTGTTCGCCGAGGTGCCGGCCCCGTCCGCCCGCCTCGACCCCGACCATTTTTACCTCGCGGTCCGGAATGAAATCGTAGAAGAGGCCAATCGAATTGCTGCCCCCGCCAACGCAGGCGATGAGATAGTTGGGTAGCCGGCCTAGTTCTGCCAACGCTTGCCGGCGAGTTTCCTGCCCAATCACTCTCTGGAAATCGCGCACCATCGCCGGATAAGGATGGGGTCCAAGCACGGAGCCGAGCAGGTAGTGAGTGGTGCGGACATGGGTCACCCAATCGCGCATGGCCTCGTTAATGGCTTCCTTCAGGGTTTTCGAGCCTGCCGCGACGCCCACCACTTCTGCTCCTAACATTTTCATACGGAAGACGTTAGGCGATTGCCGCGCCATGTCCTCCTCTCCCATGTAGATGCGGCACTCAAAGCCGAGCAGCGCCGCGACCGTCGCTGTTGCCACTCCATGCTGGCCGGCTCCAGTTTCGGCGATGATCCGCGTCTTGCCCATGCGCCGGGCTAGGAGTCCCTGGCCGAGGCAGTTGTTGATCTTATGGGCGCCGGTATGGAGTAAGTCTTCTCTTTTCAAATAGATCTGAGCTCCACCCAAGTGTTCCGTCAGCCGCCGGGCGTGGAACAGCGGCGTCGGCCGCCCCGCGAAATCCTGCAGCAGCCGGTTCAGCTCCGCCCGGAATTGCGAATCGCGGCGGGCTTCGTCGTAAGCCAGCTCGAGCTCCTCGACGGGGTGCATGAGGGTTTCTGGGACGTAACGGCCGCCGAACTCGTCAAAGCGGCCCCGTGAGTCAGGATCAGTCTTTTCCTGTGTTGAGGTTAACATCTTTTCTACCGATCGCAACGCCAGCCCCTCCGCGGCCTGCTGCTCGCCCGCGGACGATCCGCATCCTCTATCGATCTGTTGATTCTAAAGCTAGTTAGCCTCATCGTCGCTCCGGTCTGCCTGCTCGACCGCTTCGATAAAGGCCCTCACCTTCTCCGGATCCTTGATGCCGGGCGCTGACTCCACGCCGCTGGCCACATCAACGGCAAACGGCCGCACGGCACCCACGGCCTGGTGGACGTTCCCCGGCGTCAGGCCGCCGGCCAGAATGACGTGACCATACTGCTTGGCTTGCTTGGCGATCTGCCAGTCAAACGGCCGACCCGTCCCTCCGAGGCGCGCCGGATCGAATCCATCAAGCAGCAGGGCTGCCGCCTTGATGCCCTCCAGTTCCCGCACTTCGAAGCCCTCCCTGACGGCCACCGCCCGGATCACTGGAAACCGCTCGAGCCAGCCGGATTCCGCGCCGCGGGGAAGCCGCGGCCCGTGCAATTGCACCGCGCCCACTCCCGCCTGCTCCGCCAGGCGGACGATTCGCCGCCCGTGCGTCTCGTCTGCGAACACTCCGACGGCCGTGACGAACGGCGGCAGTTGGCGAATAATCAGGGCCGCCGCCGCCGGGGCGATATAACGCGGCGAAGGCTGATAAAAGTTAAACCCCAGCGCCGCGGCCCCCAGTTTCACTGCCCACGCGGCGTCTTCCGAGCGCGTAATGCCACAAATCTTCACCCGCGTCCTGGGCACCACATCATCCGCGAGACTCACCAAGGCCATCGATCCTCGAAGCGGGCTGGCCATCCGCGGCGGCCTTTAACGCCGCGAAGCCCCGATCTTCGAATTTCGCGTTTCCAATCTCGCCTCCTCCAACATCGTTCGGAGCGCGCCTCCCGGGTCCGCCGAGGTCATCAGGTGTTCGCCGACCAGCGCCGCGTCAAATCCAGCTTCCCTTAGCCGCTTTAAATGGCTGCCGGTTTTGATGCCGCTTTCGCTGACCGCGACGCAGCCGGAGGGTATCCTGGCTCGGAGGCGAAAAGAAGTCTCAAGATCAACCCTGAGGGTGTTCAAATCGCGGTTGTTAACTCCGATCAGGCGAGCCCCAGCCTCGAGCGCCCGGTCAACCTCTTCCGCCGTGTGCACTTCCACCAGCGCCCCCACGCCAAGCTCGGCGGCCAAGCCGATCAGACGCCGCAGGTCCCGGTCATTGAGCGCCGCGACGATCAGCAGCACCGCATCCGCCCCCGCCGCCACGGATTCGTAAAGCTGATAATGCTCGACGATGAAGTCCTTGCGCAAGACGGGCAGCCGCACCGACTGCCGCGCCGCCACGAGGTCGCCGAGCGAGCCTCCGAAATACTGGGGCTCGGTGAGCACGGACAGTGCCGACGCTCCCGCGGCCTCGTAGGCGGCGGCCAAGTCGCGGCAAGCATACTCGCGGCGCAATACTCCGCCCGAAGGCGAGGCCCGCTTGAGCTCAGCGATGACCGCCAGCTCGCTGGTCCGGAGCGCCTCGGCGAAGTTCCGCCGTTCCGAGCGCAGCCGGGCCGCTTCCCGGACCTCGGCGAGAGGTCGGCGGGAGCAAGTCGCCGCCAGCCGCGACCGGCAGGCCGCCAGAATGTCCTCGAGGACCGCCATCCGTTGCGCGCCCTTCGCGTGTCTTGCTGCCGGCGGAGGGAGCCGAAGAAATCAGATTCTAACTCTAAAGCCCGTTCGCCCCAGCGTCAAGGCTCCTCGTCTTTGTGCGCCGCCGCGCACTTGTGCTATCTTCAGGGATGGACTGCCTGTGAGGGCGAAACCTCTTCAACGCTGATGCAGCTCCACCACGTGATTGAAGCGCAGCAGTTTGACCGGCCGACGCTCGCGGAGCTGTTCACCCTGACGCGGCAAATGGAGCAGGTGGTGGAACGGGGCGGCTCCGATGCCTTCCGCCACCGCATCATGGCCACCCTTTTCTACGAACCGTCCACCCGCACCCGGTTTTCCTTCGAGACCGCGATGCACCGGCTGGGTGGCCGGGTCATCAGCACTGAGAACGCCGCCGAGTTCTCATCCGTCTCGAAGGGCGAAACGCTCGAAGACACGATCCGCATCCTCAACGGTTACGCCGACCTGATCGTGCTGCGGCACTACGAAGTGGGAGCCGCGCAGCGCGCCGCCGCCGTTTCCCGGGTTCCGGTGATCAACGCCGGCGACGGACCGGGCCAGCACCCGACTCAGGCCCTGCTCGACCTCTACACCATCGAGAAGGAGATCGGCTCGATCGACGGCCTCCGCATCGCCATGGTGGGCGATCTCGCCAACGGGCGCACCGTGCGCTCGCTGGCTTACCTGCTCGGCAAATTCCGCGACGTTCACATCTGGTTCGTGGCGCCGCCTCCCTTGCGAATGAAGGATGACATTCTGACCTACCTCGCCGAACATGGCGTGGAGTACACCGAGGAGTCCTCGCTCGAAAAGGTGCTGCCGGAAGTGGCGGTCGTTTACCAGACCCGCATCCAAAAGGAGCGCTTCGGAGACCGCATCGCCGATTATGAGAAGTGCCGCGGCCTTTACGTCATCAACGCCGCCAGCCTCCGGCTGATGAAACCGCACGCCATCGTCATGCACCCGCTGCCCCGCGTCGACGAAATCAGCATGGAAGTGGATCAGGACCCTCGCGCCGCCTATTTCCGCCAGGCCCAAAACGGCCTATACGTCCGCATGGCCCTGCTGGCCCGGGTCATGGAGCGGCCGGCTTCCCCGCCTGCACCCCGGCCGGACCAACCCTAGGCGCGGCGGGGCGGCGAGCGCGATTTCTCTCTTTACGCCCTTGTTTCGATGGGATATCATCCAATCAGTACTTTAGTACTGGTACAGGTGGGTCATAGACTGTCGGGTTAATTCCAGCGATAACTTCATCAGGCAGGCGATGACCTGCCAGAGAACCGTACAAGGTTAGGGAGTCAACACAATGTTAATTGGCGAACGAATCCGTCAGCTGCGGGAGCAGAAGGGCCTGTCTCAGGGCGACGTCGAGAAGGCCAGCGGACTGCTCCGGTGCTACATCTCGCGGGTGGAGCACGGCCATACCGTTCCCTCGCTGGAAACTCTGGAGCGGTTTGCGGCGGCCCTGGACGTGCCGTTGTACCGGCTCTTCTATACCGGGGAAGACGCTCCGGCCACGCCCAACCTCACGCCGCGCAAAACGCTCGAGGAGCTGGCGGAGGAGGGCGGCCCAACCGGTTCGGAGGCCCGCTTTCTGCTGAAGCTGAAGAGCCTCACGGCGCGCATGGTCGAAACCGATCGCGCCTTCCTGCTCGACTTCGCGCGCAAGCTGGCCGCACGCTAATCCGGCGCGGACGCCGCCGACCCGGCCGCCTCGGACACGCGCGCGGCGGGAAGCCGGAGGCGGCCCCCGGCGGCCGGACTGTCCCGGTCCGTTCAGTCTGTGTGGGTGATGCGAGGCCTTCTCGGCCTCGCATCACGACGTT
>CADDZC010000015.1 GCA_902812365.1 Acidobacteriota bacterium | reverse complement strand
GCGTACAATCGGCGGCGCCCGCCCAGCCCGTGGCCGAAGCCGCCCGGTGGTGACAGCGAACGATCTGGGCCGCCGCCGATTGTACGCCAGCCGGCCGCCGGCCGCCTATGGGTTTTTTCACCCTCCGATCCCGTTCACCAATTCGTGATCGAACCGTCGGGCCGCTCAAAAATGGGGATGGGCCGCACCCGCTCGGTGACTTCGAGCACGAGTTGAAGCGGCCGGGTATCAAGGGTGACCCCGAGTCCGGGCCGGCCATTGGGCCACATCTTGCCCTGGTGGAAATCATAGCACTCGGGGAGGTGGGGCCAATCGGCCGGGCGGGGTCCGCCGCCGAGCATCTCCATCATCACCGGGCCGGAAAACACGCCGCAGGCATGGACCAGGGCGGCTTCCGACACCGGCCCCGTGAAGTGCGGAATCAGCCCCACGTAATGGGTTTCGGCCAGGGCCTGAATCTTCATATACTCGGTGATGCCGCCGACGTTGGGGAGCGTCACGCGGGCGTAGTCGATCCATTGCCGCTCGATCAACCGGTTGATGTCCCACTTGCTGCCAAACTGCTCTCCGACCGCAATCGGAACCTTGACGTGACCGCGCAGCTGGCGATAGACCTCGGGATTCTCCGAGCGGATCAAGTCCTCGGCGAAATACGGCTCGAGCGGCTCGATCAGCGTGCTGAGGCGCACGGCGTCGG
Source organism: Acidobacteriota bacterium (assembly GCA_902812365.1). GTDB lineage: Bacteria > Acidobacteriota > Terriglobia > UBA7540 > UBA7540 > CADDZC01. The sequence goes on along the minus strand of CADDZC010000015.1, from coordinate 55,822 downwards.
GAAAATCAAAGCGGGTGTGATAATCGAGGGCCCAATCGCCGTCCTTCCCCACCCCCTCCCGAATGGCCACGCAGTCTTCATACGTCTGGCGGACGGCCTGATGGGAGTTGAAGGGGCGGCCGGTAGCCGGGTCGGCCGTGGCGTGGCGGAAGGCGCGGAATCCGGCCTCGATGCAGGCTCGGGCGGTGTCCCGGAGCGATCCCTGGCGGGGAAAGCCGGTGGCATAACACTCGACGTGGTCGCGGGCCAAGCCCCCCAGCAGCTCGTACACCGGCACGCCGAGCGCCTTGCCCTTGATGTCCCACAGCGCCAGGTCGATCGCTCCCAGGGCGTCGAGCTTTTCGCGGCCGGCGGGGTAAAAGTAGCCGCGGAACATCATCTGCCACAGGCGGTCGGTGCGAAACGGGTTTTCGCCGATGATCATCGCCGCGCACTGGCGCACGGTGTCGGGCGATCCCCCTTCGCCGATGCCGGTAAGGCCTTGGTCGGTCTCGACCGTCACGATGTGGAAGCTCTGGTTAAAGTGGAGCGGCGAGTTCGGGTTGTGATAGAAGCGGACGCGGGTGATCTTCAGGGGCGGCGGGGCCGCGGCGGCCAGGTTCGGCGCTCCCGCCGCCAGGGCCGCGCCTCCCGTTCCCACGGTTCGCAAAAACGATCGGCGTTGCATGAGTTGATCCTCCGAGGGAGCTCCCCGCCTTTACCCCCAGGCGGGCTCCGGCGGGCGAACGAGGCGGCGGTCAGGATTGACGACCAGCCACAACAAGGAGCCGGCCGCGCAGCAGGCGGCGGCCACCATGAACGACGCCGTCCAACCGAAGCGCTCGGCCATCATCGGGGTGAGGAAGGCGGTGAGCGCTCCGCCGAACTGCGCCCCCATATTCATGATTCCGGACACCGTGCCGGAGAACTCTCCGGCCAGGTCGGCTGTGACGGCCCAGAACGAGCTCTGCGCGAGGTAGAGCGCGCCGACGCCTCCGGCGAGAACCAGGCTGGCGGCGGCCGGGCCGGCCACCCGCGCGCCGACGGCGATCAACACCGCGCAGAGTCCGATTCCCAGCCCGGCCACGCCGCAGCGGCCCACGCGCTTCCCATACCGGCGGGTGAGGACGTCGCTGAGCCAGCCCCCGGCATAGCAGCCGACCGCCATCGCCAAGAACGGCAGCATGGCGTAATAGGAACTGGTGCGGAGATTGAGACCGCGAACCCGGGCCAGGTAGATAAAGAACCAGCTGAAGAAAATCCAGGCCGTATAGCCGTAGCTGAAGTAGCTGAGAGTGATGGCCAGGACGTCGCGGCTGCGGAAGATTTTCCGCCAGGGCGGCCGCGGCGCGCGGCCCGGCACCGCCCCGCCCAGCGTCAGGCCGGCCGCGATCTCCTCCAGTTCCGCCGCCGATACGCGCGGATGTTCCGCCGGCTGGTCGCGGGCGATCGCCCACCAAACGATGCCGACAACCATTCCCAGCGCGGCGCTGATCCAAAACGACCAGCGCCAGCCGGCGCGAAGCGTTACGGCGGTGATCAACGGGGGCGTGATCCCCGATCCGACGCCCACGCCGGCGAAGATCCAGCCGTTGGCCAAGCCGCGCTCGTGAGACGGAATCCAGCGGGCCACGAATTGGTTCGAGGCCGGGTACATCACGGCCTCTCCCACGCCGAGCAGAAAGCGGACACCAGCAAACAGGGCGAGGGCGTGCCCGGTGCCGGCGGGGACGGCGGCCGTGAGGGCCGTGAACAGGCCCCACCAAACCACCGCTCCGGCCAGCACGCGGCGCGGGCCCAGCCAATCCGCCAGCCACCCGCCCGGAGCCTGAGACAGCGCATAGCCGAGCAGAAAGGCCGTCGAGAACAGCCCCAGCTCGGTATTCGTGAGTCGGTATTCCTTCATGATGTCGATGCCGGCGATGGCGACGTTGGTGCGGTCAAGGAACGCCACGACGCTGATCACGAAGATCCAGAAGACGAGCAGCCAGCGAATCCGGCTGCGCCCACCCGCCGCCATCGTTCTCACTCGGGCACCTTCATCCGCAGTTTCGAGCCCTTGTGCTCGAGCCAGCGGTTGAACTCTTCAACCATGGGCCGGGTCCAGGGGCCGTCGATCTGGCCCGGAGTGTACCTGCCCTCCCGCAGCATCAGGTGGCCCCACTCGTCCACGAAGTGGGTCATTTGGGCGCGAGTCGCCACCTCTTCGGCCAGTTGGGGGGGAATAAAGGTCACTCCTTCCGGATCGCTGACGACGACGTCGCCCGGCATGACCGTGGCCTGCCCGATGCGGATGGGAACATTGATGCCCATCAGCATGACGCCGGCCAGAGCCGACGGATCGACGCCGCGCACGTAAACCTGAAATCCCTTGATTTCCCGCAGGCCGGTTTCGTCGCGCACCGATCCGTCGACGACGAGGCCGTTGTGAGTCTTGGCATAGATCGAGGTGCCGAGGTTGTCGCCGGCGAAGGTTCCGTCCTTGATCTTGCCGAACAGGTCCACCACCAGCACGTCGCCGCTCTGGAGCGTGTCAATCACCCAGGAGTTCTCGGCGCCGATGCGGCCTTCTTGCCGCCCGTGCTCCTCGATGACGGCGTTGACATCGGGACGCAGGGGCATGAAGACCGCCGTGACGGCCCGCCCGACGAACCGCGGGCCGGCGTTGATGACATGCCAGTTGCCCTCGAACTGGTTGGAGAATCCATGCTGGCGGAGCACGCCCCAGGCTTCTTCGGCGTCCACGTCCTTCAGCATGGTGAGCACCGAATCCGGCACTTGGGGACGGCCGTCGGGGAAACGCTCCCCTTTCCAGGCCTGAGTCAACTCGACCCGTTGCGCCTTCGAAAACAGGCCGAGCTGGGCATAACCCGAAGTCGCCACGGCGCCGCCCAAGCCGAGCATTAGAACCGACCGAAGCAGGCTCGTCATCAGCCACCTCCCCAATGAGAATCGAAAACACGGCCGCCGCGGCTAGGACGCGGCGTCCACTCTCTGGATGGTCGGCACGAGCCGGTGCACGATGCCGAGGGCCAGCGGATGCATGACGCCGGCAAGGATGAACAAGGGGACGTAGGTGTGAAACCATTGGAGAACGTACCCCGTCATCGGCGCCATCATCATGCCGCCGATGGCGCCCGCCGCGCCGCCGATGCCCACCACGGACGCCACCGCCTTCTTCGGAAACAGGTCGGAGGCGAGGGTGAACAGATTCGCCGACCAGCCCTGATGAGCCGAAGTGGACACCGAAATGAGCGCCAGAGCCACCCACGGATTGTGCGAGAACACGGCCACAATTCCGGTGGGCATGGAGAACGCGCAGACGGCCATCGCCGTTTTGCGCCCCGCATTCAGAGACCAACCCCGCCTCATCAGAAAACCCGACAGCCAGCCGCCGGCGACGCTCCCAAGGCTGGCACCGAGGAAGGGGATCATACCAAAGAGCTCGAGGGTGTGAAGCGAAAAGCCGCGGGCCTGGGTCAGATACTTGGGAAGCCAGAAGATGTAAAACCACCAGATGGGATCCGTCAGAAATTTGGCCAGGAAGAAGCCCCAGGCTTGGCGGTAAGCGAGCAATCGGCGCCAGGGGATCCGGGGCTCGTCCTCTTCTGCGAGCGCGCTGGGGGACTGGCGCTCCTTCACGGAGGCGAGTTCCGCCGCGGTGATCCAGGGGTGGCGCTCGGGCGGGCGGTAAAACAGCAGCCACAACCCAAGGGCCACAATTCCCAGGCCCCCCGTGCCGATAAACGCCGCCTGCCATCCCCAGCGAGCAAAAATCCAGCCCACCAGCGGGTAGGCGACGACGGCTCCGACGTTCGTGCCCGAGTTGAAGATGCCGGTGGCCAAGGCGCGTTCCCGCTTCGGGAACCATTCGGCCACGCTCTTAATGGAGGCGGGGAAGTTACCGGCTTCGCCGGCCCCCAACAGAAATCGAGCCGCTCCAAAGGCGACCACACTTCGCGCCAGAGCGTGTCCCGCCGCCGCGATCGACCACCAAGCCATCGACAGCGCATAGCCGAGGCGAGCGCCGAGCCGGTCGATGACTCCGCCCGCGACCATCATCATGATGGTATAAGCCAACTGGAAGGCGAACACGATCCAGCCATAATCGCTTTCCGTCCAGCGGAAAATCCTCTGCAGGTAGGGGGCCAGGATGGCGATGGTGCCCCGGTCGACGTAATTGACCGTGGAGCCGAAGAAAAGTAAGGCACAGATATACCAGCGCAGGTGGGGGATGGTGAAGCGCTGCGCCGCCGACCGTATCGGGTGAACTCTGGCGGTGGAAGAAGTCATCCATTCAGCTCCGAGGCGGCCGTTCGCGCCGAGGCGCTAACTTCCGAGTGACGCTGGCGGGCGAATTCGAGCCTCAACCGCTTCTGTCGCTCGACTCGGCGCCGCGGGAGTCCGGCGCGCGAGCCTCAACCCGTTCAACCACGGGCAGGACATTGCCTCCCCGACGAAGCACCACCACCTGAGCCCGCGCGCCGACCCGTTCCAACGCCAGGCTGAGCGCTTGCTGGGGGCTCTCCGCCGGAGTAAAACCGATTTGCTGCTGCGTGCTGCGGGGGATGCCGGGCGAAACCATGATTCCACGGGCCTTGTCGCAGATCACCCGCCCCACGTGGACCAGATGGGCGGCGGCCACCAAGTCGGTGATCTCCTTCCGCTCCACACGCCGCCGGACGTCATCGAAACCGTGATAACCGATCCTCTCTACCTCCGGATGTTCCCCGCTCACTCCGTGCAGGCACGGCGTCACCAGAATAACCACGCCTCCCGGCCGCACCGAAAGCTCCGACGCATAAATGCCCTTGGCCGCCTGCCAGAGATCGTAGTCGGCCGGGAACGATTCGGCCACGACAATATCGGCCGCCGCCGGCTGCGCGACGCCCCAGATCTGCCGGGCGTATCCCGCCCCCTGGCGATGCGCGGCCACCGGGTCCCCGGCCACCACCTGGGTCACCCGATGGCGGGCATCCAGCACGACGTTCACGATGAAGCGCAACCCCGCCCGACGCGCGATTTCCTCGACCTCGAGCCGCACCGGGTTCTCCGCAACGCCAAGAATCTTGTCGCCCGAGAATAGGGCGCTCCGCCAATGGGTGTAACCGGTTATCTCCGGACCCGAGACGCCGGGTTGCACGATCGTGGCGCCGCCGGTGTAACCCATGACGCGGTGCGGCACAATCTGCCCGACTCCGATCACCAGGTCGGCTTGTTGCAGCATTCGGTTCACGCGGATCGGAGTCCCGTCCGCGGTATGTCCAATGCGGGCGAGGGTCTCTTCTGACTTCCAATAGTGGAGCGTCACCGCATAGCGGCTGGCCACGGCGGCTCCGAGTTTTTGTTCGACCTCTTTCGGGCTCATTCGCGAGTGCGTCCCGGCGGCGATCAGAATGTTGATCCTGGGCCGGGCCACACCGGCGCTTTCAAGACGCCGGAGCAGTGCCGGAAGCAAGAGCGATGCGGGTGTCTGCCGTGTGGCATCATCCACCAGCAGCAGGACGCGGCTGGCGGGCGAAGCCAGTTGCTCGATGGGCGGCGAGTTGACCGGCTGGTCCAGGGCCGCGTTCACCAACTGCTCGACCGCGCCCGCGGTTTCGCACGAGCGCGGCTCCAGACACGCCAGCAGGTTCTGTTCTGGCACATCGAGGGCGGCAACATCAGCGTACGAAAATGGGATCCTCATGGAAGCCAGCGAACCCGGTGGCGAACACGAGACGGTTTTCCAGATCCTGGGACCTGAGCCCGCATGGTCAATGTCCGAGCAGCCATCACCGCGCCCTCGTGCGGGCGGCTGCAAAACGGCGCGGAGAGGGCCTGTCGGCCAACGAGGACGCTTGGGCGCCACGGTTTCCACGCGGGCTCAGCGCGTCGCCGATCAGGCGTTCTTTACCCAGGCGTGCCGGGGATCATCGGTCCAGGCCCCATAGCGGCGCTCTTCGCCGGCGAGCACCCAGGTGTAATGCAACGCGTAACCGGGTGCCGCGACCACCGGATGATAACCCTTCGGCAGCAGGACCGTATCACCATCTCGCACGACGAAAACGTCTGCGAAACCCTCGGGATCGTCCGGAGCTGTATAGGTGTAGATAAAACCAAAGCCCTGGGACGGCTTGACGCGAAAAAAATAAATCTCTTCGAGCACCGCCTCCTGCGGTGGGTTTCGGCGATCATGCTTGTGAGGAGGGTAGCTAGACCAATTTCCGGGCGGATTCAGCGTCTCGCCGGCCAGCAATCGTTCCGCCGGAAGATCCTCGCGTAGTGCCGAATAGACCGTGCGCTGCCAGTTGGCCCTACCGACTTGATGGGCAATGACGGATGGGCCTTGGATCAACGTCGGCGCGACCTGAGCGGTTCGCGACGGCGCGGAAAACAGGCCGGCGTCAAGCCGATCAGAGACGGCCTCCACTTCGGAGCGAGATTGCGGCGGAATGTAGACCATAACCGGCGGCCCGCTGAAGACATCCGGGCGTCCCCCGGCCGCGGGAAAACGGCAACGTTTTCCGTCAGCGGTTTCAACAAGAATCGAAGCCATGCCGGAAAACAGATCCAGCACGTATTCTCGCCCGCCGGTCGAAAACGCATGCCGCTCGCCCGCGGCCAAATTCAGCCGGGCAAAATCCAGAAAGCGCATCGTCCCCGGGGCCACGATGGACTGAAACTTTCCGTCGGATTTCGATTGGATGTGACGTTCCATAGCAGCCTCGCCCGAGAGCTGGAGCCAACGGCAACAACGCTCTGGCCTATACGTTGAAACCCAGCCTCCTCATCGCGTCGCGGTTGATCCGCGCGCTCTCATCCGGACCCCCCGGCGGCGCTTCATACCCGTCGAGCTCGACGATCACCCAGCCCTTAAAACCCACCTCTTTGAACGCTCGCTGAATGGCCGGGAAGTCCACCACGCCTTCGCCCATCTCGCAGAAATGGTACCGGCTGTGGCGCACCCGGTCACGATTTTGGCGGGCCAGCATCGCCACGTCCTTTCGCACGTCTTTAAAGTGAGTGAAGATCAGGCGGTCATGATAAGTGCGGATTACCTCAGCCGGGTCCGAGCCGCCCAGCGTCAGGTGGGCGACGTCGGCGATCAGCTTGACGTAGACGGGATCGGTGGCGTCAAGCACTCTGCCCAGGCCTTCTCGCGTCTCTCCCAGCGTACCAAAGTGCGGGTGATAACCCATGGCCAGCCCCCCATCGCTGGCGATCCTCCCGAGCTTATTCATCTGCTCGCCCAGCGCTTTAATCGCATCCGGACGGTAAGCGCCGTGCGGATTCCCGCCGTCGGTTACCTGCAAATAGAGTCCGCCGAGCTGCCGCTGAAAATCGGCATAAGCCTTGAATTCAGCGGTTTGATCCTCTAGCTGCGCCGGGTTCAGCCGAACCCGGGATGCCGAAAGAGCCGCTGGCTCCAGTTTCAAGGTGTCCAGGCGCTGTTTGAGTTCAGCGGCCTTAGTCCCCGAATAGGCGTCGCGAACCCAGCCCAGCATCTGAACGCCCTTGAAGCCCAACCGTGAAATCGTCTGGAGAGCCGGCTCGAACTCGCGCCGGGGCCATGAAATCGTCGCGTAGCCCACCGGGTTCGGTAACGTTTCCGCGGCGGCTGAGGCGGGCGGTAAAACCCCAGACGCCCAACCTAAGGCAATACCTCCGACTCGCTGCAGGAACTCCCGGCGCCGGTGGGCCTGCAATGCATCCGTCATGACGCGAGACCTTCCATTGGAAATACCCGGGCCACACCGGAGGTGGAACCGAGGCCCTGGCGAAAAAATGCCAGGCTTGCCGCCGCATCCTTCTGAAATGTTCCCCGGCCTTCAATCGAGATACCGCCCTCGAAGCGGATTCTCTTCACCAGCTCGAAAAACCGACCGTAGTCGGCGTCTTCGGAGAGGCTGTGCGGCCAAAGCCGTCCGTTGGGATTGGCGAAATGGAAATGAACGATTTCCTTGCGCGCTGTCCAAATGATTTCGAGATCTTCGTGCTCTTGGCGGAGATGGTAATAATCGATGATCATCTTCACGTTTGGATGGTTCACCTCGCGTACCAAACGCCAGGCATCCGCTCCGGTGTTGATGATGTTGCTCTCCTGCCGTCGCAGCGGCTCGATGGCAATAGTCATTCGATAGGAGCGCGCGATATCGCCCGCCCGGCCCAGAAAGCGCTTGATTTGCGCCCACGCCCGCTCGCGCGAATATCCGGTTGGCACGTTCCGGGAGCCGGCGCTGCCCCAGACCACGACCGTGCCGCCCAACTGCCGGCAGCGGTCCAGGGTAAATTCAACGTAGTCGTCCAGCCTCTTTGATTGAACATCGTCTCCCACCACGCGCAGGGTACGGATAAAACTGTTGAACGCCTCGCAGCGGACCGGCGACGCAGCGACGCGGGCTCGGAATGCCTGGAACGTCGCCTCGTCCATCTCGGCAATCTGGGCGGCCCCGGGCTCCAGATAGTCAAAGCCGTAGTGCACGACGTCATCCAGGTCGCCCGGGCCGGCGCAAACGCCGACTTCGACACGGCCCCGCTTCGCCGCGCCCTCACCAGGCAGGGCCGCGCCCGCGGCGCAAGACAACAGGAATGTTCTTCGTGAAATTACGGCTTCTTCTCCTCGGATGAGCGGGCAGTGCACCCCGGCGGCCAGGTTCACTTGGCCTCAGGAGCCGGCGGAATGCTATACCTGCTCGGGAATATAAAAAGGCCGCCGGTATCCCCGGTCCATCTCGCACAACAGGCGATTGGCCTCATCGTCGTTGACCACCTGCTGGGTCGCCGGATCAAACTGCAGTGTACGGCCCAGCCGGTAGGAGGCGTTGGCCAGATGCACCAGGGTACACGAGATATGCCCCTCTTCGATTGGGGCGCGAAGGTCCTCCTTTTTGCGGCTGATGACGCAGTCGATGAAGTTCTGAAAATGGTTCTCGCCCCCGTGACCGCTCGGACCCGGCTCCTGCTCCTTGCCCAGCCACGTCTTGTATCCGTCGTAGCCGTCCATCGCCAGATACCCTTTGGAGCCATAAAAGATGTTGCCGATCGTATTGTGATCGCCGGCGCTCGGTCCAAGCTTCGGGTGGCTGCGCTTCGGTGTTTGCAGCGAGGCTTGCGCCGCCGCCAAGCCGGCCGGAGGCGGGGCGCCGTGACTGCCAAACGCTGGGCTGCCGATCTCAGCCTCATGGTTGGTGATCCAGTGCCGGACCTCGAATTCAAGCATCTTGCGTTTGCCGTCCGGCAGATCGAATTCGTAGGCCACATTCAGCGTGTTCGGCGTCTGCTGGTCATCGTCAAACATGAAATGGCCGCCGATGGCCGATACCTTGTTGGGGAATCCCACACCCAGTCCCCAGCGCGCAATGTCCATCTCATGAATGCCTTGGTTGCCGATGTCACCGTTGCCGGTGTCCCAAAACCAGTGCCAGTTGTAATGGAAACGGTTACGAGTGAACGGCTGCAGGGGAGCCGGTCCGGTCCACAAGTTATAGTCGACGCCGCTGGGAACTGGTTCCACTGGAGCATGCCCGATCGTATCGCGCCACTTATAGCAGAGTCCCCGCGACAAGTAAACATCGCCGATCACGCCGTCGCGCAATCTCTGAATGCCCTCCCGAATCCCGCGACTCGAGCGGCTCTGCGTGCCGTGCTGAACGATTCGGTTGTATCGGTTAACCGCCTCCACCAGCTGCTTGCCCTCCCACCAGTTATGCGAACACGGCTTTTCGCAATACACATCTTTGTCGGCCTGGCACGCCCAGATCGCCATGAGCGAGTGCCAGTGGTTCGGAGTCGCAATGGAAATGGCATCGACGGATTTGTCTTCCAGCAACTTCCGAACATCCACGTAGGTTTTGGGCGCGGGCATCCCGAGCCTCTCGATTTGCCGCAGCCGCTGGTTCAGCACGTTCTGGTCGACATCACAGAGGGCCACGATCTGGGCCTGTGAAATCCTGTGGTACTCGCGAACGTGATCCCAGCCCCGGCCGTGGAGTCCGCAAATGGCGATACTGACCCGGCTGTTGGCTCCGAAGACCCTTTCCGGATGAGTGATGAAACTAATTCCACTCAGCGCCGCCAGACCGACGCCCGCACCGGTCCCGCCCTTTTTCAAAAAATCCCGACGAGTGATCTCCGCTTCGTTGTGCATGAATCCACCTCCCACCGGGCAAAGATTATACTCCCAAAAGCGCCCGAAATTTTCCACCCGGTTTTCACCTCGGGTTCGGCTGGCCGCCACTCGTGGTAAACTAAGCAAGGGTTCTACCTCAAGGAGAGAAATGCCTATGGCCGTCCTAGATGTTGCGCCTGCAGTGGCACGCCCCGCTGAAAGCCGGTACCTAACGAACCGGGTCAGGGAGATTTTGAGCTGGTATGAGAGTGACAATCCGGGTACCAAGACCAACATCGCCCGGTTGCTCAACCATGGGTACCTGGCGGGCACCGGCAAGCTAGTGATCCTTCCCGTCGACCAGGGTTTCGAGCACGGACCAGCACGTAGCTTCGCTATTAATCCCGCCGCCTACGATCCCAATTATCATTTCGAGGTTGCCATCGAATCCGGATGCAATGCCTACGCGGCGCCGTTGGGGTTTATCGAGGCCGCGGCAGCCCGACACGCGGGCGAGATTCCGCTGATTCTTAAAGTCAACAACCACGATCTGCTTCACGAGGAAAAAGACCCGCTGTCAGCGGTGACGTCGGGGGTGGCCGAAGCCTTGCGACTGGGCTGTGTGGCCATCGGGTTCACGATTTATCCCGGTTCCGCTCAAGCCGCCACGATGTACGAGCAACTGCGGGCGCTCGCCGAAAAGGCAAAAGAGAACGGCTTGGCCGTGGTCGTGTGGTCCTACCCGCGCGGGTCTTCCCTGAGTAAGGCGGGAGAAACCGCCATTGACGTGGTCGCTTACGCCGCCCACATTGCCGCCCAACTGGGAGCCCACATTATCAAAGTGAAACTGCCGACCGATCACATCGAACAGGCAGAAGCGCAAAAGGCTTATACGGCAGCCGGAGTACCCCTTTCCACCTTGGCGGAAAGGGTCCGCCACGTCGTGCAAAGCGCTTTCGACGGACGGCGGATCGTCATTTTTTCCGGTGGCGCGACCAAACCCAATGATGAGGACGTTTTTGATGAAGCCCGCGCCATTCGCGACGGCGGAGGTTTCGGCTCCATTATCGGTCGAAATTCGTTCCAGCGACCGCGCGACCACGCCATCCGGTTTTTGCAGACCATCATGAAGATCTATGCCGGGGAGATTAAATAGGCGAACTTGTCTTTGATGACCGGCCGGTGGCTCCCCACGGCGGAAGCCCACCGCGAAGAGGAGAGCCGTCCCCTCCGGCTGGGTGGGGGCGAAGCTTCATTTTGCCGCCGTGCTGGTAACGAAGGGAGCTCCGCCGTGGGGGGAAAATCGCGTCAGAATGGAGTCAAGAGGCTTGGCGGCATCCGGAGGATTCACTTCAGCATCAATCAGAATCTGCTCCGGCGTGTAATACCTTCCATAGAGTCGCCTGTTGGCCTCATCGTCCTGCCGGATCACCGCTCCGCTCAGGGAAACTCCGGCAAACAGGCCCCGGGAGCGAGAATAGCTGAGGATCTCGGAATGGAGTAGAACGTCGGTGGCCGCCTCGGCCTTGCGTCCGACAGGTCCAGCGGCCACGGAGGCGTCGGCGCCCAGCTTCACTTCGCTTGCCAGAAGCTTGCGCACACCTCCGGTGTTCATCACGATAAACACGATATCGGTCGATTGACCCCCGATTTGCAGCCCGTAGCTGGCACCCCCCAAAGTAAACATGGAAGGCGCCCACCACGGGCCATTCCCTCCTTTGCGGCACACCAGCGCTCCGCGACCGAACTGGCCGCCCACGATAAACGCACCTTTCTTCTCGGAGGGAACGATACCGACGCACACGGCGCGGTTGAGTAGGTCCATGGGAATGCCGTTCTCCGGCGTTTGCATCACCTCGTTAATCACGAAAGTTGCGTTTCGCAGCCGCTCCGCCTCCTTGCTCTCGGTCGCACCAAACGCCGCGGTACTCATCCAGAGGCCGAGAAGAATCGCCAGACATGACTTTGATCTCTTCATGTTGCACCTTTTCCTGTCTGAAAGCCGGGCTGGGTGTCGCGGACCATAGCTGCGCGGGTCCCCGCCCCGCGGCCCGTACCGTCCTCCTAGGCCTTAGGAAACGGCGCGCCGCCCCGCGGGGAATATTTCGCCAGAGTCTCGGCCAAAATACGCGCGGCCGGAGGCACCCGGACCTTCCCGTCAATCAGAATCTCTTTCGCCGTCACCTTCCGTCCGTAAAGCTTTTCGTTGCCGTCGCCGTCTTGCTTGAGGACAGCCCCCTTCAGGGCGATGCCGGCGAAAAGACCGCGCGCGCGGGAATAACTCAGGATTTCGGCGTGCATCTGCGCATCCGTCGCTCCAGCTGCCGATCGCCCCACCGGACCGGCCGCCACGGAAGCGTCGCCACCCAACTCGACCTTGCTCTGGATGAGTTTCTGTGCGCCTCCCGGGTTCATCACAATGAATACGATATCGGTCGATGAGCCTCCGATTTGAAAGCCAAAACTCCCCCCGCCGAGCGTAAACAGGGAAGGCGCTCCCCAGGCTCCGTTGCCGCCCCGACGGCAAACCAGAACGCCACGGCCAAAATTGCCGCCGACTCCAAAAGCGAACTTGAGTTCGGAAGGAATAATGCCGACACACACGGCTTTGTCGAGCAGATCCCGAGGAATACCCTTCTCGGGAGTCTGCATGATCTCGCTGATCACTTCGGCGGACTTTTCCAAGCGCTTGGCCTCCTTGTCGGTCTCTTTGGCCAGCGCCTCGGCACAGGATAGCAAGCATATTCCGACAATCAGCCATCGTTTCATTTCAACCTCCGTTCGGAACGTGGCCCCGCACGGCAGTGCCCACTACGGCGAAACACCTCCACCCATGTAAATTTTTCCCAGCCTTGGATCGCCGCTTCAGCCCCCGGCCAGGATTGTCACCTCGGCCATGCTGGCTGCCGCCGACGCCGACGCTCATTGCGCCCGTAAGTCCTCTGATTTCCGTCACATCCAGCATCTGCTGTCCCCCACGGCTCACTCGCCGTACCGCGCGCCACACTACGGGCCGTCATCCCTAAGCCCTCTAACTTTCCGCCCCCAGGCATCCGCCGCGAGCTATGCAACTCGATTGCCGAGTTCGATCCGCGCCTTCGAAGATCACCGCACAGGACAACCGGGCTCAGATTTGAGAGTAGGGAGTGGGGCTCAAAAAGATGTTGCTGATGCTCGATACAATCTCCGCATCGGTATATCCGGGCGTAGCACTCAATTTCTTCCACTCCGGGTCGGCCACGAACACACTCCAGTTTTTGTCGCGCTCTTCCATGCTCTCAAAAGCCAGCATGTACGTCAGGTTAGGCATTCGCGAGCCTACCAGTTTCTTGCCAAAAAAAACTGGATGCAGGCCGGTACGGCGAAAGATGGCAATCTCACCCTCGTTAAACATCCGGATCTTGGTGGCGTTGGCCTTTTCACTGTGACTCTCATAAGTGCGCAATTCAAAGATCCGGGAGAGGCGGTGTGGCGCCCCAAGCGGTACTTCAAGTCGCGGGAAACCCTCGAACGCCACCATCAACTCCACGTCAACTCGTTCGAACGCGGGCGTCGTTGCCGGCGCGTTCAGAAACGAGGCGCCGCGCTCCAAATACTCCTGGTCGGCAGCCAGTCGCTCCGCCGTGATCATGATGGAGTCCAGCGTGGGGTACGGAATCAGGACGTAAACGCTGGGGTTTTCGGGGCCGATCATCACGTTAAATACACCGATCGGCCTGCGCCCAGCGCGGTTGAGGGCCGGAATCGCCGCCTCACGAAGAAAGTCATCCATCCGCTGCTGCTGGGGGCCGCGGCGTAAATGATGCACTCGAAGTTGATAGTATTCGGGCCTCAACGTCGCGTCCGGCGGCGTGCCCGGAGCGGTCTCAGCGGGCCCAAGCCCGCCGAGGGCCGAGGCGGCTACCGAAGAGGCCAAGAAGTCTCGCCGTTTCATCCCGATTCTCCACGCTCGAAGTCCCGGCGTTTCTCGCCACCACCGGACTGCCAGTATACGCGAGAATTTCCGATCACGTGTGCGGATTTGATCCGAGTGTTTCAGCGCTGTCGATACCGAACTCGCCGGGAGCCGAAATGGCGTTGCCCAGGTCTTCCGCTCGCGGCCAACCGTTCCAACGGCCGGGGAGCTGCCGACCGGGTCAGAATCGCCGCGTTGCACGCCAGGCGGCGGTCGTCGACAGGCTGAGCGGCGTGTATAATCGTCTGCGACTCAAACTAAGGCAGGATTGAGGTGCGTCCATGAATGCGCGAACGATGCGGATTGCCCTATGGGCCGCCATCGCCGCGATCACGTTGTCCGGAGCGGCGCGGTCCGACGAGCCGGTGACGCTCGAGCGTCGCGGCGACTCCATCGAAGTCCTCGTCGGCGGGAAGCCCTTCACGACCTACTACTTCGGCCCGGAATCACCCAAGCCCTACCTCCATCCCCTCCGCAGCGCCCAGGGCACGATTGTCACGCGCGGCTGGCCCATGGTGAAAACCATTTCGGGCGAAAGCCACGACCACCCGCATCATCGCGCTCTGTTCTTTGCCCATGGCGATATCAACGGCATTGATTTTTGGGGCGAGCAGCGGGAGAGTCAACGGGCCCAGACGGCGCATGGCAAGTTTTACTCGAGCGAAAACCTGCCCAAAGGCCGCACCGCGTTTCACCAGCTCCTCGAAATGGAAACAGGCACCGCGTGGGGTGCTGTTAGCGCTGATTTCGACCTGGTCGGCCCCAACGGGAAAGCGATCGGTTCGGAAGTTCAGAGCTACTTGTTTCGCGGTGACGAATCGACCCGAACCATCGACTGCGAGTTTACACTTCGCGCCGATCGGAATGTGTCACTCCACCTGGGAGACACCAAGGAGGGCACGTTTGCCATCCGGCTGGTAAAGGCTCTCGAAGAGCCAACCGGGCAGATGCTCAACTCCAACGGCGGCGTGGGAGAGCAAGCAATCTGGGGCCAGCGTGCCGACTGGGTCGATTACTCCGGCAACGTCGCCGGCGAGGAACTGGGTGTCGCCATCTTTGACCATCCCGCCAATTTCCGCCATCCGACCACGTGGCATGCGCGTGGCTATGGCCTGTTTGCCGTCAACCCCTTCGGTCTCCACGACTTCCTCAACAAGCCCCTCAGCCAGGTGAACGGTGGTTACACGATCTCGCCTGGCCAATTCCTACGGCTGCGTTACCGGGTCTACATCCATCACGGCACCGCCGCCCAGGCTAAGGTTGCGAAGGCTTACGAGCAATACGCACACTCCACACCCGGGAACGACGGACCCGTACCCCGCGAACGACAGCCTTAGAGGGCGCCGGCCGCATCTCGAACCGTTTCCTATGATTCTCCTGAGTCTTCGGCCGGCTCCTTGGTTCGCCGGCGTGAGGTCGCCCGCCGCGTCTTACCGCCACCCCGGGCCGGGCGCTTCCGAGCTTTCTGGACGGCAGGCTCGTCACTAGCCTTGACCTGGTCGGAGCCAGCCCCTTCCGGGCCAGGGGATCGAACCTCGGGCAGCGCTTCCTCGATTACGGCTGCTGGCTCCGAAGGTAGCTCAGCAGCCGCCAGCGGGCCGCTTCCGTCGGCTGGCCCCGACGAATCCGCGGCATCCCCACTGAGCGCCGGGCCAGCCAAGCCCGTCTCGACTGGGGTGGATTCTGAAGGGCCAAGCAAAGGCGCCGGACCTGGGGCGGCTGGGAACACCCGCCAGACCCCTTTACGGTCGCGTTGCAATCGGAGCAGGCCCTCGCGCTGCGCCTGATGGAGAAAGTCAAGAATGCCATGGAAGCCGGCTTGCCGCTCGTCGAAATCCTTGTCGATTCCTTTAAGGCCTTGGCGGATATGTCGCAGGTATAGAGGGCGGTTAGGAGACTTTTCGGTGACCGCGGCCATTGCCTGCTGGAGGACACCCATTGCCTCCGCCCCGGTCATTGTGCGCCCGCGGGCGGCGGCAGGAGCCTCTGGCGCGCCGGCTTCGTGGCCGTCGGAAGGCGACTCACTTTCGACACCAGCGGGAGCCGCGACGGCCTCCTCGCCACCTTCTGCGAGCTCCACCAAATACCCGCGATCGATACGCCGCAAGTGCACCAAGCCCGCCTGCTCCATCTTCTGCATGAATTCGAGGAACGAATTCGCACCGTAGTCCCGCTCGCTGAAGGTCGAATCGAGTTGCAGAAGCGTGCTTTTAAGCAGGCCGATCTGAGGCGAGACCTCCCTTTCTGCCAAAATTTTCAGCGCCCGCTGCAGGTTGGGCAGGGCGTCGGAAAGGGGCCGAACTTCTGAAGTTCCGCGCGCCGCTGACTCCCCGCGCCGCCCCCCCCGGGGGGTGCGCGAAGCGTAGCTTTTCAGCAGGTTTTCGTAAGCGATGAATTCCGTGCAGTTGCGTTGCAGGATGTTGGACGTAAAGGCTCGACCACCGATCACGAGCACCCGTTTGTCATACTGCTTCAGCTTCTCGACTAACGCCATAAAATCACTATCGCCACCCACAATGGCGAAAGCATTGATATGATGGCGGGTAAACGCCATCTCGAGTGCATCGAGGGCCAAGTTAATGTCAGCTCCGTTCTTGTCGCCGCGCGGTGTCACGTTGCGCTGAACCATTTGCACGGCGTGCTGGGTCATTTGGCGGCTATGGTCGCCAGCTCGAGGCCAGTCTCCATAGGCAACCTTGGTCACCACCTCACCGCGCTCCTTGAGCGCTTCCAGCACCAGCGACACGTCAAAATCTTTGCCCAGAGTGTCTTTGACGCCGATCTGGATGTTGTCAAAGTCAATGAAAACGGCTATTTTCAGTCGCTCCTCAACCACGAACGGTTTCCTCCCCCGCCCCTCTTTCCGCCGGATTCTCTCCGCGCCGCAACGGACGTGGCTTCCCGCCGGCCATCATACCGTATTGCGGCTGCTCAACGGGTGATGTCAGGGTCCACCGAGCCAGTCACAGAAAATCGGAGCCGGCCAAGGCGTGCCCTTGGGCGAGAAGGCTGATCCTTTATTAACTTATTTTTTTTCTTAAACATACCCGACCTATCGAGGAGCAGGGTCTTGCCTCCGAGACTCACCAATACCGTCCCCGTGCCCCTGGGGTCTAGATCCACAACCGCTCAGCCATCGGGCAGGGCGCTCCGCCAATCCGTGAGCCACAACAGCCGGCTCGGTTCTTGCCGCCCGCCCTAACCCCAGCTATAAACCACTCTCCGCGCGCCCCCGATCTCGGTGGCCTTCGCCGTATGGGGGTTGCCTTCCTCCGGATTCCAAGATCCTCAGACGGAAAGCCACAACCATCACCTTCACCAAGGTAAACGCCGGCGGGACATTTGTCAAGACTATGCACCAGCACCTAGGCTACAGAGTAGCTTTACCCTGACGCCGCTGCGGATGAGCGCGGGCTCGCGCCAGACGCGCCGCTGGTGCTCGGACGCGCGGCGGCGGAACACTCTCGACGCTCGCGCTCCTCAGGAGGAGAGGTACTTCAGGCTCTCCGCGATCAGCCTGCCGGTGCCGTCGTAAGGGCTTCCCTTCCCCTCCCACTCCATGGAGAAGTAGCCTCGGTACCCCGCCGCCTTAGCGATCGCGAACGTGCGGGCCAAGTCGACCGGCACAAATTCGCCCCGGCCGTTCACCTCGCCATCTTTACAATGAGAGATATTGTAGGCGTGCTGAAACATCGCGGCGACGGCGCGGTAGTTGAACTCGGCATCTCCGGCCATCATCGAATTGCCAAAGTCAGGCAGAGCGTGTAAGTAGGGATGAGCAACTCTCTCGATAACCTGAACAATGAAAAAGGCGTCTTCAGTCACAAGATCGTCATTTTCCAGGTTGATCTGTACGTCCTTTTCGGCACCGTAATCCGCCACCTTTCGCAGGCTTTCGGCCGCGCGGCCCACATCAGGTCGCATGCCCCGGACGCCGGCAATGTGAGTGCGAATGCTGGGCGAGCCGACCTTGACGGCGACGTCCACCCAACGCCGGGCGAAATCGACAGCGCGGGCCCGCCGTGAGGCGTCAGGATCATAAAAGCTATAATGACCACCGACGGGTATGTTGATCACCTTCACGCCCGCCTTCTCCCAGGCATTCCGAAGATCTTCCAGATAGGCCGCATCGAGCGAGCGGAAATGTGCGTCCAGGGGCTCGATGTTGCGGATTCTGAAGCGCTCGACGACCATGGTGGCGAATTCCTTCAAATCCATCGTCGGCAGGCTGTGGTCGCGCTCCCAATTGTGCGCCGTATGGAACTGCGCCCGAAACGGATATGAAGCCACGCCCAGCCGGTCCCGGGGCTGGGCAGGAAAGACCATGTGCGGTTGGCTGGCGAAAAGGGGCGGCGTCGGGCCGGCAAGACCTGCCACCACCATACCGCACCGCTTCAGAAAATCGCGCCGCAATCGCTTGGTCATCTCCAGCCATCCTAACGAGCCGCCAGCCCATATCCTGAAGGCCCGGCCGACCAATCGGGTGCCGTCCGCCCATGGCCTGGTGATAGAATCCTTCGCGTTAAGCCCGGCCGTCAAGCGGAATCTGGCCGTTGAACTTCTGCCATCGAGGGTCGCCTATGCTGCGTACAATCCGAGTGGGCATCGTCGGAGCACGATTTGCCGCCCGCTTCCACCTGAACGGCTACCGCCGCGTCTATGGGGTTCCGGTGGAGGTGGTGGGCGTCACGTCAAGATCCGCCGAGTCGCGCGAGGCCTTTGCGCGGGAGAACGGTGTGAATGCCTATCCGACGCTCGAGGCTTTGTGCGATGCCGTCGACGTGATCGACGTCTGCGCGCCCGGGTACTTGCACGAAACCTTGGCCGTCGCGGCGCTCGAGCGCGGCAAGCATGTGGTCATTGAAAAGCCTTTCACCGGCTACTACGGCCCCGGCGGCAGCGAGGATTTTCGCGGCGACACGTTTCCCAAGGAAACCATGCTGCGCGAGGCCATGGCGAGCTGCAACCGGATTCTTGAGGCGGCCCGCTCGGCCAGAAAACAGGTCTGCTACGCCGAAAATTGGGTGTATGCTCCCGCGGTCCAGAAAGAGCGGGAAATCCTCACCAAAAGCGGTGGGCAGATTCTGTGGCTGATCGGCGACGAATCGCACAGCGGGTCCCACTCGCCGTACTACGGCATTTGGAAGTTTGCCGGTGGCGGCTCGTTGGTCGGGAAAGGCTGCCACCCGCTCACGGCGGCCCTCCACCTTAAGCGCGCGGAGGGTGAAGCCCGCGACGGCAAGCCCATCAGACCGGCCACAGTCAGCGCCCGCACGCATGAGATCACGCGGCTCGCCACGTTTCGCGACGCGGGATTCCTGCGCACCGACTACGGCGATGTTGAAGACTACGTCCAAGCGCACATCACTTTTGACGACGGCACGGTGGCCGACATTTTTTCCTCCGAACTGGTGCTCGGAGGCGTCCACAACTGGCTCGAGGTCTTCGCCAACAACCACCGCACGCGCTGTAACCTGAATCCCATCAACGCGCTGGAAACCTACAACCCCAGAGAAGAGCAGTTCAAGGACGTCTATGTAACGGAAAAGATCGGCACCAAGCAGGGATGGTCGAATCCCGCGCCGGATGAAGACTGGCAGCACGGGTATCCGCAGGAATTTCAGGATTTCATGGAAGCAATCGCCCGTGACCGCCAGCCGCTTGCCGGAGGAGAGCTGGCGCGCGATACGGTTGCGGTGCTGTACGCCGGGTATGTCTCCGCCGAGCGGCGCGGAGCGGAGGTCGAGGTGCCGCGGTGACGCGTTCCCCTGGTACGCGGCAATTCTCACCTTCCGCAGCCGCCAACTCCTGATACTTCTGCGCCTCCTCCGGGCGGCCGAGGAGCATCAAGGTTATAGCGATTTTTCGGCGCACGGCGTCGGTGTGGCCTCCGTCCTTCACGTCCTTCATACCGCGCAGGGCGGCTTTCTCCCCGTCCGCGAGCCGTACTGCATCGATATTAACATCCAGCTTACCGCCGCGCCCCATTCTTCTCTTGGGCTGGGCGTCCGTCACCGTCCCCCACGCCACGCTGCCCTTCGGTATGACGAGCACGTTGCCCACTTTGATTTCTTCGAGCACATCGGAATCGACTCGATCATCTACCTGGGCGTCGGCAGGCGAAATAGTTCGCTGCAGCCGGATTTTCACCGGAGTGCCATCCTCCAGTTTCAGTGGGCCCGTCACTTGCCCATCAGGCGTAAGCAGCGCGGAAGCCGTCACGGCTGACACGGTCAACGGCCAAAGGCACGCCAATACCACCCAAGGCCGCAGGGCGAAGCCTTTCTCATGACTACCTCCCATCTGATGAACTGATCTGGAGGCACGCCATCACACAGCCTTCCGGCTTGCAACACAAATTGATATCGGAGAATGGGTAATCAACCGTTCTTGACCAGGGCTCGCTCGTTCAAACCCCTCCGTTTGAATCGGCGGCTGTGTGGGGATGGCAACGCCGTTGCAGTTGATGTGGTGCACGAGAGGTGTAGACGTTTCACGCGAACCGCTCTCTATCCAATGACGACACCGTTAAACTCCAACACCCCGCCGCGGGCGACACTCGCGCACCCAGAGAGTATCCTGCACCGGCTCGCCGTCACACTCCGCCTCGATGGTCGTGATGGGCGTCTCGGGAGCCGTCTCCGGCATACCGGTGAACTGCACACGGAACTCTTCCTGCTTCACGGTGACCGGCCGGCCGGTGGCATAAAGCCGGGCGGCGTGGATTTTCGTTTTGAGGCCACCGACAGCCACGGTGCCGCCGGGCCAGTTGTACACGTGGATGTAAAGCCTATTGCCGTGGCGCGTGAAGCCGGCCATGACCGAACGATTGACGTTACACCGTTCAGCCTCGTAAATGGTGGAACCATGCTTGTCCATCCAGTCGCCGACCTCGCTCAGCCGCTCGATCGATGGCTCCGGGATTGAACCGTCCCCTCTCGGCCCAATGTTGAGCAGGTAATTGCCGCCGCCCTGAGCACATTCGACGAGGTTTCGCACGAGCGTCTTCGTTGTCTTCCAATTATCGTCGGCGCGCTGGTAACCCCAACTGTCATTCATCGTCATGCAGGTCTCCCAGGCCCGCCCGGCTTCGGCCGCCGTGATGTGTTGTTCAGGAGTTGAAAAATCGCCGGGCAGGCCATTCCGATTGTTGACGATAATCTCGGGCTGGAGTTTAAAGACCATCTCATTCATCCTTTCGGACTCCCAGCCCGCGGCATCGAGCGGCCAGGCCACGTCGTACCACAGGATGTCAATCTTTCCGTAGTTGGTCATCAGCTCACGGATCAGGCCGTGTGTATATTCCACGAAGCGCCGGCGAGCAGCCTCATCGGTGGCGCAGCGGGCGCCGTCGGGATGGTGCCAGTCCATGAGTGAGTAATAGAATCCCACTCGCAGCCCTTCGGCGCGGGCGGCTTCGACATATTCGGCGACCAGGTCACGCCCCGGGCCTTGCCGCGGGGCACAGTAATTGGTGAGCTGGGTGGCGAAGTTGCAGAAGCCCTCGTGATGCTTGGTGGTCATGACCATGTATTTCTGGCCGGCCCGCTTGGCCAGCCACGCCCACGCGCGCGCGGCGTTCGGCTTGGGTTTGAACTGCCGGGCCAACTGCTCATATTCGGCTACGGGGATCCCTTCGTCTTCCATGGCCCACTCGTGATGGCCGTAAACGCTGTAGAGTCCCCAGTGGATAAACATGCCGAACTTCGCGGCGTGCCACCACTGCATTCGACGCTCGCGGTCGGCGATAAGCTCTGGAGCCTCCTGAGGCTCGATTCCGCGCTCGCGCGCGGCCGGCGCCGCCGGAGTGACCACTCGGCACGGCGCCGGTAGCGATCCCGCGGCCGCTGCCGCCGCGTTCATCCCCATCCACTTCAGCGAATCACGTCTCGACATCCTGCCGCGAGAAATCATTTCTCCTTTCTCCTTCGAAATCGGCACTTCCTGGTGCCCGATGATGCTCCATGGAATGTTTGGCTTTCCGGTTCTCAAGCCTTTCGAGGCGCGGGCCGGCAGCGACGTCAGCCGCCGCCTATCGATAGCAACGGTTCGACGCTCCCTTGCCTTCCTCGACCCATATGATCTGATCGGCCTCGACGTCTCGCAGCGTGTCGACGGTGCCGCTCGGCCAGCGTATCTCCACCATGTCGGCTTTGGGCGCTCCGCCCAAGCCGAAGTGCAGGCGCAGATCATTCTGGGAAACGTAACTGCCGCCGCTGCGAACCTCGTCGATCTGAGCGTGGTTGCCGGTCACAACGCGGACTCGGGCACCGATTCCGCTGCGGTTCGATCGGGTGCCGACCACCTTAATCTTGAGCCAGTGGTTCGGCGAAGCCAAGTCGTTGCGGAGCAGGGTCGGAGGGTCATTCATGTTGTTGATAACGATGTCGATGTCGCCGTCATTGTCGAAATCCCCGAAGGCAACGCCGCGCGCCGAGCGCCGCAGTTGCACGCCAGGCCCGGCCGCCTTCGAGACGTCCTCGAACTGGCCGTTGCCAAGATTACGATAGACGACTTTAGGCTCCTTGTAATCGTCCAGACCGGCTTTCTCGAGCTCCGGGTAGACATGACCATTGGCCAGGAAGATATCCGGCCAACCGTCGTTGTCAAGATCCGCGAAACCGCACCCCCAGCCGAGCCACTTGGTGTTGAGGCCGAGTCCGGCAGAAAACGTTGCATCCGAAAACGTGCCGTCGCCGTTGTTGCGGTAGAGGCTGGAGGTATCGTCCGAGAAGTTGGTCTTGAAGATGTCCAGCCAGCCGTCGCCATCGTAATCTCCGGCAGTGGCGCCCATACCCGCCTGCGCTCGCCCGTCTTCGTTGAAGGCGCAGCCTGCCGGGATGGCGATATCGGTGAACGTGCCGTCGTGGTTGTTGTGATAGAGAATGCTCGGGGTCGAATCACAAGCCACGTAGATGTCGGGCCAGCCGTCGTTGTCAAAGTCGCCGGTGAGCGCCGTGAGCGAGTAATGCCCGGGCGTGCGGAGGATACCCGCCTTCTCCGTCACGTCGGTAAACGTTCCATTGCCGTTGTTGTGATAAAGAAAATTCGCCGCCGGCGGCAGCCCCCGCGGCCCGCACATCACCGGAACGCCTTTCCAATGGCAGTAAGGGCCGGACCCCGTGGCCGGGGTTGCCGCCAGATCCAGGTCAACGTAATTGGCCACGAACAGATCCAGGTGGCCATCACGATCGTAGTCGACGAAACAACAGCCTGTGTTCCACCGCGGGCGCGGCGCCTGCTGGAGTAGGCCGACTCTCGCGGTCACGTCGGTGAAGGTTCCGTTGCCGTTATTCCGGTACAGCGTGTTTTGACCCCAACAGGTGACAAAAAGATCGTCCCACCCGTCGTTGTCATAATCGCCGACGGCGACGCCTTGTCCCCAGCCGACATGCGCGAGCCCGGCACGAGCGGTCATGTCCGTGAAGGTCCCGTCGCGATTGTTGTGGTACAGATGGCACGTGGGGAGACGGATAGACGCGAGTCTCGATTTCGCAATCCCCCTCGGGAGCGGAGGACCGGATAGTTCAAGCGTTGTACCATTGACCTGAAAAATGTCCAGCCAGCCGTCGTTGTCGTAGTCGAAGAACGCAATGCCACACCCGGTTGTCTCCACGATCCAACGTTTGGCGTCCGGGGGGCCCGACACACAGACGCCGGCCAGTCCCGCCTGGCCTGCCACGTCGATGAGCTTGGCGGCGAACGGTGCTGCAGAGGACACCACCGACCCGGAGAGGCCAACTCCTAGCGCGCCAACATTCCGCGCCGGGAAGGCGATGCAACCCCCTAAGCTACCCGCAGCGAAGCGAGCTAGAAATTGTCTTCGCGTCACCATCCGTGACCAACATCTCCGAGCCGAATCACCTTTTGAAGCTGATCGACCGCACCAAGCCCCTGCCCTCCTCCACGTAAATAACCTGGTCTGCCGGGACGTCGGCCAGCACATCCACGTGGCCACTCGGCCACTCAATTTCGATCCGATCGACCTTGACGGCGTCGCCTAAGCCGAAATGGACGCGCAGATCGCTTTGCGAAGCATAGCTGCCTCCGCTGCGAACCTCGTCGATCTGCTGGTGGTTACCGGTCACACACTTGATGCGGGCTCCGATTCCGCTGCGATTCGACTTGGTGCCTTGCGTGCGTACTTTGATCCAGTGATGGCCCGTGGCCGAGTCCAGACGCAGAAGCTGAGGGAAATCGTTCACCGTGTTCACGACGACGTCCACATCGCCGTCGTTATCAAAGTCACCGAAGGCACATCCCCGAGACGACACCGGCTCGAGAATGGCGCCGCCCAGTACTTTGGAGATATCTTGGAAGCGGCCATCCCGCAAGTTGTAGTAGACGACCTTCGGCTCGTCGTACCGGATATCCAGCGACAGTGTTCGGATCTCAGGATAGATGTGGCCATTCGAACAGAAAATGTCCGGCCAGCCATCGTTATCCAAATCGAAGAATCCGCAACCCCAGCCCAGGTATCGGGTGTTGAGGCCCAGACCGGCCGCAAACGTCACGTCATCGAACACAGCATGGCCCGTGTTGTGATAGAGGGACGATGTGTCTTCGGAAAAATTGGTCTTGAAGATATCCAGCCAGCCGTCACAATCGTAATCGCCGGCCGCGGCGCCCATGCCCGCCTGGGGTTTGCCGTCCTGGCTGTAAGCGCAACCGGCCATGATGCCGATATCGGTAAATGTCCCGTCGCCATTGTTGTGATAGAGCGCGCTGGGCTGGGAATCGTTGGCCACGTAAATATCCGGCCAACCGTCGTTATCGAAGTCGGCCGTCAAGACGCCCAGCCCATAGGTGCCGTTCTCGCGCAGAATCCCCGCCTTTTCCGAGACGTCCGTAAACGTGCCGTCGCCATTGTTGTGATAGACGATGTTCTTCCCGCCCGGCAATCCCGGGGGGCCGCATGCGACGACGACGCCCTTAAACAGACATGGCCCAGAGTCAGGCAGCGGCCAGTTTTTGAAGTCGGCAAAGTCACAGTAATTGGCGACAAACAAGTCAAGGTGCCCGTCGCGATCATAGTCGAGAAAAGCGCATCCCGTGCTCCAGCGAACCCGGCTACCCGCCACACCCGCCTTCTCCGACACATCCGTAAACGTGCCATCCCCATTGTTGTGATATAAAACGTTTCTGCCCCAATAAGTGAGGAACAAGTCCTCGAAGCCGTCGTTATCGTAATCGCCGATACAGACGCCCTGGCCCCAGCCGCTCCGCTTCAGGCCCGCTCGGGCAGTGACATCTGTGAATGTGCCGTCGCGGTTGTTCTTGTAAAGATGATTCGTGGGTTCCAGGCCCTTCGGGAAGCCTTCGAGGCGCGTGCCATTGACGAAAAAAAGATCGAGCCAGCCGTCGTTATCGTAATCAAAGAACGCGACTCCGCAACCGGTGGTTTCGAGCAAATAGATGTTCCTTTTCTCCCCGCCATAAACGGTCCGATGATGGATGCCAGCTTGCCTTCCGACGTCGATGAAGCTTACCCCCAACGGCGGCACCGTGGGCCGCAGGCTCGCTGTTAGCGGAAGTCGGGGGCGCGGAGGAAAGGCCACAGCGAGGCTGGCGGCTCCACCCAAACCGGCCATCTGTAGAAGTTGGCGACGCGTGACGATTCTGGGCATGATGGGCGTTTAGTGGCCCCGTCGTTGCTCCGGCACGACCTCGAGATGTACTTCCGCCATCTCATCGGTCGATTGCTCCCCCCAGGTCACGCGCTCGGGCGGATGATGAGGATTGCGCGGATTTCGCGACGAGTTGTCATAGATCATCTCCATATCCACGCGCGTACCGGCGGGCAATTTGACGGGTGTCCGGTACCAATATTGCTGTTGCCAGTTGAACTCCCAATCCTTGATCCAGATGAGGGGCTTCGTGCCGCCATCTGGCAACGTGGCGTTGGCCATCACCTCGCGACAGAGCAGATGACAGTGCGGAATGATGCTGATCACCTCCACGTCTCCCGGCACGTAAGCAAAGCTTGCCACCTTGTAGTGCGCGTCGCCAGCCGGGATGTCAATATCAACGCTTCCCACGGTAAGGTCCATTGGAACCTCCCGCGGCGGCCGCTGAGCGAAGTAGAGGCCGATCGTGGTCTGTTCCTCTTCGGGCCGCCCGTCGGGGTGAAAATGTGTTTGAAGCACCAAGTCAGCACGTTTTTTCAGGATCTCCGCAATCCCCGGAGGCTGACGGTGCGGCACGGCGCCAGGAGTCCAGAAGCCAAGATAGCCCGGGGCGGGAAAGCCGAAGCCGCCGAAACACGGATAACCAACGTCCGAGCCGTGGGCCAGCCGCCGCGCGGCTCCGTGTTCGTCCTGAACGATAATCGAGTGGTGCACCACACGTCGGTTACTGGGCCGCTCCTCAAACCCGACCACGTATTTGTCCTCGGTCAGTCCCGTACGAAGAACGAAGCAGTGATAAACATCGTCGCCCGTGGCCGGCACGTTAAAAGGGCGCGCCATTTTGAGCACGAGATCCGGTTGGCCGAGCTGCCATCCTGAGACAAACCGGGGTGCCTGTGGGAGGTCGTGGGGATCGCCCTCGGGCGCACCCTCCCTCACCCACTGTCCGATGACGCGGATTTGTGCGTCCGTCAAGCGGCGATTTCCTAGAAACTCGCCGTAGCCAGGAACCGGTTTCCAGGGGGGCATGAGGCGACTCGCAACCACCTTCGCCATGAGAGGCGCACGGCTCTTCGCATCCTGGTAAGTAAGCAACGGAAACGGTGCGACTTCGCCGGGACGATGGCACGTGGTGCAATGCGCGAAGATGATCGGGGCGACGTCTTTGTTGAACGTCACCCGGACTGCAGCCTGCCGATCGGCGGGAGCTTGTTCAAGCGGCCGCGTCGCAGCCACGGAGACGCAGGCAAGCGCCAGAATGAGAGCGGAGCAGGCAGCGATCGGATGCGGCAGAAGGCAGGCCGGGCACGATCTCGTCAAGCATGGAGCCGATCTGACGGTCACTCTTGAAAACGTAGTTCTTGAGGGGCGAATTTGTCAAGTTATCGTGGAGACCGCGCGGTTCCGGCCGGACTCCCATCGACATCGACAACCAGCAGCCGTTTAGGACCTTCGCCGACCCGAATCCGCGCGACTTCTCGCCGCGACCGGACGTCGATAACGGAGCAGTCGTCGCTGCCGCTGTTGCTTACACAGCCATATCTCCCGTCGGGCGAAAATGCAATCCAGTTCGGACACTTTCCCGTGCGAATTTCGGGAGAGAGTTGTTTGGTCGCCAAATCGTAAACGTATACACCGCCATCCGGCAGACTGGTGACCCAAACCTCCTTGCCATCCGGAGACAGTTCTAGACCATGCGTCGGCGTGTGCGGCTCAAGCGGGCAAATCGACGGAGGCGCCCCGGGCAGTTCCACCCGACCTATCACGCGGCGGCGAGGGATGCTGGCGATGACGAAACCGTGAAGGTCGCTCAGGGCAACATACATCGTCTTTTCGTCTTTCGACACGGCGTAGGGGCGCGGCACGCCCCCAAGCGGAATCCTCTCGGTATACTCCATCCGTCTCAAATCGATGGCGTCGATCTCGTGATCTCCCATCGACGAAATGAAAACCTTGCTGTTGTTCCCGGCATCGTAGGCATTGTGCGGCACCTTGATCGGCAAAACCTTCACCACTTGGTTGGCGGCCATGTCCACGATGTCGGCACCGTTCCGGTCGCGGATCGGCACGACCACAAAGCGCCCGTCCGGCGTGGCCGCGCACTGATTCGGCCGCCCGGTCAGAGGAATCGTAGCGATCACGCGGTCATTGGTCGTATCGATTACCTTGAGGTTATCCTCCGACTCGATGGTGGTAAACAGCTTCGTGCCGTCCGCTGGCGCGCACAACCCGTGCACGTGGTTGCCCACCTTGATGTCACCGGTGGCGCGAAACGTTCCCAAGTCAATGACCGTGATATCGTCACCGAGGCTGTTGGTCACATAGAGTTTCATCATTGCTCGTGCTGGCGAAGCCGGCCCTCCGGCCACCGTTGCCGCCACCCAGCAGATGAACCACGCCCGTTTTCGAATGTTCAGCTCCATGATTCACCTCCAATAGCACGTCACGGTTTCGGGACGCGATCGTTCTCGGCCAGCCCTCAGTGCCCGCCTCGGCTGAACCTCCCGATCGCCACCTGAGGGTCGAAACGAAGACCTGGTCGCCGTCCTTGCGCACTGTGAACCGCAGATGCCATTCCGAATCGTTGCTTTCGGAACCGACTGCCGCCGCGCAGTCAACATCAGCACTATCGACCTGCCGCCTTTCCCCGGCGAACTCATACTGGATCGGCATTCTACGCCGAGACGGGTCGTAGATCGAACCCGTGGCAAACCCTGACGGCGCGGCGACGGCGCGAAAACAACTTCCGTTAGGGCTCGGTCCCGAAGCGCCTCGTGAGGACCGGCCGAGTTGCCCTGAGCGGATTGTGTTGGCTAGAATTTGAGGGGAGTCGACCCGTAGAAGGAGTTTCATACTTTGGCGCAAACAAGGATCGCACTTGTGACTAACTTGGCTGGGGCAGCATGGATGACGCTAAACTTGCTGCTGTATTCCGCAATTCCGCCGAATCGTGTGTACGGAAGGCCAGCCGACACCGAAAACGTAATCCTGTATCTTCGCGAGCATTACGGCATTCCTGATGACATCAAGATGACTACCGGCGGGCTGCACGACGCGGACGCAGCTGAGTTTTACGAAACCATCGTGACGATCGACGACGGCAAGCCGCAAGACAAGAAGACACAGCCTGTTTACTTGTCGAAAAATGGCCGCTTTCTCGTGGTCGGGCACGTATTCGCACTTGCTCAGCCGGGCTCGGCTCAGGAAATCACGCAAACCGTCCATGGACTCTTCAAGCTTCCCGCGAATATCCGTCTGACGGCCGCGGCTCCCCAGAAATCAATTTATCCGGGGTTTTATTCGATCCAGCTTACGGCTACCAACGGCCGCTCCGAAGAGTACTATCTCACGGCCGATCAGCGAGCGCTGGTGGTCGGCGAGATCTTTGCCCTCCCTGACCACCCCGAAGAGTATTTCCGCCTTACGGTTGCGCTTGCGGATCAGCCCAGTGCCGGTCTGGTGCATGCTCCGGTAACGATCGTGGAATACGCCGACCTCCAGTGCCCTTATTGCGCGCAGATGCACAAATTCTTAGAGCGCGATTTTCTGCCCAAGTACAGGAACAAAGTCCAGCTGATCTTCAAAGAATTTCCACTGGCCAGCCACAATTGGGCGTTTACGGCGGCGCTGGCAAATGAGTGTGCGTACCAAGTCGACGCCCGGGCGTTTCTGCCCTACCGCACCCTGATCTTTCGCCATCAGGACGATATCGATACGGTGGCTTCGTCCGCCAATCTCTCGACCGTGCGGGAAATGCTGTTAGATTATGCTCAACAGGCGGGCATAGATCGGACCGAGCTGGCCGCCTGCCTGAGTTCCCAGGCGAGCCAGTCGCGCGTCGAGGAAAACTTGAAGGAGGGCAAGCTTTTGGGCATTACGCGGACACCCACTTTTTTCATCAACGGCAAGATGCAGGCCACACTGACACCCGAAACTTTCGAGAAGGCGGTCGATGCGGAGCTCCGGAACGCTGCCCGCGCGCGCTTGGGGACGACCGGCCGTCGTTCGGTGCGCTAGCGAGACCGCGAGCGGACAGCGCAGGCGCCCGTCCGGGCCGCTAGGCCATCGTGTTCCACACCTATTTTCTGACTTCAATTCTCTTCAGGTCGGCTCGGAGGTTGAGATTGCGAATGAGGCGGTGCAGATAATTGGGGTGAACTCCGAGCAGCTTTGCGGCCTCCGTGTAATTGCCTCCGGCCTGCTCGACGGCCCTGGCAATGAGCTGCTTCTTGGTCTCCTTAACCGCCTCGTGATAGCGGGCAACCGCAACCCCTTCGGCAGGTTCGGTCTCGAGGATTCCTTCGGGCAAGTCTTCGGGCAAGATTAAATCGCCCGATCCCAGCACCACAGCACGTTCGAGGGCGTTTTCAAGCTCGCGGACGTTACCCGGCCAGTCATATTGCATCAGCGCGGCACGAGCCTCGGGCGAGATACCCATGAGGCGACGATTGCATTTGCGGCTGTATTTAGCTGCGAAGTAACTGGCTAACAGGGGGATATCGTCCCGCCGCTCGCGTAGCGGCGGCATCGTGAGCGAAACGACGTTGAGGCGAAAGAACAGGTCCTGGCGGAACATCCCCCTTTGACTGGCTTCTTCCAAGTTGCGGTTGGTGGCGGCAATGAAGCGCACATCCACTTTGATCGGTCGCGTTCCGCCGACGCGTTCAAATTCGCGCTCCTGAAGCACCCGGAGTAGCTTTGCCTGGAGCGCGGGTACTAGTTCTCCGATCTCATCCAGAAACAGCGTGCCGCCATCGGCCACCTCGATCTTGCCTTTCTTCTGGCCGAGGGCCCCGGTAAAGGCTCCCTTTTCGTAGCCGAACAGTTCGCTTTCGAGCAAAGTTTCTGTCAGCGCGGCGCAATTGATCGCGACAAATGGCTTCGCGGCCCGGGGGCTGTTCTGGTGAATGGCCCGCGCCACGAGCTCCTTGCCAGTCCCGGTTTCGCCCGAGATGAGCACGGTGGAATCTCGCGGCGCCACCTTGGCGATGAACTGATGGACCTCCCGCATCCGCTCGCTCTCGCCGACCATGTTATGCTCAACCTTGATCTCTGCCTGCAGGCGCTGATTCTCACTTTCCAGCCATTCGATACGCCGAGCGTTTTCAAGGGCCACAGAAGCGATACCGGCAATGCCGGTCAGCAGTTGCAGATGATCTTCGTCGAAACGGCCGGCAGGATTGCTGGTGTCAAGATAGATGATCCCCACCAGCCTCTCGAACACCATCAGCGGCACAGCCAGTAGCGAGCTGACGCGCGAGATGACCAGGCTTTCCGAGGAGCTCAACGCAGCCGTGTCCGGAATGTCGTTGCTGAGAATGGCTACCCGCTCCTGCATCACTTGACGGATGATCGTGCGGCTGACCTGCACCGGCCGCATCGTTCCCGGCAGCTTGTCCCAGCCGAAAACCGAGGAAAAATCGTTCGGGTTCTCACCCAGCATCAGGATGGCCCCGCGTTCGGCCGGAATGGCTCCGCAGATAAGCTCCAGCAGCCGGCGCTGCAAGGCCTCCAGGCCGCGGATCGAGTTGATAGCCGTACTGATTTCGAGCAAAACTTTGAGGTCGCGGGCTTTGCGCGACGCCGGCAGGGTGCCCAGCACCTTGTCAGGCTGCAGGTAGAGCGCGTCTTCACGCCGCAATCGGACGGTCGGGTGAGAGATGCTGCCGCTATCGGTCAGCTCCACGGGACCGGCCGGGGAGCTCACGTCACCGTCTTCGGTGAGGAACAAGAACAGTGAGTCGCCGATCTCGATGCGGTCACCGTGTCTCAGATCGTGCTGCTTGACGGGCACACCGTTCACAAACGAACCGTTGCGGCTTTCAAGATCGGTCAGCCGGAACTGGTCGCCCTCCTTCCTCACTACACAATGGCGGCGAGACACGGCAATATCCGCAATGCAGACACGATTGGACTGGGCACGCCCAATGCTGATTTCGGCGTCAGAAAGCGGAAAGGAGCTGCCCTTCAGAGGTCCGGAAATGGCAATCAGCTTGGGTGTCATAGGCTGTGCGCCCGCTTCAGGCCGACTTCCATCGTTCGAAGTATACGGTGGAGTCGGTTGGCGCGACAAGTGCACATTCTCCGCTGTTCGGCGTCCTATAAGAGCGAAAAACGATATAATTCGGTGAGATGGAGATCGCAGGAGTCACAGCGCGGTTGAAGCAGCGCGAGCACCTGACGCGCGCGGAGGCGCGGGCGGTGATGGAGAGCCTGCTTTCCGGCTCTGTGTCCGATGCCGAGATCATTGAGTTCCTCCTCGCGTTGCGCGAAAAAGGCGAGCAGGTCGAGGAGCTGGTAGGCTTTGCCGAAGTCATGCGGGCCAAGGCGGCCCAGGTGTTGGAACAGGCCGGCGTTCGCGCCAACGGAAGCCGAGGGGGCGAGCCGCTGCTGGATACCTGCGGCACGGGTGGGGACGGCCTCGGCACCTTCAATGTTTCAACCGCGACGGCGATCGTTGCCGCTGCGGCCGGTGTGCGAGTGGCGAAACACGGCAATCGTTCGATCTCGAGCCGCTGCGGGAGCGCCGACGTGTTAGAAGCCTTGGGAGTGATCGTTGACTTACCTTTGGAGCGCATCGGCGAGTGTCTGGAAACCGTCGGGATGGTATTTCTTTTTGCGCCTCATCTGCACCTGGCGATGAAGCACGTCATGAACGCCCGGCGGGCGCTTAAGACGAAGACGGTCTTTAACCTGCTCGGTCCGCTCACGAACCCTCTTCGGGCGTCCGTACAACTGGTGGGGGTGTACGACGCTGGCCACACCGAGTTGATGGCCCGGGCCCTGGCCGCCGTCGGCGCGCGACGCGCTTGGGTGGTGCACAGCTGGGAAGGCATGGATGAAATCTCGACCACCGGCCCCACGCGGTTTTCCGAGTTCCAGGGCCACGACATCCGGACCGGCGAGATCACTCCCGAACATTTTGGCTTACCGCGGGCCGCCCCAGGCTCGCTCGAAGGTGGAGACGTCGTTCGCAACGCCGAGCTGCTGGATCGCCTCCTGAGCGGCGAGCCGGGGCCGCAGCGCGATGCGGTGCTGGCCAATGCCTCGGCGGCGCTGGTCGTCGCGGGCAAGGCCCAGAACCTTGTCGAGGGTCTCGCGATAGCTGCCCGCGCCATCGATTCGGGCGCGGCCCGCGGCAAGCTCACCGCGCTTGCCGAGTTCACGCGGAAATTCCGGGCGTGATGGCGTCTTCGATGGACCGCGAACCAACAACACCGGCGGCAACCGGTTCAGCCGTTGTATCCGCTCGGAAGCCGTGCGCTTTCCACGGGCCAGGATGGTAATTAGAGCTTCAGGAAGTTTGCCAGTAACTGTTTCCCGGCATCCGTCAGCACTGACTCGGGATGGAACTGAACTCCTTCCACCTTCATCTCCTTGTGACGCAGTCCCATGATGAGACCGCGCGCCGAGGTCGCGGAGATTTCGAGGCAGGCGGGCAGCGTCTCGCGCTCGACGATCAGCGAATGGTAACGAGTGGCCGAGAAGGGGTTGGGGAGGCCGGAAAAAATCGTCCGGCCGTCGTGTTCAATATTGCTGACCTTGCCGTGCATAATTTCCGGCGCCCGGATCACTTTGCCGCCGAACGCTTGGCCGATCGCTTGGTGCCCAAGGCACACGCCGAGGATGGGGAAGCGTCCGGAACATCTTCGGATCAGATCCAGGCAGATTCCCGCCTCGCTTGGCGTCTTCGGGCCAGGGGAAATGACGATACGCTCAGGAGCCAGGCGCTCGATCTCCTCCACGGTCGTCTGATCGTTGCGCCGGACCTCAACCGCCGCGCCCAACTCGCCGAGGTACTGGACTAGGTTGTAGGTAAACGAGTCGTAGTTGTCGATTACGAGTACCATAGGGGTGTCATCCCGACATGTCAGACCCCGGCACGATCCCACCATACTCGACCTTCATAAGACACAGACCCTGCGGGGGAGCCGTCGGACCGGCCAGTCTCCGTTCACGCGCCGCGAGAAGGCGCGGGATGTCCGCCGGGGCGAGTTTTTGCCGCCCCACTTCGATCATCGTACCCACCATGTTTCTCACCATCCGATGCAGAAAACCGCTCCCCGTCACCTCGTACACCAGCATTCTGGTCCGCGTGTGCCAGAATAGGCGAGAACGGAAGATGATTCGAACCGTCGTCCCCCCTCTCCCGTGCACACCCCTATCATGCTCCGGCGACGAAGACCCGGCAAGATCTTCTCGCGCCTGGCCATCCCCGGCGGCGAAGGATCGAAAATCGTATTCGCCTTCAAACAACTTGGCTGCTTCGGCCATTCTTTCGTGATCAAGCAGGGGATGAGGGCAATGCCAGACAAAGCGCCACAAAAAGGGTGAGCAGACGTGCGCCCGAAGAATCCGGTACCGATATGTTTTGGATCGGGCGTCATGGCGGGCATGAAAATCCGGCGGTACGTCGGAGGCCTGGTGGATCCGAATCGCCGGTGGCAACGAGTGGTTGAGCGCAACGACCAGATTGGGGCACGGGATGGGACAGGTCGTCTTGAAGTTTGCCACCTGCCCAACTGCATGCACCCCGGCGTCAGTTCTTCCCGAGCCGTTAATCGACACGGTTTCGCCGAGGATGCGCCCGAGCCTCTCTTCCAACAAGCCCTGAACCGTGGGCACGTTTGGCTGCCGCTGCCACCCGTAAAAGTCGGTGCCGTCGTAAGCCAGGGTCAGTCGAATATTCCGCCATGGGTTGCTGGCGGTCTTCGGATAATCAGCCATCGATGGTTACGGTACAACCAACCGCTAGCGACGAGCAACCCCGGGGGTCGGTGTCCGTTTGCGGACAGTCTCGTCCTAGAAACGGGCACGGCGATATCGCCCAAACCTCTACCGTGGCTCGTAACGGTCAGTAAAGTGAATCACTTACGATGAGTTGTGGGTTGGCACCGAATGTGCCCATGGCATAATCCTTTCAAGCCGAGAACTTCCACCTGTTTCCGGTGGACTCCGAATGTTCCGCGCTCGCTCGGGTTCTGGTAGACTGAGGTGGTATTTGTTCCCCGTCGGCCGATCATTCCCACCACCTGCGGGAGCCCATGGGGGTCGCAACGCTCAAGACCCGGTTTCGTGACGCAACCCGCCGAACGTTCATGAGATGGATCGGAGACGTCAACAAGGCGTGATGCTAACCCGAGGATGAAACTCGACGTCGGAAAGTTTCGTAAACTGTTTGTGAGGCCGGGACGTATCGTGACTTCCGCCCACAAGGAGAAAGTTCCATGATGAGGGTATTTGATTCGCGGTGGATGGCCATGGCTCTGGCCGGAAGCCTGATCGGCGTCTTGCCAGGGGGCACCGGTCTCCTCGCCCAACAATCTTCGCCGCCGTCGCGCTCGCCGGCGTCCTCGACCAATGTGATGGACATGAACTACTCGCAGGGGCGGGCGTTTCCGAACTTCTTTGACGCCTTTCACAGCCTCCCCGTACCCGAGCCTTCGATGAGCAACTCGGAGTTGCTCCATGCGCTCATCCAGAAAGGCAAGCTGGAGCTTTCGCTCGAGGATGCTATCTCTCTCGCGCTTGAAAACAATCTGGATATTGCCGTCGCCCGGTATGACATTCCGCTGGCGCAGGCGGACTACCTTCGCACGAAGGCGGGCGGCGCGGCTCGCGGCGTATCGGGGATCACTCAGATTTCCAACGCCCTGTTCGCCGGAGCAATCGGTGGTAACTCAACGAGCGCGGGCGGAGGCGGTACCGGAAACGCCGGCGGCTTTTCAGGTGGTGGCGGGGCCGTCAATCTGGGATCGGCTGGCTGCTGCGATCCGTTCGCCGGCTTCAGTGCGGCGCTGGACCAGAGTTCGACGCCGCTCAACTCCCTGGTCCTCAGCGGCATCCCCGTCTCTACGTTTCACAGCGCCCAGTACGGCACCTTTTTCGGCCAGGGCTTCCGGACCGGCACGAGCTACGTCTTAAGCGTCAACGGGAGCCGCCAGTCTAACAACCAACAGTTCCAATTGTTTAATCCTTACGTGCCCGCCTTTTTCGGGATCACGGTCAGCCAGCCGCTTTTGAAAGGCTTCGGTTATCGTGCCAATGCGGCCCAACTCCGCATCGCGCGCAACGACCTGAAAGTAACGGACAGCGCCTTTCGTCAGCAGGTCATTACGACCGTGGGGCAGATTCTCATCCTTTACTACACCTTGCTCGCCGACCGCGAGAACGTGCGAGTCGCACAACAGGCCGTGAATTATTCCCAGAAGCTTTTGGACGACAACAAGAAGCAGGTACAGATCGGCACGCTCGCTCCGATCGAAGTCGTGCGGGCTGAATCTGAGCTCGCCGCCGACCAGCAAGCCCTGATTGTGGCCCAAACCACTTATCGGGAGGACGGCGAGAAACTTAAAACGGCGCTCTCCAAGCGCGTGGACTCCGAGCTGGCGGGGGTTGAGGTGGAGCCCACGGACTCACTTCCGGAGCCACAGCCGAGCGACCTCCCCCCCCTGCCGGAGGCTCTGGCGGAGGCCGCCAAGAACCGTCCCGAGATTGAGCAGACGCTGCTCAACCTCCGGAATCAGGACCTGACGATCCAATTCACTCGCAACGGCCTGCTTCCCTCCCTGAACGCCTTCGCTTCTTTCGCCGATTTTGGCTTGGCGGGTAACCGGCCCGTCTTCGGAAGTTGCCCGGCCGGGGCTACCTTTGATCCCACGCGCTTGCAATGCAACGTGGGCGGTCGAATTATTCCGCCGCCGGTAGTCGGCATTCAGAAGGGAGGATCTTTGCAGTCGCTGACCCAGTTGCTCCACGGTACCTATCCCGATTATTCGATCGGGCTGACGCTGACCATCCCGATTCGCAATCGCCAGGCCCAGGCCGACGCCACCACGGCGCTGTTGCAACGTCGCCAGCTTGAGACCCAACTGCAGCGGACAAAAAACGCCATCGAACAAGACGTGCGCAACGCCGAAATTGCCGTGACTCAGGCCAAGGCCCAGATTGACGCCGCCGTCAAGGCTAGAATTCTAGCCCAGCAGACGCTGGAGGCTGAACAGAAAAAGTTTAAACTGGGCGAATCCACCACCCTCAACGTGATTCTAACCGAGCGGGACCTTACCACCGCCGAGGGCAACGAAGCCAAGGCCCGCGCCGCCTATGCGCAGGCCCTGGTGCAGTTCCAACAGGCCACCGGCACCATCCTGGATAAACACCACATCCAGATGGCCGCGGCGCGGCGCGGGGAAGCGAACCGGATTCCCAACATACCCGGCGCGCCGCCCGCCTCGACTCCTCCGGCTTCGAACTGATCCAGCGCTGGGCAAAGCCGGTCCATGGATCGCCCTGAACGGGACAGCATGGAGTCGCAGATTCCCTGCCATCGGACTCTCCGACTCCGCGCTCCGGCAGCCGCCCGAATGCCAAATTGCTTACCCCCAAAGTGACGGCGCGGGAGATGGCCCACCCGGCGCGGTACGCTGGGTCATCCTCGAAAGGCCCCGGGGTGGTCGCCCACCGTGTCTTCTGCGGGGCGACACAGGCTATTCAGGCAAGCCCAGTTCACGGCGAAGCTTCTGTTCGTCAAACGGCGAGCAGGCGAACGTGCGGCCGCCCACGTCGAGCGTCGGGGTTCTTCGCTTGCCTTGGTTCACGCGCTCGACAAACCTGGCGGCTTCCGGTTCTTGCTCGATGTCGATCTCCTCGAAAGTCAGGTGCAGTTTCTGCAGGAACTCTTTGGCGGCTTGCGAATCTTCGCACCAGCTTCGGGTGTAGATCCGAATGGGTGGACGCGCCATTATTTCTCCCCGCCGAACCATAACGCTCGGCTCCGCCCAGTTCTCCCGGGCTTCATTTCAGCTCCGCCAGCCGGCGCGCCGGATCGGTGAAGAACGCATCGTCGATTGCGTCCAGCACGCGCACCACGCCCATGTTGATGGTCGTCTTGCCATCGGAGCTCCTGTGATTGCTCGCCAGTTTCATACCGTGTGTTTCGCCGTATTCCCAGTCCCACGAACCTTTTTCGTGGCTTTGCAACACGTAGTCCCAATGCGTCATGAGATGCGATTTCCGCGAGACCAAGGCGTGATAACGGTCGCCCGGCGTGAGGCCGACATGATTGAAGGTTAACTCGACTTCATCATCCGTTTCATGGCCGCGCGTTGTCGAGCCCAGGTATTTCAGATTGACGCCCGGGTCCATCCATTTCCAGGGCATGGCCAGCCACCACATGTCGTTGATGTACGCCGCGTAGGCATCGTCCAGGTCCCTCTTAGCCTCCCCATCCGGTACCCGCGTTCCCCCTAAGAAAACCTGACCTTTCTTCGTGGCCGTGTTGAAGAGCACGATTTTGACCCTGCCATCTTTCAGCCGTTCTTCGTAACGATAGCGGCCGGTCCACTGATCCCAAAGATGGGAACGATCGACGAGCGTGGCCGGCCCTTGTGCCACAATGAAGTCGAAACGCACAAAGTGCGCCTTTTGCCAAGCGTCGTCTCCGCCGAGCGCCTGCCGAAGCGCCTGGGCAACCTCGACAGCCTTCGGGTCTTTGCGATCGCCCGCTGACAGGCGGATGGGGCCGGCCAGGCAAAAAGCCACCAGCCCGCAGACCCAAAACCTTCCCTCCTTCTTCCTCATGAACCCTCCTCAGAACTCTTGCGCCCCCGATCACACCTCCGGATACTTCCACGGGCTGCGGTATTCGCGGCGGAGCAGCCTGTTCGCCTCGGGGTCGCCGACCACTTCTTCCTTCTCGCCATCCCATTCGATGGAGCGCCCGAGCTTGAGGGAGAGCATCCCTAGCAAGCTCATGTTGGTCGAACGATGGCCGATCTCAATGTCTCGCACCGGACGCTGGCGGGAGCGAATGGCGTCAATAAAATTGGCCCACAGCAGCGCGATGTTCTGATCGTCGGGCTCGTCCAGATGGGCGTCCATGTGGACCAGCGGCTTGTTGTCGGTGTCCGGGTAAAACGTCCAGCCATCGGTCCACCCCATATGAAACGTACCTTCCGTTCCATAAAAATAGCACCCCACGTAAGCTTTCTCCGCCCGGTTGCCAGCGTAGAGGCGATGCTCCCAGTGCGCTGTGAACGTCTCGAACTCGAAGGCGACGATTTGGGTGTCCGGGGCGTTCGTCGAGTCGCGTTTGATCCAACGTCCACCGGTCGAATAGACCTTGCGCGGATATTTTTCCTCCGTCCACCATAGGATTTGGTCCATCCAATGGACGCCCCAGTCACCAAGTTGCCCGTTGGCGTATTCGAGGAACTGGCGAAACCCTTTGGGGTGAATGGCGCGGTTAAAATTCCGGTAGGGCGCGGGACCGCACCACAGGTCCCAGTCGAGGCCGGGCGGCGGGTCCGAATCCGGCGTCGGCTCTCCCGGTCCCCCTGGATAATGAACAAAGGCGCGCACCATGCCGATCTTGCCGGCCTTTCCGGATTTTAGAAACTCCATACCCGCGACATGATCCGGGGAGACACGCCGCCACAAATCCACCTGCATCACGCGATCGGATTCCCGGGCGGCCCTCACCATCGCCTTGCCCTCCAGGATCGTGTGGCTGACGGGCTTTTCCACATAAACATGAGCTCCGGCCTTGACCGCCGCGATGGCGATGAGGGGATGCCAATGGTCAGGAGTCGCGACAATGGCGATATCGGGCTTTTCTTTGGCGAGCAAGTCCCGAAAGTCTTTGTAAACCCGCGGGCGGTCGCCCGAAAGTCTTTCTACATTTTCCACGGCCGGCCGCAACTGGTTCTCGTCCACGTCGCACAGGGCCACGATTTTGGAGGCACCCGACTGCATCGCGACATGGCCGATGTTCATGCCCCACCATCCCGCACCAATCAAGGCCGTGCGAAACCTTTGCGGCGTGTCACCGAGAATCGCCGGAAAGCCCTTAAGAGCCAGGCTCGCGGCGGCACCGGTTTGTAGAAATCGACGTCGGTTCATGTCGGGACCTCGGAAGGGCGTTTCGTCCAAAAAGAATCTTCCTTTAGGACGCGCTATTATACGGCAAAGCCTGGAAGCCGGCGGATCATTTGTCCTCGACGACGATTCCGGAACGGCGGCCGGTGACCCTCGGGCTCTGCGCCGGACGACGGGCGGGTGCGGCAGTCCCGGGGCAATTCCCGCTGTTTTGGCGTTTACCCTCGACCCAGGCTACAATGCAGGGGCCTGACAGGGTGCGCATTCATTCAGGCGGACGCAGACAAATTGACACATCCGGGGGATTCATGGCTTTAACGAAAGGTGACGTGGCTCCAGACTTCAAGCTGAGCTCCGCTGCGGGTGAGACGCAGGGCGAGTTCCAACTGTCAAGCTGGCGGGGAAAGAATGTGGTGGTGTGCTTTTACGCGCTCGATTTCACCCCGGTCTGACGGGATGAGTTGTCGGCGATCGAAGCCCATCTGGCGGAGTTCGCCGGCTTGAACGCCCAGGTCGTGGGCGTCAACACCGATTCAGTTCCCTGCCACGTGGCTTACCAGAAATCTCTTGGCGGTCTCAGCTTTCCGCTGGCCTCGGATCGCTGGCCTTACGCCGGAACCGCGGGGGCCTACGGAATTTTTCCGCCGGCAAAACACTCGGTGCCGTTCATTAACGATCGCGCGGTTTTTGTGGTGGATCAACAGGGCAAGGTCGCATGGTCGAAGATTTACGAGCTCAAGGAGGTGCCAGACGTCGGCGAAATACTGGCCGTGCTGAAGAACATCCGCTAGCGCGGTAGAATTGGTGGCGACGGCTCCTTCCCGCGGCGCTCAATGGCCTTTAGAGTCCGGCAACTCACGCGTCGGCAGGTCCAGTTTTCGAAGGATCCGTCGCGCTTTTTGGCAGCGAGGCATAGGGCTGCAACACCATCAGCGCTGCGATCGCGGCGAGAGGGACGGCAAGACCAGCCTTGAGGCCGCCGAAACGCGTCGACAACACTCCGACCAGCCAAGGCAGGGTTGCACCCCCCAGGCCGGCCAGCGCAAAGGCTACGCCGGTGGTTCGCAGCGCCAAAGACCCGCCATGCTCGGATAACATCGCGATGGCGATCGGAAATACGCCCGCCAAACCCAATCCGGCCAGCGACACGCCCAGGCCGATTGCGGTCACGTCATTCCCAGCCAGCAGCGCGGCCACACCGACCCCGGCCACCGCTAGACCCGTCACCAGGAGCTTCGCTTCCGTGACGCGGCGAAGGATGCCGGGCGCGACGGCACGACCCGCCAAGAGGGAAGCCCAGAAGAAGGAAGGCATGAGCACCCATAGCCGGCCCGGGGGAGTACTGAGTCGTCGCGCGTACGAAGCGATCCAACCGGCGAGGGAGTTTTCGGTTCCGACGTATAGGAAGAAGATCGTGGCCAGCACGGCCAGGAAGCGGCCGTGCAAGATTGAGTCTGGCCAAACCGCCCGGCCCACCGCCGTCAATCCCAGGTTAGTGGGGGGCTGAAAGAGCAAAGCGGTCGCAACGATCGCCAGCGGTAATGCCAGAGCGCGCAGAACGCCGGCCGTGCCCCCGGTCCTGGCAAGCAGAACTGCCACGAACGGGGGACAGCCGACAGCGCCCAGCCCCCAGGCTAAGTTCAAGATGTTCAGCTCAGCCGCTCGATGCGAGGGGTTGGCCTCGGCAATCAGAAGATTGCTGGCCGGAATCACGATCCCGAGGCCGAGGCCGTAAGCAAATACTGAGACCAGCCCGCTGGGCCAAGCGCTCGCGCTAAGAGCACTCACCCCGAGGCTCATCACCG
Source organism: Acidobacteriota bacterium (assembly GCA_902812365.1). GTDB lineage: Bacteria > Acidobacteriota > Terriglobia > UBA7540 > UBA7540 > CADDZC01. The sequence continues at coordinate 14,491 of CADDZC010000015.1, read as the reverse complement.
CATACCCGGCCGGCAGCGACGCTGCCAAGCCAAGCTTGGGGAGGATCGCCGCCGACAGCAGAACTCCGAGGGTGGATCCCACGAACTGGGCGGTGAACAAGGAGCCGGCCTGAGCGTCGGTTAAGGACCAGCGCACCGCAAGAGGCGGCAGAATGGGGCCGAGCAGCGTGGTCACCATGCCGGTCAGGACAAAACCCGTATAAATGACCTTGGGGCGGGTGGAATTGGACGATTTGGCTGGCCTCGCCGAAGGAGATAATGGCATACGGCACTGCGCCAATCGCTGTCGCCCGGCGGCGAACGCCTGAACCGGCAGCGGGCACTGATGGGGAGCCCGTCACTCGCTCCGTTCCTGGGCGGGAGCCGGCCCAGTCGATTCACGAACTACAAGTTCTGGCTCAACGGTCAGCCGCCGTGGGTAATCCGCCCCCGCGCCGGCGGCGATGCGCTTGAGGAGAGTTTCCGCCGCCAGCGCTCCCATCTTCCACAGGGGTTGGCGCACCGTGGTCAAAGCTGGGTTCTGGAAGGCGGCGCTCTGGATGTCGTCAAACCCCACCACCGAAACGTCTTCCGGGACTCGACGGCCGGCCTCGCGCAGGGCGCGGATGGCGCCAATGGCCGAGACGTCGTTAAAGGCCACCAAGGCGGTGAACGGTACCGTGCTGGCCAGTAACTTCTGAGTCGCGACGTAGCCTAGAAAAGGCGAGGGGGAATCACCCACTAACTGCGCCGTCAGCTCTTCAGGAGACTCCAGCCCGAGGCGGGAGGCTTCCTGAGCCAGCGTTTGCCATCGCACCTCCGTGTCAGAACTGAACGACTGTCCCTTAATGATGGCGATCCGCCGATGGCCAAGTTGAACCAGGTGCTGGAGAACCAGGGTCGCGGCGCGGTGGTGATCGAGCTCGATGCTGGTAAAGCCCTCGGAGTCCGTATGGGCCGAGACGGTCACCACCGGAACCGGCAGCGCGTGGTGACAGGGCGTGTCAACCAGGATCAGGCCCTCCACCGACCGGGCCAGCAGCAGCCGGGGGTATTCGTCGATCAGATCCATTCGGTGACGGTGGCTGGCAACGAAATAGACGTAGCCCGCCTGCAACAGATAGTCTTCAATCCCACTCAACACAAGCGCCTCGTAACCTTCGCTGACCTCGGGCACGATGACACCGATCGTATAACTCCTGCGCGCCCGCAGGGCGCGGGCAACGAAGTTAGGGTGATAGCTGAACTTCCGGGCCGCTTCAAATATTCTCTGCTTAGTTTCCCGCGGGATCGATTTTGCCCCCGGGGCTCGGTTGAGTACCAGCGAAAGCGTGGCCGGCGAGAGGCCCAAATGGTCTGCCAAGGCTTTGAGGTTGACCGGCTGGCCCACCGTGCCGGAGCGTTCGGACCGGTGACGGCGTGCTCGCTTTCGCCCGTTCATGGGGTCAGTGTGGCACACAGTGGAACTTTCTGTCGATGCCTGCGTGGTGGGCGGCCGCAGAGCTGTAAACGGCCTTGTATTATCAATAAAATACAAGGCGCATAAAAAATTTTTGTTTACATCAAAAGCCGGATGCTGGTAGAGTTCAATCGTTTTACTAAAACGTTTGAATGCTGGGCTCACTTTTGAGGCTGGAGAAGAAACCGTACAACCGGCGGTACAACATGCCAGCTCCTCACTTGCGGTTACATCCTTCTGGAACGGGGCAGTGCTGGGTCGCAGAGCAAAACGAAAGGGAATGTGTCGGAGAAGGAGGCTCAAATGAATTACTCGAAGATTTGCGTTAGCAGGTCCATTCTTCTGTCCCTCGGCTGCTGCGTGTTCGTGGGCTCGGCAGCGCTGGCGCAGTACCGTGCGGGCATCCAGGGAACGGTCACGGACCCGCAGGGAGCAGCCGTCTCAGGCGCCACCGTCACGCTAACCAGTAAAGATACCAACGTCACTCGGACGGCGACGACCGACAGCCGTGGGGTTTACGCGTTCACGGGCCTGGCCCCGGGCGACTATTCGTTAACGGTGGAAAAGTCAGGCTTCCAGAAGAAGATTTACGCTGACGTGGTGGTCGCCGCCGAACAAATGAATGCGTTTAACGTGCAACTCGAGCTCGGCCAGGTCACCCAGTCTGTCACCGTCAGCGCTTCGGTGGCACCCTTGATTGACACCGAGACCGGAAACGTCGCTGGCACGCTGACCAGCCAGGAGATTCAGTTGTTGCCCTCCTTCGGCAGCGACCCTTACCGCTTGCTCCGTCTGGCCCCCGGCGTGTTCGGCGACGGAGCTACCGGAGCCGGGGGCAGCGGCACGGCTTTACCGGGCAGCAATCAAAGCTCATCCGGCTCGACGGACAGCATTTTTATGACCGAGAACCAGCCTCAGATCGTGGCCGGCGGTACCCGCAACAACGGCAACAGCTACCAAATCGACGGCGTCGAGGTAAACAGCCTGGCGTGGGGAGGCTCCGCCGTTATCACCCCCAACGAAGAATCCATCAAGGAGGTGCAGATTCAGGCCAATCCGTACAGCGCGGAGAATGGGCGGAACAGCGGGGCGCAGGTGTTGGTGGTCTCAAAAAATGGCACCAACAATTTTCACGGCAGCGCGTTTTTCAAATTTCACCGCCCCGGGCTTGACGCCTACCAGCGCTGGAACGGTCCGTTTGGCCAGCCCCAGCGCGATGACAACCGTTTCAATCAATTTGGGGGGAGCCTGGGCGGGCCGATCGTGAGAAACCACTTGTTCTTTTTCCTCTCTTACGACACTCTCCGCAACCAGTCTGTCAGCCAGGGGTCTGGCTGGTACGTTACGCCGCAGCTCCTCAACCAATTGCAATCGGCCGCCCCAATTGCTTCGAAGTATGCTTCGTTCCCCGGTGTCGGGGTGGTTTTCAGCCACATTAACCCCGTGACCTGCGCTCAAGTCGCCCTGCCGTCCACTCAGTGCCAAACCGTCACCGACGCCAGCGGCAACCCGCTCGGTCTGGATGTTGGCTCGCTTATGAAAGGGGTCGCAGCCGGGAGCCGGGACGCTACTTACGGGCAACCGGCCACGCCGTTTGGAATCGGCGGCGGACTCGACGGCGTCCCTGACGTCTTTAATGTCACCACCACGCTCCCTTTCCAGCAAACCGCCACGCAGTACAACGGCCGCGTGGACTGGCAGGCGACCAGCCGAGATTTGATCGCCTACAGCTTTTACTGGGTTCCGAACGACAGCACCTTCTTTAACGGTCCCGCTCGCACGTCCAATCTGTGGCATAGCAATCGGCTGAACTACGCCGGTCTGTTGCTGTGGGAGCACACGTTCTCACCCACTCTTATCAACGAAGCCCGCGCCGGCGTCACGCGCTGGTACTTCGATGAGGTGAAGTCGAACCCCCAGGAGCCGTTTGGCTTTCCGGCAGACAACCTCAACAGCATTGGACAGGTCGGTCTGGCCTGCTGTCCGGTGTTCGGCGCTCCCGGCCCGGGCGTCTTCTATCAGACCACTTACAATGTGCGCGATACTTTGTCAAAGGTCGTGAACAGCCATTCGCTCAAGTTAGGAACCGACATCTACAAGGAGCAGGATAACGATGTAACGACCTGGGCAGGAATTCCCAACTACCAATTCAACGACCTGTGGGACTTCGGCAACGACGCGCCCATCTCCGAGCAGGTAAACTTTGATCCGCGCACGGGCAGGCCGACCTCCAGCACAAAGTACATCCGCTCGAGCATTTACGCTTTGTTCATCCAAGACAATTACAAGGTGAAACCCAATCTCACGCTCAACCTTGGCTTGCGCTGGGAGTACTTCAGCCCGCTTCATGAAAAATACAACAACCTGAGCACGGTCATCCTGGGCAGTGGCGCCAGCGCCTTATCCGGCCTCAGAATCCGGACGGGCGGAGCCCTGTACAACTCCAGCTACCACAACTTCGGTCCCCAACTCGGATTTGCCTGGAGCCCAAGAGAAGTTTTCGGCCGCCCGCTCGGCGATCGGTTCGTTTTGCGGGGTGGCGCCGGCATCGCATATAACCGCATGCAGGAGGCCATCACGCTCAACGGGCGGTTCAACCCGCCCTTGGTGGCCAATCTCTTCCTGACCGGGTCCAACATCAAATACGCACTGGCCGACGCACCTCATGACATTTACGGCTACCCATCGAATCCGGCGGCTATACAGACGTTTTCCGCCACCACGGGCCTCCCGACCTGCGCCCCGGCTACCTGCGCGCCCGTCAGCCTCACCGCTTTCGATCTAAACCTGCCGACGCCGGTCGTTTATCGTTACTCGGTCGAAGGGCAATACAACCTGGGGCAGAACTGGGTGGCCACGGTTGGGTATCAGGGGAGCCAGAGCCGCCATTTCACGCGCCAGATCATCAACTTGGATTGGCTGTACTACCCGAATTTGAATCCCGCCGTGCAGGGCGTCGACTTCTACACCAACGACGCCAATGCTCACTACAATGCGCTGTTGGCTGAAATTGAGCATCGATTCTCCAAATCGTTTGAGGCCGATGCTCAGTACACCCTCAGCTCATGCATGGACCACGGCTCCCAGGACTACTACGCCGACCCCTATCCGTTTAACGTCTCGGCGTCTTATGGTCACTGTGATTTCGACACCACCCATTCCCTCAAGGCGTTCGGAATCTGGACGCCCCGCCTGTTCTCGGGATCGCACGACTGGAAGGAGAAAGTCTTGGGTGGATGGGACCTGAGCCCGATCTACACGTATCACACCGGATTCCCGTTCACGCCCTTCTACGGCGTGAACGTTGTTTACCCGCCAGCTTCTAACGTTGGCGGCTGCAGCCTCATCTATCCGAACAGTGGTTTCTGCAATGCCGAGCCGGCCGCCTACACCGGCGGGGCTGGCAACGACTTCAGCAATTCCACGTTCCAGAGGCCTTACGGCAATTTTCCCAACCTGGCTACCAACCCGAATGCTTACTTCACCCTTCCCACATTGTCGTCGACAGGCGTGCCGCCCTTCCCCGGAGTCCAACGCAATTTCTTCCGCGGGCCGCACTACCACGACCTCGATTTGATGCTGGGCAAGGATTTTGGCCTGCCGTCCACGAAGATTCTGGGCGAGAATGCCAAGCTCTCCTTGCGCGCCAGTTTTTACAATCTGTTCAATACGCTCAATCTCCAACCCTTGGGTTCGCAGCAGTTCTTAGGCAGCATCACCTTGGATCAGACCACGAATAAAATCACGTCGTTTACCCCGAATACGGGATTCGGCCAAGCTCAGGGGGCGCTCGGTGCGCGGGTCATCGAGTTGCTCGCCCGGTTCAGCTTTTAGTTTTTGTGGTTGAGGGCACGCTCCACTTCTTGGAGCGTGCCCTCAAATGGGACATCGGTAATGCCGTGAGCGGCTCGTACTAGTTTCGCTCAGGGGACGCCTGAGCGTGTTGTAAAATGGCACCGTGAAGAGCAGTGGACGCGTCAGCTTGCGGCGGTTCCTCCTCGTCACCGGTTCGAGACGGTGCGGCGTCAGCGTTCCAGCCACAGCGCTGATCGCGCTGGTGATCCTCCGAGGATTATCGGCCGGGGTGCAAGAGCCAGCCTTAGCCGCTTCCGAGTTTGCCACCCTATCCGCCCAGGCGGACCGTGCGCGAGACGCCAACCGGTTGGATGACGCCGTTCTTTTGTACCGCCGGGCGTTGGCCTTGCAACCCAACTGGAGGGAAGGCTGGTGGTCGTTGGGCACGGTCGAGTATGACCGGAGTGCTTATCGGGATGCGGGGAAGGCGTTTGCACGGGTGATCGCGCTGGATCCGAACGCTGGGACGGCGAAAGTCATGCTGGGACTGTGTGAATTCGAGCAGGGCCAGGACTTGAGCGCGCTCCGCCACCTTGAAGAAGGCCGGCAAATCGGGGTTGCCGACGACCCGCAATTGCGGCATGTGATGCTCTACCACATCGGCGTGCTGCAGCAGCGAAGAGGGAACTTCGAGAGCGCGCACGAAGCTCTGGCGGCGCTATGTCGTGACAGCATTCGGAACGACGACCTCACACGGGAGCTGGGTATGGTGGCGCTCCGCGTGCCCGGGAGTCGCCCGGCGGCGAAGGGAACACCGGAGGCCACGATCATCGCCGGCCTCGGCCGCGCTGAATGTCTCGCCGCGCAAGACAAATTTGATGAAGCGAGGAGGGAATACGCCGAGCTCGTCAAGGCTTACCCGCAATATCCGAACATTCATTATGCTTATGGAAAACTCTTGCTATCGGCTCACGACGCGGCGGCGGCGGTGACGGAATTCCAAAGGGAAATCCTCAACTACCCCGATCACGTGTTCGCCCGGCTGGAGATTGCGGCGGCAAAGTACCGAGTCGACTCTCCCGGGGGCCTGCCGTATGCCGAGGAGGCAGTCAGGCTCAATCCCAAGCTTGCCTTCACTCATTATCTGTTAGGGTTGTTGCTTCTCGATACCCGCAATTACCAACAAGCTATCCGGGAGCTTGAGATAGCCCGACGCGCCTCTCCCCGCCAAGCTCCCATTTATTTCGCGCTGGCGAGCGCCTATGCCCACGTCGGACGCAAGCAGGAAGCAGCGCAAGCTCGGGCCATCTTTGTCCGGCTGAAGCGACCGAACTCGCCAAGCCTCTCCGCCCACACCAGCGGAGGAGGGCGGGATGGCACGGGAGCCGGCAGGCTTGGACCCGGGGGGGACAGCGAGCCTCTTCAGTGAGGCCAGCCGGCGAATCACGCGACCGCGCCGACCGGGCATAATGCCCGGCAAAGAGCGTTGGGTAGATTCTCGTGGCGGGGTTTTTCTTCGGGCTGACTAAACTCCCTTTCGCTTGAACCGCGGAGCCGGGCCTAAAAGCAGTTTCGCCGCGCCCGCACGATTGGGGGAACGGCAATGAGGTTTGACGCCATGGGGACGCGCTGCTGTCGCCCGAACCAGTCGAGGGTCACGCTGATCCTGGTTCTGCTGCTCTGGCCGGCGCGTTTTGCGTTACCGGCGCATTCAGCGCCCTCAACCAGGAGCCAGACCCTTGTCATTGACGCCCGCGCTCCGGCGCGGCCGTTCCCGCACTACTGGGAGCGAATGTTCGGTTCCGGCCGCGCTATCCTCTCGCTGCGGGAGAGTTATCGCAATGATCTTCGCCAAGTCAAGCGCGCCACCGATTTCCAGTACGTGCGGTTTCACGCCATTTTTCACGACGAAGTCGGCCTGTACGACGAAGACGAGCGAGGGAAACCCTCGTACAACTTTTCTTACGTCGACCAGATTTACGACGGACTTCTGGCCAACGGCGTTCGGCCATTCGTCGAGTTGAGTTTCATGCCTCGAAAGCTGGCCTCGAAACTCATCGAGCATCCGTTCTGGTATCACCCGTACACGGCTCCTCCCAAGGACTGGAAGCGCTGGGGCGACCTGATCGAGCAATTTGGCCGGCATCTGGTGGAGCGCTACGGTATTAACGAGGTGTCCCAGTGGTATTTTGAGGTATGGAACGAGCCCAATATCGACTTTTGGTCCGGCGACCCCAAGGAAACCACGTACTACCAGCTCTACGACGTGACGGCGCGAGCCCTGAAGCGTGTCAGCCCGCGGCTGCGAGTCGGCGGGCCGGCCACGGCGCAGGCCGCCTGGATGGATCGGTTCATCCAGCACTGTGTAACCAAAGGCGTCCCGGTCGACTTCGTTTCCACCCACGTATACGGCAACGACAGCGCTCGAGATGTTTTCGGCACGAACGAGCCGATCGGGCGCGACCAGATGGTCTACCGCGCCGTGAAAAAAGTTCATGAGCAGGTAAAGGCGTCGGCGCGTCCCGATCTACCCCTCATCATCTCCGAGTACAACGCCAGTTATCGGAATGAGGTCGATGTCACTGACTCTCCGTTCATGGGGCCGTGGCTGGCAAATACCATCCGCCAGTGCGACGGCCTGGCGGACATTTTGGCTTACTGGACATTTTCAGATGTTTTTGAGGAGCAAGGCGTGGTCAAGCGTCCCTTTTACGGCGGTTTTGGCCTGATCGCTGCCGGAAGCATCCCCAAGGCCGCCTTCAACGCATTTCAACTCCTCCATCTTCTCGGCGGGCAACGCCTGGCCTCGGGTTCGGACACGGCCCTCGTCACGCGGCGCGCTGACGGATCGCTCGCCATCGCCCTGTGGAATTACGCGCCGCCAGAGGGAGAAGCCGCTCCTCGCCACTTCACGCTCTCACTCCGAGGCGACCCCAGCCTAAGGCGGGTGCGAATCCAGGTGGTGGATCGCGATCATGGCTCCCCACTCGCCACCTGGGAGGAAATGGGGAGACCAGACTTCCCAAGTCGCGAGCAGCAGCGGGAGTTGCGCGCGGTCGGCATGCCGCCGGCCCGCATTGAACCGCTTTCGAACCAGCCTCTCGAGATCACGCTGCAACCTTGGGCTCTTGCTCTCATCGAGTTCTTGAAATAGGTTGCGCCCGGCTCGCGACGCCCGCGCCCTGGAAATGCGGAACTGAACCGCGGCAATTACGACCACACCCCTTAAGATCGTTTTTAGAAGGCGGGCCGTACCGAGGTGTCTGTTGACGAACCAGAACAAAACCACCATCACCATCAACAACAGCGCCGTGTGAATCAAATTGACTCAATGCGCCTCATGGGGTGGGACACGAGTATGAAGCGCGAAGTCTTCCCCGCCCTTCCGAGTCCTCGGAGAAACTCGGCGCCGCCACAGCAGGCCGGAGGTCGCCGTAGCTCAGATCACGCGCAATCATAACGGATGCGCCGAGCAGCCGCACATTGGCCGAGTATTGAGACGAAGTCGGCAACCACATTCCCCCGAGATCAGCGAAGATCAAATCAACGCACACGTCGCGCTCCCACCACGAAGGGTTTTTCTCGGGCTGGCCTTCGATACGACGAATTAAGTAGGTGTCGGCATCAACCCACGCCGTCCCGCGAAGCAGATTCGGATCCCGCCGCTTGGGCATCAGCTGAAGAAGGTAACAGCGGTGGCCCGCCACAACTTCTTCGCCGAAAAGTCGAAAGCGGTAATTATCCGACGTGATGTCGCTCGATCCCCTGCCTTTAGCGATCGCTGCCTCGCGTCCCAAGACTCGACGGACGATCATCTCCCCGATCGCGCTGCCCTCGGTTCGCCGAACGGTATAATTCCTGGTGTCGCGAGGAATAAAGGTGATGTTTGCGATTACCTCCGTTCTCGCGCTGTCGCGGTCTCGCACAAACAGTTCGTATTCCCGCGTCAGAGTGTACCGATGAAAGTGCGCCGCATTTCGATTCGCGGCCTGCAGCATTTGAGCCACAAGGGTATCGAGGCTCGGCGCCACCGGCTTCACATGGGCTTGAGAGAAAAGGACGGTTCTCGAATTGCCGCCCCGCCCTGCCGTCGGCGGTACACTCGTTTCTGAACTGGGCTGCTGGGCTAAACATCCAAAACGTGCCATCGCTACGAGTGCCGCGGACAAAACAGCCAGGCACCAGGCCCCATATTTCATACTCGAACTCCGCGTCTTCAGAATCTGTTTCGCCGTGGCCCACCGTCCCCAGAGTTGCCGGTTATCGTCTTGCTTCGAAACGGCTCCGTTGAGCAACGTCCCGGCGAGCCGCCCCCGGGGGCTCGAATAGCGGAAAATTTCAGCGTGGAGCTGGGTCTCAGTAACCGTGGCCGCGGAGCCGCCCGCCGGCCCCGCGCGCGCTCCACCGCTCGTCCGGTTCGATGGTTTCGAACAAGCTTGTGATCTCAGCGGCGTGCTGCTCCTCGTTGCCAAGGACTGCTCCCATCATCCAGCGGCTGGCCGGATCGGTGTCACCGAGATAACCGACAATCTCCGAGTAGCATTCGATAATGATGCGTTCCGCGAGGAGATCCTCTCGAATCATATCGAAAAACGTTTCTCCTCCCACATCTTCAGAGTGTCTGCGCGTGAACATTCCGTGCGGGCTAAAGTTCGGCTTCCCGCCCAGTTGTCTGATTCTCTCAACGATTTGATCCGCGTGTCTGCGTTCCTCGTTGGCGTGTTCAAGGAACTGCGCCGCCACGGCCTGGGAGTGGATGCTCTTCGCCAGTTCATGGTGATGCTTGTAACGCGAGACACAAACCAGCTCGGTGGCAAGGGCTTCGCTGAGCACACGCACAACGATCTTCACCTCACCTTGGCAGCCCCTTGTCGCCGCACCCTTCTCCATGTATCGTTGCACCCTCCGCCGGATCTCCTCAATCTCCCTCAGGAACGGACTTTTTTCGGGGAAACGACTCCAGCATTCATTGGTTCTCTCCTTAAAAAGGCTACTGGAGCGCCGCCGCATCCGACCGGGAACGTATCGATTATGGTCGGTACGTCCCGAATGCCTACTCAGCGGACCCGACCTCCGCCGTGGCATTTCCGCTCGGCCGTCAGTAGGCTCGCCGGCATCGGACGAAATGGACAATCAAGGCAATGACCGCGACGATCAACAAAAGGTGGATCAATCCGCCGGCCACGTGAAAAGCACCCCAGCCTAGCAGCCACGCCATCAGCAACACGATGAACAGAATCAGAAACATATCAACCTCCCTTCTCCTTCGAGAGTTACGCTTGCTGACGGCGCTCGTCTAAGGCCGACGGGCCGGGCGCTCCAGTCCCGTCCACCTTGACGTAAGCGCCGGGCGCTTGCTTGGGCAGGGGGCAGGAGCGCCCGGCAGCCATGCCTCTCAAGGCTACTTTCAGAGGCATGCATGTTTATAAGATTTGTCTTATCGAATGTCTGCCCACTGTGGCTCAGATCTTTGGTCAATATTGCTCGTTCACTTGGCCGCCGAATAGAGGCCTTCGATCATCTCGGCGGCAGGCTGGCGGGCCCCGCCAGGCCAACAAAAGCTGGCGTGTGCTAGGCGTTGTCCATGGCGTCGCGAATCTGTTGAATGGTGATCCCCAGACGCCTCACTCCCGCCTTGCCAATCTGCGAGCGCAGTACAGTGGACAGGTGCAACGCTTCCTGATAAGCCCTCTGTGCGACCAATTCCTCACGGCTGGCAACCCCCGCGTTCCCGCCAATCCGTTCATTGCCGGCCAGAATCAGAAGCTCCAAACTTCTCCCCAGTTCACTAGTCACGAAGCTTTCCCAAAACCTGTCTCGCCGAGCTCTCCTCTTCACGGTAGCTCCCTTCCCGAACTTCTGGCCGGATTTGAACGAGGTTCGGCCGGCGCCGTCTTGAAAGCCGAACCCGGATTTCTCACGAAGGCCAATCTCTTGATATCGCTCAGTCCATAGGGAGTCAGTTCAATGCCGCTCACGGACTCGATCAAAATTGCTCATTCAGGGCGAAAAGAGAGACGACGGCGTGAAACCGGAAGGATGACCCAGAATTCAGAACGCGAAGGTTAGTCGTGTAAAAGCAAGCTGAGCAGGCCGCTCTTGACGGTCAAGGCGCCACCTTCGTAATCGACGAAGCCAAGCTTCCTAAACTTATTCATGAAGTGGCTGACGCGCGAACGGGTGGTGCCCACCATCTGCGCCAGGTTCTCCTGATTGATACTAGGCAGGATTGTTTCAGACGTACTTTCCTTGCCGAAGTGAGCGAGAAGCAGGAGTACCCGAGCTAAGCGCTTCTCGCTCGAATTGAAAAGCTGGTCGGTTAGATCCTCCTCGTATCGGATGTTGCGCGAGAGAAGGTGTCTTACGAACAATTCCCAGAATTCGTGGTGCTCATGGAGCATGCGCACCATCATGGGCTTATGGATCCGCAGCAAGCCGCAATCGGTCATCGCTGTCGCCGACGCAATCCGCAGCGCCTGGCCCGCCAGGCAACCCTCGCCGAAGAACTCGCCAGAGTCCAGAATAGCGACGATCGCCTCCTTCCCCCCTTGGGAGGTCACGGAAATCTTCACTTTGCCTCGACGCAGATACAATACAGAATCAGCTGGGTCGCCTTGCCGGAAAATATTGCGGTTGGCCCCGTACTCCAAGCCGAGAGTCTTCGCTCCAGAGATCTCGGCGAGGATGCTATCCCAATCCACGGTCGGACTCTTCTTGATGGCCATGATGACCCCCGGGCTCGTGCACGGGAGGTTTCGACCTTGCCCAGGGATTGGCCGTCCGCCAGTATGAACTGATCTGTCGATGGCAACCGGCGTTCACACTGACGGGCTTACAGCGCCCCGGCGATCTTCTCTCCTCCCATCAATCCTTCCGCGAGGATATTCGCAATCTCAAGCTGATACTCGGTCAGCCACCGCCGAATCAACGGCTGCTGGGCGCTCAATCTGGAGTTTTCGGAGCTCGGAATCCAGGTGGGCCACCAGATTCTTTGCGTAGCGGATGAAGTGATGCCCGGACAGCAGGATCGTGATCCCCAGGCTCAGTTTGGGTGGATTGCCGGACCAGTTCCGGAGGATCTGAATCAGAAATTTCCAGTACGCCCTCCGATAACTGGAGAGTATCCCTTGGTGCACCAGCGACCGTGCGAGAATACCCAGCATGGACCGGAGCGGGTAATCCGTCGCCTTCTGACATTCCCTCACCTGCCATTGCCGCAGCGAGCGATCAGCGCGATCGTAGAACGCCGCCGGAGCGTAAAGAGCAGCCAGCGTGTCACGGAAACCTTGCAACAAAACTGGGAGCGGAAGCAGGGTACGGAAATTGGGAGCGTCGAAATTGCTGGTTGCATCGTTGCCGTGCAACATGCGGCCCTCCTCCAACATGCGGGCATGCAGAGGAGTCGTCGCCGGTGCCTGCAAAAAACCGGCCATGGCCCAGGGGATGGCCGCGCGCTCGATGAAGTCCCTTTGCTGTTCGAAAATATCTTCCGTATCCGAATCGAAGCCGAGGATAAACCCTCCCGTCACCCACAGGCCTTGACTTTGGATCGTACGAACGCAGTCGAGAGGATCACGCCGCAGATTCTGAAACTTCTTGGCCTCGGCCAATGACTCTTTGGACGGGCTTTCGATTCCTACGAAGACGTAAAAAAAATTCGCCCTCACCATGGCCTCGATCAATTCTGGCCTTTGCGCCAAATCCATCGAAGCCTCGGTGTAAAACAAGAACGGAGTTCCGCGCGAGCGTTGCCATTCCTGCAGACTCTGAGCCAGTTCCAGCGCGCGCTTGTGATTGCCAATGAAGTTGTCATCGACGATGAAGACTTGGTCGCGCCAGCCGAGCGCATACAAAGCGTCCAGCTCCGCCATCAACTGACCTGGGGTCTTCGTCCGAGGCCTCCGTCCGTAAATGGTGATAATGTCGCAAAACTCGCACTGAAAGGGACAGCCGCGCGAAAATTGCACCGCCATCGATGCGTACTTCTTGATCTTAAGCAGATCGAAGCGCGGAACCGGAGTCTTGCTCACATCCGGCTTGTCCTTAATCTCGTAAAGCCGTTTGGCCGAGCCGCGCTCCAGATCAGCGGCGATGTCGGCGAAGACCTCATCCGGCTCCCCGACCACTACGTGGTCGGCGCACTTCAACAGCACCTCGGGTTCGCTGCTGGCGTACGGACCACCCACCATGGTGCGCTTGCCCAGCGCGCGGGCGCGCCGAAGCGTTTCACACATATCGTTTTTCTGCACGCGCATACCGCTGAGCATCACCAGGTCCGCCCAGAGAATATCCCCATCGGTGAGGTCTTCGAAGCTGCGGTCGATGAGCCTGATCGTCCAGCCCTCAGGGCACAGGGCGGCAACCGTCAGCAGCCCCAGAGGAGGATGAATGGTCTCTTCGGGGATCAGTTCCATCAGCCCACTAAAGCTCCAGAAGGACGACGGGAACCGGGGCCAAATCATCAACACCTTGATTGCCGTGCCGAGAGGAGCAAAGCCGAAGTCACACCCGATTTCAGTGGCTCGTGTCTTGTCTCCGAAACCACCCATGCCAGTTTCCGGTTTCCGCCGGAACGAAGCCGTGCCCTTAACACTATCGGCAGCCATGACCTTGCTCCTCATTCACTCGGCTTTGGCCCGCAAACCCAAGTGTAGCTTCACCCGGTGATGTTGCTGGGCTGGCGTCCGAGACGCAAGCACTATAACACACAACGGCGACCAAGAAGCACGGAAGCCGCTGTGGGTGGTGACTTTCCGTGGCAGTAATGTAGGGTTGAAATGGCAGTATGGTGACTTTCGGTGGCAGCAGAGATAACCAGGGAGTGAAGAGCGGGCGTGATAGGAAGGACGAGAAGTCAAGGAGCATTACGTCATCAATGGCACGGAATAGTAGTTTGGATCCATGGGATCGACTTGAACCAACATACCACCCGGGATCGATGATAGCCAGCCTGCAACTGGGACGGTCCCGGTTCCATTGGAGACGGTGACAGCATAGGGACCCACCCTCACCGTCATACTCGCGGCCGGATCGACGCCGGCAATCTGGACGATCCGACGCGATGCGCCTTGCTGCCTCAGAATCCACCGGCCCACATGCAGGGGGATCAGGTGACGTAAATTTGAGTGTGTAAAAGGGGGAGGGTGTAAGTTGGTTCTGCTGGTCAGGAAGAACCAAATTCTATGAAAAGGGGACTTACACCCCGATGGGGAGGATATTCCGATGGACGGAGCAATTTCAACATTTTATGGAGGAGGT
>CADDZC010000014.1 GCA_902812365.1 Acidobacteriota bacterium | reverse complement strand
AAAGAGCAAGATAAAAACAAGAACAAAACACCTATAAGCCAGAAACACATCCCTCCTCCTGATCATCCCTGGAGGAGGACATTTCTAAATTGCCAAAAACCGGACATTTCTATTTTGCGCTGACAGCATAAAGTTCATACCTGCAGGACGTCGCCGTCGCGAGCCATCATTTCGTAAAGCACGGGATTGACAAAGAACCCGAGAAACAGGCGAGAGAGGAGTCCGGCAACGATGACGATGGCGAAGGGGCGCTGAGTATCGGAACCGATACCGTGAGACAGGGCGGCGGGCAGGAGGCCAAGGCAGGCTACGAGGGCCGTCATCATAATCGGTCGCAGGCGGAGCAGCGAGGCTTCGTAGGTGGCTTTACGGATGTCCATTCCTTCCAACCGCAGCTTGTTGATGTAGGAAACCAGTACCACGGCAGTTTCTACCGAGACCCCCATCAACACCAGGAGTCCGAGGACGGAGGACACGCTAAACGGCGTGTGGGTAAGCTTTAGGGCCAGCAAGGCTCCGACTGGCTCGGTCATGATCACTCCGATCGCGATGGAAACCGGGAACTTGAAATTGCCATAAAGGGCAAACAAAATGAGGAAAATTAAGACGACGGTGAGAGGGCCGATCACGGAGAGTTGTGCCTTAGCCGCCAGATATTCACTGTACTCGCCACCCCAGGCCAGCCGGTAGCCCTCTGGCAAATCGACCGCCTGACTGACGGCGCGTTGGCCGTCAGCCACAGCCCGGGCGAGGTCGCGGCCCTCGATGCTGTACTGCACTCCGATGTACCGTGAATTGTTCTCGCGGTAGATGAAGGAAGCCCCGTTGCCCTGGGTGATTGTGGCCAGCTGGCTGAGCGGAATCTGTTGGCCGCTCGGCGTCCCTACCAGCAGGTTACCGATGGCTCGGGCGCCCTCGCGGTAACGTGGCTCCATCCGCACGACCAGATCGAACAGTTTCTCGCCTTGAATCACTTGGGTGGCGGCCTGCCCTCCTACGCCGGCTTGCACGACGCTTTCGACGTCGGAAACGTTGATGCCGTAACGGGCAATCTTGTCGCGATCGACGTCGACCAGGAGGCTGGGTTGGCCGAGTTCGCGGACCACCGTGAGCTCCGTAAACCCCGGTACCTGGGAAAGAACGTTCTTGATTTTAATGGCCCTGTCCTGCAGTACATTCAGGTCCGGGCCATAAATTTTCACCGCCAGGGCGCTCTTGAGTCCGGTTAGCGCTTCATCTACGGCGTCTTCAGCGGGCTGCGTAAAATTAAAGATGATGCCTGGGTAAGCCTTCAGCCGGCTGTTAATGGAGTCGATGAGTTCTGCTTTCGTCCGGATTGTTCCTTGCCAGGCTCGATCCGTGTATGGTTTCAAGCCAACGTAATATTCGCAATTGAAGAACCCGGTCGGATCGGTGCCGTCGTCCGGGCGGCCGAGCTCCTGTCCAACGACGGTGACCTGAGGATAGGACATCAGCAGATGCCGAATCTGGGGCGCAATCCTGCCAGCCTCTTCGAACGAAATGGTATAGGGCATCGTCGCCCGCACCCAAAGCGCCCCTTCGTCCAGGTGCGGCATAAATTCTCCGCCGATGTACGGAACCAGCATCAGGACTCCGCCGAAAATCAGCGCCGCCGCCAAGATCGTTGTCTTGGGATGATCCAGACACCAGCGAAGCTCACCTCCGTAAACCCGCTTGACCCACTCGTAGGGGCGGTTCATCCGTTCCTTGACGCCGCCCTTGAACCAATAGGAAGCGAGCACCGGGACGAGCGTGAGAGCCAACATCAGGGCGCCAATTAAGGCAAACGACATCGTATCGGCCATAGGGTGAAACAGCGAGCCCGCCGGACCGGTTAGGGCGTAAATGGGCAGATAGCCGGCGATGATGACGGCCACGGAATAGAAGACTGGGCGATCGACGTCGCGGGCAGCGGCCAGGATGGCTTCCCGCAGGTCATAGCGCTGACCGGCCCGCAAACCGAGCTCGCGATAAACGTTTTCCATCATCACGATGGTGCCGTCGATGAGAATTCCGAAGTCGATGGCCCCGATCGAGAGCAGGTTGGCGGAAACGTCATGGGCGTGAAGGAAGATGAAAGAAAACAGAAGGGCCAGTGGAATCGTCAGGGCGGTGATGATGGCGGCGCGGATGCTGACCAGGAAAAAAATGAGCACGACCAAGACCAGCAGCATGCCCCGCAATAGGTTCGCTTCCACGGTGTCCGTGGTCAGGTCCACCAGGCCGCTGCGGTCGTAGAACGGGTGCACCTTCACATCCCGCGGCAAAACTCGCTGGTTGAGTTCCCGAGTCTTGGCCTCGACGCGCTCGAGCACGTTCTGGGTCTGCTCGCCGCGGCGCATCATGATGACGCCTTCGACGGCGTCGTCATGGTTCTGAAAGCCGAACTCGCCCAGGCGTGGAGCGTGCCCGATGACTACCCGGCCCACATCTTTAATGCGGATGGGAGCGCCGTTGACGCTGGCGACCACGATGTCACCGATGTCGTTCAAATCGTGAACCAGACCCAAACCGCGCACATAGTAAAACTGTCCGCCCTGGGAATAGAAACCGCCGCCGGTATTGCCATTATTCGCGGCGAGCGCCTGGATCACTTGCGGCACCGTCAGGTGATAGCCGTAAAGCCGTACCGGGTCGAGCAACACCTGATATTGCATCACCGTGCCGCCAAAACCGGAGTCGTCCGCCACGCCCGGAACCGACTTATATTCGCGTTCCAGAACCCAGTCTTCGATGGTCTTCAGCTCCTGCGGAGTCCGATCCGGACTCTCGATCACGTATCGGTAGACCAAGCCGCTCGGGCTGAACAGCGGTGCCATACTGGGCGTAATGCCGGCCGGCAGAGTGACGTTTCCCAGGCGTTCGAAGACCACCTGCCGAGCGAAATAGTTATCGGTGTTGTACTCGAACGTCAGCCGCACGTCGGAGAGCCCGTAAAGAGAAATCGAACGCATCACCACGAGGTTGGGTACGCCGTTCATCTCGATCTCGATCGGTATGGTGACGAGGCGCTCGACCTCTTCGGCCGCGTGACCGGGCCATTGCGTAATTAGCTCCACCATCGGCGGAGAAAGGTCCGGGTAGGCGTCAACGGGCATGCGCTCGAAGGCAATGGCCCCGGCCAGGGTGATGAAGGCCACCAGCATCAGGATCAAAAACCGCTGATGGAGCGCAAACTGGACAAGGCGATGAATCATCGGTTGACCGCCCGCTCGCTCGGCGCCCGCCGCTTCCGGATGCCCCCGTTCGGCGCCGCGGCGAGCTCCGCGGGCCCGAGCTCCTCACCGGCCTCGGGAAGGCCGCCGACCGGCCTCCCAGCGCCGGCCGCTAGCGCTGCAAAGAATTCGCAAACTGCAGGAACAGGCTGCCGGCAGCGGCCACGCGTTCTCCGGCCCGCAGGCCATCCACAATCTGGGTTTTTCCATTCTCGCTTTCGCCCACGTCCACCAGGCGTTGAGCAAACTGATTGGGCCCCGTGGCCACGTAAACGAAAGGTTGGTTCTCGGGCGTGCGCAGCACGGCGGAGTCCGGCACCGTCAGGGCGTTCGTGATCGTGCCGGCCTCAACCGTGGCCGTGACATACATGTCCTTTTTCAGCTTCTCGCCGGGGTTGTCGGTCACGATGCGCACCTGGAGAGTGCGCGTGTTGGGGTCGAGCGCCGAAGCGATATAGGAAATCCGGCCATGGAACGTGGTCGGATAGGCGTCGGTTTGAATGCTGACGGGCTCGCCGAGATGAACGTAGCCGAGGTCGTGCTCGTAAACGTTGACCAGCACCCAGACGGTCTTCATATTGGAGATGGTGAAAACCTGAGTCGCTCCGCTCTGAATGACCTGGCCCGGGCCCACCAACCGTTCCACCACCTCGCCGCTGATGGGGGCGAGCACGGGAATTTCCGCCGAGACGGGGTCTCGAGCCAGCCGATCGAGATTCTGAATACCC
Source organism: Acidobacteriota bacterium (assembly GCA_902812365.1). Lineage (GTDB taxonomy): Bacteria > Acidobacteriota > Terriglobia > UBA7540 > UBA7540 > CADDZC01. Next base: position 53,457 of record CADDZC010000014.1, on the reverse strand, counting down.
AGCACCTTCAGGGCGTCGGTCGCCGCCTGCAAGTCGGCCCGCGCCTGGTTTCGCGCCGATTCGGCCTGTTGCAAATCGGCCAAGGCGACGGCGTGGTGGTCATAAAGGTCTTTGGCGCGCGAGTAAGTCTTTTGGGCAAGGTCATAGGCGTCGCGGGCCTTCAGGTACGCCGTGCGGGCTTGGGCGTAATCGGGGCTTGCCACCTCCAGCATGGGCTGACCCTTCTGCACCATCTCCCCCGGCGACACCAAAATGCGGGATACCGGACCGCTGACCTGGGTGATGACCGGCGTGGTCTCAAAGTTGTTATAGGCGACGGCCCCGGGCAGGCGCAGGATGCGCGTCAGGGGCGTCAGCTCGGCCGCCACCACCTGAACGTGTGACATCTGCTCAGCGGGAACCGTGAACAGTTGCGCCGTGGACGCCCGGCCCCCCTCGGTGCCGTAAGACGTCGATTCGGTGGCTTCGGTGCGCCGCCGGCCGCATCCCGGTAACGCCGCCAAGACAGCGCTCAGAACCACCGCCCAGACTACGCGTTTCGCTGGCCGCCCGCCTCCGGTCACCGCTGCTCTCATGGCAGATTCCTCGTGCCCACCGCTTCCCGAACCTGTTCGAGCGAAAGCATGTAGCTGGCCAGAGCCTGCCGGTAGGCCAACTGCGTGGCGCGATAGCTCCGCTCCGCATCCAGGAAATCGAGCAGGCTGGCGGCGCCGCGTTTGTACGCGTACTCGCTGATCTCGAGCGAATCTTGCGCTTGCCGGAGATATCCGGATTGGTAAAGTTCCACGATCTGGCCGTTGGTGCGCAGTCCCTCGTAAGCGTTGGTGACGTCGGTTCTGACCGCTTGCTCGGCTGCCGCCTTCAATTCCTGCGACTGGTCAATGGCATAATGGGTGCGCGCGATCTCTCCCTGGTTTCGGTCGAAGACCGGAATTTCCATATTGAAGATGAAGCTGGCGCTGTTGATGGCCGAGACGTGGGTGTAATCAAGCGTCGTCGTCACATCGCGCTTGCCATTGGCCTTGGCGAGGGCGTACTGGCTCTCGGCGGCGTTAACGCCCTGCTCGGCGGCAAGCAGGTCCGGCCGATTCTTCAGCGCCAAGGCCTCCAGGTCCTCCTTGTTGAGCCGCAAGGGCTGGTAAGCGAGTTCGCCGACTACGTCGTAGTTGGCCGGGAGAGCTTCGTAGCCGATCAACTGCCGGAGGCTGGCGAGGGCCTGCACCAGCGCCAAGCGGGCGGAAGAGACGTCGGTCTGAAAGAGCAGCAGTTGTAGCTTGATCTTCAACAGATCGCCCTCGCTGATGTCGCCGTCCTGGTAGCGTTGCTCGCTGATCTGGACGGTCTGCTGGAAGCTCGCCAGGTCCTGCTGCGCCAATTGCAGGTTGGACTTCGCCAGGAGCACGTTGATGAACTGCTGGGCGACGTTGAAGGTCAGGGCTCGCTCGGCGTCCATCACCTGCGATCTTGTCACCGCCGTGGCGTCATGGGCGGCCCGCATCCGCGCCTGCCGCTTGTGGCCACGCTCCCAGAGGTTGCTGATTCCGACGTCAAATTCCGTGATCTGGTTCAGGTTGGTGGCGGTGAACTGTCCGGGGCTGATCGGCACAAAGAGGTCGTCGTAGGTAAAGACGGGGTTCGGGCGGAGGCTCGCGGTAATCTCTTGGGCCTGACTTTGCAGAATACCGTTGCGGGCCGCCCGCAGCGATGGATTGTGACTGATGGCCAATCGGACGGCTTGGTTCAGGTCGATGGTCATCGCCGGCGGAGCCGGCTGCTGGCCGTTTCCCGGTCTTGCGGCCAACGTCAAGATGATGATGATGAAGACAGCGGCGTGCCTCGTCTGATACACGGCTTGCTCCGATAGTCCTCGAAAATCGCCTCCCGGCATGTCAGTGGTACCGCCTCATGATTCGAAGCTAGGACTGTGAATATCGGGAGGAAAACGCCGGCCCACCCGCTCGCCAGGCGGATCCGCCACGATGATCGCAACCTCTCGGTAAGGCTACGACAACGGAGGGGCGCGGCCAAATATGACCGTGGGAGAATAGGAGAAGAGTCCTGCGAACCTGGAAACGGGAAGCCGCGAGGCGGAGGCCACCACCTCGGGCGCCGGAGAGCTCGTGGCCGGGCGCGCCGCGCTCTGGCGCACAATCTGGCACACCGGACACAGAAGCGCCTTGGGTGCGGCGGGAGGCGTCTGAGCGCAACCCGCCCCGACGCTTTGCGCCTGTCCCGGCAAATCCGCCGACTCCTCATGATGGTGGCTTTCGGCCACCCACAGGAGGTTAATCTGCAAAGCCAACAGGCATGCAGAAACAGCCCGCAGAAATCGGCGTTTCGCGGTCCAGCCCACAGCGCTTTTATTCTAACAAGAATCCACAGCGCGAAGGCAATCGAAATTCGCCCTTGCACCCCTGGGAGCCCTCGGCGCGTCGGTGTTGGACCCGCAACTGCGTCCCGGGGGCGGCTGCGCCGGTTAACTTCCCCCCATCCAATCGCCGAGCGGACGGAGCGAGGGAACGTTATCGCAGATGGTTTTCAAGGTAGCCGTCATGGGCACGGCGAGTACCAATCCGATGCCTCCCCATAGCCACGCCCAGAACATCATGGCCAACGTAATCGTAAGGGCATTGAGCTTCACGAAATGTCCCACGAGTTTAGGGGTGAGAAAGTTGACGGCCAGAAAGTGCACGACCATGACTGTGAGGGCGATGACCACGAAAGGTCCGACCGTCTCGAAGGTGGCGAGCGCGATCAGCAGAGGTGGCAGCAGCGCCAGCGCCACGCCGATATAGGGAATGAGGCTGAGGAAAGCTGCTACCGGTCCCAAGATAAGAGCGTAGGGCAGTCCCAACCCGACGAAGATGGGGGTGATGACCGCCGCTGAGATGACGGCAACCAGGATGTTGCCGAGCACGTACTCGCGGGCCATCCGCGTAATACCGTGAATGACGTCCTCGACGTGCTGGCGCCGCTCGGCTGGAAAGAGATTCAGGCTGGTCGCCCACACATGGTCCTTCGAGGCCAACATGAAAAAGACGAGAAACGGAATAAACATCACCGTGACGCTAAAGGCGTAAAACGACCCGATGCCGCGCAGCAGGAACTGTTGCCAAGGGGATTCCTGCTGGACGCGCACCGTAGGCACACCGGCATCGGAGGGCGAGAGGGAAGAGGGAAGCGATTGCCCGATCCGGGTGAAAACACTCTGGAAATGGGTCACAATGTGCCGCAGACGCATCGCGAGCTGGGGAAGGTCGTCGAGAAGAGCTATAGCCCGTCCATAGATAAGGTAGACCAGCAAATAGACGGCAGCCAGCGCGAGGAGAACCATGAAGAGTGATCCGACCCAGCGGGGAACGCGCGCCCGCTCCATCAGCTCGACGCCGGGATCGAGCACAAAGGCAATAAAAATGGAGCACACGAGCGTGATGACGATCGAGCTGGCTGCGTACAAGGCATAAATGACGATAGCGACGGCGATCACGTGAAGGCTCGCGGTCGCTGTCGAACCCGCAGAAGGCGGCGCGAGCTTCAGTTCCGGCATGACCGATCCTCTCTGTTTGATTCTACACACGGCGGAGCCGGTTGGCGATAAGGGTTTTCCGGGCGGGAGAGCTCCCGTGCGGCTCGGCGGCCGGCCCCTTACACCAGCCCGAGGACGAGCTCGGCGAGCTGTCGAGGATCGTGGCGCGCCACGCGATCGCGACTCAGCAAATCGGCGCAGACCGGCGACACTCCGAATTCGCGGATCCGCTCGAGGTCGTTGAGGACGGGCGAGGCCCGCTCAGCGGCGTAGCGCTTTTGCATGGCTGGCGATACGGCGGCGGTGTTGAGGACGATGCAGTCAAAAAGTCTCCGGCCGGCGTGCTCTTGCAAAGCCCGCAAGTGATCGGAAGCCGAGTAGTTCCGCGTTTCGCCGCGCTGGGTCATGAGGTTGGAGATAAAAACCTTACGGGCTCGGGAGCGGGCGATGTGCTCGGGAATGCCTGCCACCAGGAGGTTGGGTATGAGCGAGGTATATAGAGACCCGGGGCCGATGGTAATCAGATCCGCCTCCTCGATAGCTTGCAGCGTTTCCGGCAGGGGCCGGCAGCGGGACGGGACCAGCTGAAGGCGCCGAATGGGGACGCGGGTCTTGGCAATTCGCCGCTCGCCGTCGATCATCCGGCCGTCACGAAGTTCGGCGCGAAGACGCACATCGGCCAGAGTGGAGGGGAAGATATCACCGCGGACGGCGAGCACCTCGCTGGAAACACGCACGGCGGCGGCGAAGTCTCCGGTCAGCCGAGTCAGCGCCGCCAGAAACAGATTGCCAAAACTGTGGCCAGCCAGACCATGCCCGCCGCTGAAGCGAAAGTTGAAAAGTCTCGTAAACAGTTGTTCGTCCTCGGCGAGCGCCACCAGACAATTACGAATGTCTCCCGGCGGAAGCATGCCCAAGTCGCGGCGTAGGCGGCCCGAGCTCCCCCCCTCGTCGGTGACGGTAACAACGGCGGCGAGGCGACTGACAGAGGGTTGCAGTTGGGCGGGCCGACCCGGCGCGGTTACGTGCAACTTCAGGCCGCGCAAGAGCGTCGCCAGACCTGTACCGCCACCGATCGCCACGACGTTCATGGGGTTACGACCTGGATTGAGATGCCGTGCACAGATGGACGGCTGCCTTCACGTGCGAAGATGTCCGGAGTTGGCGTGACCCGTCGAAGCGATGAGGCTTTGGAACCGCGGATCCTGAGCCAGGGGCCCAAAGTCTTCGTCCGAACGAGCGAGAAAACGATTTTGAGGGCGCAAGGCGATCGCGACTTTCAGGTGCTCGAGGGCCGACTCGGCGTCACCCCTTAAGGCATGGGCGGCAGCGAGAGCGTAACGGACATCCTCTCGCTTTGGATCCAGTTTCTGAGCTTTAGCCAAGTGCTGGATGGCGGAGTCGAGCCGCCGGGCGTTCAGCTCCGCTACGCCTAACACCTGGTAGTCCGCGGCGGTTTTTGGGGCAATCGTTCTAACTCCAATCTTTTGTGTGCAGTAGCCGAGATAAACGCGCGCGCGGTCGGCGACTTCCGGCGGAGCCGACGCCGCTAATTTTTCAAAAATCTGTTTGGCCCGAACATAATTTTGCCGGCGAAAAGAGCGAACCGCCATCTCAAAGTTTTTAATCGCCGCCGCGTGGAGAGCGTCGGGAGCCGGCTTTGAAATCACCCTAACGCCTTCTCGCGGCACGGGTCGCGGCGACGGCAGCGTATGAGATTGACCGGCAAGCCGTTGCCGCTCACGTCTTGCTGAGGAGCGGTGCGTGCGTACGACCATGTCCCGCACCGACCGGACCCGGGATCGGGATGTGGATGGCCTCTCATATCGCCGCTTATTCGCCGTCTTCATCGCTGCATCAGCACGCGAACTTCCGTCGCGCACGTTACTCTTTACCTATCTATATTTTATAGCGGATGGAAGATCAGGATGTCAAGGCCAAAAATGCGTTCGAAGCGGGGAGATCTCCTCTGAAGGAGCGCGGCGTATTTACACAAATTATTGATTATAAATAACTTATTTTATACTTAGAGGTGGATCCTGACTGCGTTCGGGAGGGCGCTCTCGGGCATCCCACGGACACAGTTCGGTTAACAGGTTATATCTATATGAAAATAAATATCTTAGCTTCAATAATGTCGATGGGTTCACCCCTAGCCTAAACGAGCCGTTTTGGGTATCATAGAGCTTGCGCGGGCAGGCCGGGTGATCGCTGCCTCGCCCTAGTGGTCGTACTAACGGCCGAACAGGGGTGGGGGAGAGGAAAGTCCGAACTCCGCAGGGCAGTGTGCTTGCTAACAGCAAGGGCCGGAGGGGGATGCCACTCAAATGGCCGTACGCCTCCGGTACGGAAAGTGCCACAGAAAACATACCGCCTCGCGACGGTCGGATGCGCGCTAGCGAGCCGATTGTCCGACGGGGTAAGGGTGAAATGGTGCGGCGGTTAGGCCGAGAGCCTAAGTGCTTAATGTAAGAGCGCACCGCCCCGATAGCGATATCGGGGGCATGGCAAACCCCACACGGAGCAAGACCAAATAGGAGAGGAGGGGTGGCCCGCCCCGACCAACCTGCCGCCTGATCGGTGGCTGCCGGAAGCGGCAACTACGGGTCGCCGCGGCAGAGCGACTCTCGGGTAGGTCGCTGGACTCCGGCAGCGATGCCGGAGTTAGAGGAATGATCACCACCCCGATCGTATCGGGGTACAGAATTCGGCTTATAGGCCCGCTCGCGCCACCTGACCGCACCCTAGCGTTCCGCGCCATGGTTTCCAAGCTAGTGCTCCCGGCCGTCGGCCAGTGGATGCGGGCTGCCTCGGGAGCCGGGCGCCCTCGGATACCGGCCTGTGCATACCCGCCAGCGCAGGGCGATCAGCTCCCCGAGCATGCGGATTGAATCGCGCCACAGCCTCACCTTGCTGGCGCGGTCATCGTTCCAGCAAACGGGTATTTCCAGGATGGAGCCCCCCTGACGTTTGATAAGAAACAACACCTCGGGATCAAAGCCAAATCCTTCGACCCTCTGCAACTCAAAGCTGCGCCGCGTCGTCTCGCGTCGAAAGGCTTTCAGGCCGCATTGCGTGTCGTGGATGCCCAGGCCCGTAAAGAGGCGGACGAACAGGTTGAAGAGCCGCCCCGCCCACTCTCGGAACCATGGCTGATGAATGCCGATCAGCGCGCGCTCGAGTGCCCGGGAACCTACTGCCGCGTCGGCCCCGGTCGACTCGAGCGCCGCAATCAACCGGTCCGCTTGTTCGATGGGCGCGGAAAGGTCCGCGTCTGCAAACACGACAAAGCGTCCGCGCGCCGCCAACACCCCCTCGCGGACACTGTAGCCTTTGCCGCGATTCGGCGCGTGGCGCAGGACGCGCAGGGCTGGCCAGCTTCGCGCCACGTCTTCAAGCACCTGAGCCATGTTGTCGGTCGAGCCGTCGTCCACCACGATCAGCTCCGAGGCGAAGCTCTTCGCCTCAAGATAGCTCCGCACGCTTTCGAGCGATTTGCGGATGCGCAAGGCTTCGTTGTAAGCCGGGATGACGATGCTGAGAAATGGATCATCCATGCGAGGGAACTATAGCAGAGAACGCCTGCCCGCTGCGGGCGGGGGGACGCCCCCGTTTCGACGGCCGTTGGCCTTCTGGTGCGACTCCGGCTTCGGCTGGCGCTTGAGGAACATCCTTGCGCCGTCCATATCGGGCGGCCGCCGCCGAGGTTGTCGCCGCTCCGGCCGCGCCCCCAGCGGGTGGTTGACAATCCCAGGCGGATGAGGGATACCGGAACGGGCGACAGGTCACGCTCGCCCGAGAGGAGGTTATGGACATGAGTTTTCGCTGGGCTTCGGGAGTTTTGCTTTTCGCTGTGACCGCTGTGGCGCTCGGCGCGCGGCCCGACGCCGATCAACCACCGCCCACCCTGGCTATCGGCTCGCCCGCCCCGAACTTTTGTCTGCCCGGGGTCGACGGCAAGACGCATTGCCTGAAGGATTACGCTTCGGCCAAGGTCCTGGTGGTCATCTTCACCTGCAACCACTGTCCGACGGCCCAGCTGTACGAGACGCGCATTAAGAAGCTGGTGGAGGATGAGGAGGGCCGCGGAGTGGCCTTCGTCGCCATCCAGCCGAATAATCCGAAGGCCATTCGCCTGGATGAGCTCGGCTATACCGACGTGAGCGATTCGTTTGAGGAGATGAAAATCCGGGCGGCCTACCGGCACTTTAACTTCCCTTATCTCTATGATGGCGATACTCAGCAGGTGGCGCGCGCCTATGGCCCAGTGGCCACGCCCCACGTTTTCATTTTCGACGCGGAGCGCCGACTTCGCTATGAGGGGCGCGTGGACAACAACCCGCGCCCGCAATATGTCACCCGCCAGGACGCTCGCCTCGCCATCGACGAGCTTTTGGCGGGAAAGCCGGTGACGGTGGCGAAAACTCCGGCCGTCGGCTGCTCCACCAAGTGGATGTACAAGGAGGCGGCGAGCGAAGCGGAACTGAGGCGGATCGAGAGCTTGCCGGTCACCGTGCAGTCAGTGAACGGGGAGGGCCTGAAGGCTCTACGGCAGAATCCGACGGGAAAGCTGGCGCTCGTCAACTTCTGGGCTACGTGGTGCGGGCCGTGCCTCGAAGAATTTCCCGATTTGGAGACCATGTATCGTATGTACGGACACCGGGCGTTTGAGCTGGTGACCGTCAGCATCAACTATCCGGACGAGCAGGTAGCTGTCCTTCGCGACCTGCAGAAGCAGCATGCGACGAGCCGGAATTTGATCTTTGGCTCGCCTCAAATCTACGACCTCATAGCAGCCTTCGATCCCGGCTGGAGCGGAGCCGTGCCTTATACAGTTTTACTCGGCCCCGGCGGCGAGATGCTGTACCACCACGAGGGAGCCGTCGACGCCCTGCGGCTTCGCCGCCTTATTCTCGCCAATCTGCCAGACGACGATTACATCGGGCATACAGCGTACTGGCGCCAGGCGGTCTACGGCCGATGATCGGGCCAAGACACGGAGTTGCCGAGAGGGCGAGATGAAGGTCTTCCGGCCGGTCTGGAGGGCAAGCTCGTCGCGCCGTTGAAGCGCGGTACACGGAGTCCACGGTGCCGAGCGCCGCTCAAGCTTCGATTGTGTTTGCTTCGGACAGAATGGGTTTTGGCGGCAAAGGCGTGCGGAGGTCAAAGGGAAAGCCGCCTCGATTGTCAGACAACTTTTCGCATGATTTCGCGCATCGCACGCACAGCCCTCAAGTAGCGGGGAGGAAGGCGGTTGCTTCACCGTTCGCTCGGCGAACGGCTAGCCCCGGTGAGGAGGCGTGGTGCTGAGGTCGATTACGTTGCGCCAGCATCGAACATGCCGCGCGGTCACGGCCGGAGCCGCTATCCTCGTCCAGTTGCACCTCTTTTTTATATTGCAACTTCATGGCCACGGATCGCTGACGCTTCTGCAGACGTACTCGATTTCGAGGTGGGCTCGGCACGCGCACGTTGAGGCTCTCGAAAAGCCGGAGCCATTCTGCCCGGCCTGCCAGATCGCCCGCCACGGGTCCGTGTACCCCGCACCCAGCGCCGTGGGGCCTGATCCTCTTCCCTTTGTGCCGGGCTTGGTTTTGCTTCCGGCTGTGCTGCCGACTCTGAACTCCCGCTTGCCCGTGGGTGCTCGAGACCCTCCCGCTGACTGAGAGACTTCACCCCTTTCATTTCAAGCCGTTCATATCCAAAGGAGGGATGCATGTACCGGTCCGTATTTAGAGCGACATCGGCAGCTCGTTTATCTGTGCTCGGTCGGTGGCTGACCGCGAACCCAGTCGTCCCGGTTCTGTTCATCCTGCTGCTGCTGTCATTGCCCAGGCAGGCTGCGAGCCAGGGCCTCGGCGCTTCCGGAACGATTCGCGGCTCGGTGGTGGATCCGTCCGGGGCCGCCATCCGGGGAGCGACGGTTGAAATTCGCGACCCTCTCAGCGGCTATGAGAAGACAACCACTACGGATGTGTCCGGAAGCTTTGAATTCACGAATGTCCCTTTTAACCCTTATCATGTCGTTGTATCAGCAGCAGGATTTCAAACCAGCCAGCAAGACGTTTCGGTGCGGACGTCGGTACCCGTGGAGTTAAAGGTGGCGCTCGCCATCGCCGCCGCCACGACCTCGATCACGGTCTCGACCGAGCCTTCCGATCTATTGGAGCAGACACCCGTCGCTCATACCGACGTCAATCGATCCTTGATTGACAAGCTTCCCATCGAGAACCCCACCATCGGCTTCAGTTCCGTCATCACCAACGCTTCGCCATCCGTGGCGGCTGACGCCAACGGCTTCTTCCACCCTTTGGGCGACCACGCCGAGGCGCAAATCTCGCTCGATAACCAGCCCATTACCGACCAGTACAGTAAAATCTTCTCCAATCAGATTTCGCTCGATGCCGTTCAATCCTTGGAGATCGTCACCGGAACGCCTCAGGCCGAATACGGCGATAAGAGCAGCATGGTGATTAACGTGGTCACGCGCTCGGGCGTGGGAGAGAATCCTCCCCACGGCAGCTTCACAGCCGAATACGGGTCCTTCGGCACCTCGACGACGGATTTCACTCTCGGAGCCGGACGAAAGCGCTGGGGAAACTTCCTGGCCGCGAACTTCACCAATACCGGCCGATTCTTGGATTCGCCCGAGTTCCGTAATTTCCACGATTACGGCAATGGCGAGAGCGTCTTTGACCGAATTGACTTCAATCCGACCGAAGCGGACTCCTTGCATCTGAACCTTTCCGCCTCGCGTTCATGGTTTCAGATTCCTAACACCTACGATCAGTTGGCCGTTGGCCAGGACCAGCACCAGCAAATCCGATCCATCAATGTCGCGCCGGGCTACACCCATCTTTTCGGACCCACGCTGCTGCTCACCCTGAACCCGTATGCCCGCATCGACCATGTCCAGTACTATCCAAGCCGGGATCTCTTTTCTGACTTGCCGGCCACGCTCGGTCAAGACCGGCGGCTGGGCGTCTATGGCGCCCGGGCGGATCTTTCTTACGCCCGTGGCATTCATAACGCCAAGGCCGGGATCGAATTGAAGTACAACGCCTTGGGCGAAGGTTTTGCGTTGGGCGTCACGGACGCTGCCTTCAACCCGGTCTGCCTGGAGGCCGATGGGGCTCCGGTGCTCAATCCAGCGATCACCTATCCCGGTCAGTGCGCGCCGGCCGGTTTTCAGCCCAACCCCGCGCTCAACGCGGGTCTTGTGCCGTTCGATCTGACGCGAGGCGGACACCTGTTTAACTTCAACGACCGGGGCTCGATCAAGGAATACGCAGTCTACGGACAGGATGCTTTGACGGTGGGTGATTGGACCGTGAGCCTGGGCGTGCGTGGCGATCTCTATCGAGGGTTGAGCCGAGCCAACCAGATCGAGCCTCGGACGGGAGTTGCTTACAAGTTGAAGCGGACAAATACGGTGCTGCGAGCCTCTTACGGCCGATTCCTCGAAACGCCCTTCAATGAGAATTTGCTCCTGTCGAGCGCGACCGGCGCCGGGGGACTGGCGACGCATGTCTTCGGAGCGTTGGCAGCCCAGCCTTTGCAATCCGGACGCCGGAATCAGTTCGACGCCGGGTTTGAGCAGGCGCTGGGGCGCTGGGCGGTGGTGGACGGGGAATACTTCTACAAGCATACGCGTAACGCCTTCGATTTCGACGTGCTGTTTAACACGCCGCTCACCTTTCCCATTACCTGGAGCAAGTCGAAGATCGACGGGGTGGGGCTGCGCCTCAATCTGACGAACTACCACGGGTTCAGCGCCTATTCGGTGATGGGACATACCCGGTCGCGCTACTTCGGTCCCGAAAATGGCGGCGTGATCTTTAACTCTCCTCTTAACAACAACGTTTTTCGAATCGACCACGATCAGGCTTTCCAGCAGTCGACTCACCTTCAGTATCAGTTCTCCAAGCGGGGGCCTTGGGTAGCGTTGAGTTGGCGGTACGATAGCGGCCTGGTGGCGGGTTCGGTGCCGGACCTTGCCGCCGCTTTGTCTCTGGATGCGGATCAGCAGGCCGCGATCGGCTTCTTTTGCGGAGACAACGTTGCCAGCTTGACGAATCGCATCCCATCGTGCCATCTGCCCTTTCCGCTGTATGGCGCGACGCGGTTGCGAATTCCCGCTCCCGGGACTGAGAACGATGACACGAACCCACCCCGCATCGCACCGCGCCACCTCTTCGATCTGGCCGCCGGAATGGACAACGTCTTACACACCGACCGTTACAAGTTGAACCTGCAGTTGACGGTCATCAATCTAACCGATCGGGAGGCGTTGTATAACTTCCTTTCTACCTTCAGCGGCACGCACTTTGTGCCGCCGCGGGTTTGGCAGGGCGAGGCGCGGCTGGTGTTCTAATCGGGCGTCGAACCGGGGTGGCGCATCGAGCGGGCTACCCGGAAGCTGGCGGCCAACTAACCGGGGGAAAACCGGTTGCGAACCCCGTCAGAACAAAAGCGCAGTATGATAACAGCATGAGAGGGGAGAGGGGAGGCGGCGGGCGAGCGTTTCCGCGCGATCTCGTCTTCGTTTGCGATGTTGTCGCCTGCCTGTGCTTGTTCTGCGTCGTCGGCTCGGCGAGGGCGGAAGACTCGGCTGCCGATTTGGCCGACCGGGTACGCGCCAAGCTGGAAGCCAACCAGATCGACGCCGCGGTCACGGCTGCCGAGCTTGCCGTCGGACGGTATCCCAGTTCCGCGACCTTGAATCAACTGCTGGGTGTCGCGCTGTTCAAGAAGGGGGAGGACCGGCAGGCTCGCGGGGCGCTTCAACACGCCATCGAACTCGACCCGGCGCGGTCCGAGAGCTACTACGACCTGGCGCTCGTGGAACTGAGCGAGCGCGATTATAGTAGCGCCGTTCAGTCGCTGGAAGCCTATTTACGGATCGATCCACGGAATCCGGAGGCGCATCTTTTGCTGGGCCGAGCCTTGCACAACCTCAACGAAACGCTCCCCGCCATCGAGCAATTCCGGAAAGTCTTGGAGCTGGCACCTCGGCTCCCGCTGTCACATTACCATCTCGCCTACGCTTACCAGAGCCAGGGTCAACTCGCGGCTGCGCTGGCCGAGTACCGGAAGGAGATGCAATTTAATCCTCACTTCTGCGATTCTTACTGGCGGGCCGGAGATATTGAGCTCGAACTGGGAAATATCCCTGAAGCTCGGAGACTTTACGAGCGAGCCGCTGGCCTTGATGCCGGCCGTTTCGAAGCCCACTACGGCCTGGGGCGGGTTTTGGCGCTGCAGAATCAGCTTGCGGCCGCGGAAGCTGAGCTGAAAAAGGCATTGGCGCTTCGGCCCGACAATGTAAAGATTCACTACGCTCTCGCCTACCTCTATCGGCAGATGGATCGCAAGGCCGACGCGCAGCGCGAATTTGAGTTGTGCGAGCAACTCAATGCCCGCAGCCAGGCGCGTGAATCCGGGATTGCTGGCGGCCGACCCTGATCGGATGAAATTACCGAATGGATGGCGATTCCTGCGCAGTTTAGCCCTGAGTTGCCTGGGCCTCGCAGGGTTTGGGGCTGGGTGGTCGCGCCGGCCGCACCTCGCCTCACAACGGCGTACTCCCACACTCTCCCCGACGAGAGCTGCGGCCCGCGCAGGAGCCGAGACGGACCAGTTCATCGACGTGGCCAGCCAAGCCGGGATCCGCTTCGCTCTGACCAGCGGCGGACCTGAAAAGCGCTATATCATCGAGGCTAAGGGGGGCGGAGGCGTGGCCTGGATCGACTACAACAATGATGGGTATCCCGACCTCTTCTTTGTCAATGGTTGTACTTTCGAGCTGTGGCGACGTCATGCCTGTCCTCTTTCCCGCCTGTACCGAAACAACCGTAACGGTACGTTCACCGACGTCACTGCCGGTTCCGGCCTCGATCACCGCGGATGGGGTATGGGCGTCTGCGTGGGAGACTATGATAACGACGGCTTTGACGACCTGTACGTTACCTATTACGGCGGCAACGTCCTCTATCGTAATAACGGCGACGGGACATTTTCCGATGTGACACAGAAGGCTGGCGTTCGCGGTCACGGCTGGAGTATGGGTTGCGCCTTCGGCGATTACGACAATGATGGGCGCCTGGATTTGTACGTGGCCAATTATGTCGACGTGGACATCAACCATCTAGCGCCACCGGGCAGCGCCCCCAATTGCACGTATCGCGGCATGGCTACCTTCTGTGGACCCCGTGGGTTGCCGGGTGGCCGCGACCTTTTGTTTCACAACAACGGCGACGGAACCTTCACGGATGTCAGCGAAAGGGCCGGCATCGATCCCAACCGATATTACGGCTTGGGAGTTGTATGGGGGGACTACGACCGGGATGGCCGTGAAGATATTTACGTGGCTAACGACTCGACGCCCAGCTCGCTCTATCACAACAACGGCGATGGCACGTTTACGGACGTGGGTGTTGAAGCTGGAGTTGCGTACAGCGGTGAAGGTCAGGAACAGGCTGGTATGGGCACGGACTTCGGCGACTATGATAACGACGGCTGGCCCGACCTCATCAAGGGTAATTTTTCCGACGACTACAACAACCTTTACCACAACAATCGCAACGGCACGTTCACCGACGTTGCCTATCCGGCAGGCATCGCCGCCCCCACGTGGCTCTTCACGACCTTTGGCGCCAAGTTTCTCGACTACGACAACGACGGATGGAAGGATGTTTTCTTCGCCGACGGCCAAGTTTTCCCGCAGATCGACCGCTATCGGACCGGTATCACGTACGCAGAGCGTAACCTTTTGTTTCGTAATCTCCGCAACGGTCGGTTCAAGGAGGTCGGGCGGCGGGGCGGTCCGGGTCTGGCCATTGAAAAGGTCAGCCGGGGGCTGGCCACCGCGGATTACGATAATGACGGCGACGTCGAAATCGTGGTCACCAACATGAACGATTCACCCGAGCTACTGCGTCACCGGCGTAAGAATCCTCACCATTCCATCCTGGTGCGTACGATCGGGACGAGGAGCAATCGCGACGGTGTTGGTGCCAAAGTCGAGGTGACCGCGGCTGGATTCAGCCAATACGATGAAGTGCGGAGCGGTAGCAGCTACCTTTCGTCAAGCGATTTACGAGTCCACTTCGGGCTGGGCCCCGCGACGACGGTTGACCGTCTTCTGGTTCGCTGGCCAAGCGGTACGACTGACGTGATCACTCGTCCGCCCGTCGATTCGGTTCTGGTCGTGAAGGAGGGCCGCGGTCTCGCAGCCGCCGAACTTTTCAACAAGGCCGCGGGAAGAGCGACGCTGGGGCCATAGAGAGGAAGGTTGCGGCAAGGATGTGCGGCCGCGACGGTGCGACATGAAGGGGGAGTATCGTCCTAAGACGTTCGGCACGGTTTTATTCCCGGTTTCTCCAGTTTTGTATTTCCTCTGTGTTTTGTGCGTCTCGGGCGGCGCTGCGCGCGCAGACGAGTTCAGCCGAGCCTCCACCTACTCTGTTCGGATGTTTTCTTACGGAATGCTCACGGTTGATACCCGCACGGGCGACATTGAGATTCAAGGATGGGATAATCCCCGGCTGGAGATCCAAGCTGAAAAGATCGTCCGCGCCAAGAGCGCCTCGGCTGCTGAACCGCTCTATGACCGAGTCAAGATCCAGTTGGAAGGACAGGATAAGGCCGTGTGCTTACGTACGATTTACCCTCCCCGCCGTCTTTGGCGGCCGTTTCGAGATGAGTCGAAGCTTTCCGTGAACTTTCGCATTAAAATGCCTTACGATGCCAACCTCACCCTCCATTCAGTCGATGGGGACGTCCGCGTCTCCGGACTGGCGGGCCGGGAACTGATCCGTGTTAACTATGGTGACGTCGAAATCGACGTACCTTCGGCCTGGGACGTCCGTACCCTCGATGCGCATGCGTGGTTGGGCTATGTGCAAAGCGACCTGCACGGCGGGATGGAATCAGACAGTGCTGGCGTGAGTCAGCGCCTGTGGTTTTACAACGAGCGGGGCAAGCAGGATATCACCGTCAAGGTTCATATGGGCGGGGTATGGGTGTACAGTAGCTTGCAATAGAAAGGAACCAGAACTTCGCTGGCCATTAGCAAGCGTGGAGTGTGGAACTTCCCACAAGACCGACGTCTGATACTTTGCTCACCGGCGCGGCCGCCTCGAAGTCTACCCAGCCGGCGGCGGCGTTGAGCCGCGGCAAGTCGTAGGGAATGCGCGTGTCGATACGTTTGGAGGTCCGATCCATGGCGACGCCATCGATCGGAGGTTGGGGCGCGAACCAAAGGCGGATCTCTCCTTTTGGACGATGTGAAAGATGACTTGTTGGCCGATACGCCGGAGGGTCGGAACGTATTCACCTTCCACTTGCTTCGGGGAACCCCCAATTCGGGCGGTGCGACACTTCGGTTGGGCTCGGCCGGAGGAGAAGTTGAAACCGAGGTGGATTGAAAAGATCAGCCTGACTCGGTGTCACTGCCGGGCCTCCAGCGCAGGCGAAACAGAACGAGGCTGCCTAGGGCCATCATAACCGCCGCGAACGCGAACGCCCAAATCGGCGAGGCTGCCGTCCACAGGCCGCCCACAACCACACTGGCGACTAAATCGCCGACGCCGTTAGCCGTGCCGAGCACGCCATAGGCGGTACCGCGCAGTCTTGGAGCGACAAGATCTGCCGTCATCGCGCCTTCTAAGGCGTCAACCATAGCAATCGAAACCCCTGCCATCACGAAGGCTGGCAGGAGCTGTCCGCCCGTATTCACCTTCCAGTGGAACGCCGCGCCAAGCGCCAGCGCCGATAGTGCTCCTGCCAGATAACCCAGCACCAGCAGTCCGCGGCGGCCCAGGCGATCGGACAGAGCTCCGATCGGGTACGATGCCGCCGCATAAACGACGTTATGGACGACGTAAAGTACGGCACCCGTTTCGGCCGCCTCACTGAGGCCGTGGGAAGGCGCCAGCAATTGGGTGGCGGCCAGTATCATGAGTGTGCGGGCGAAATCGCCCATGCCGAAAATAGTCGCGGCGAAGAGGAGGCGGCGAAAGTCAGCCGGTAAGTTCCAGATGCTAGCCCAGAGTCTCGTCGGTAACGGGGGTCTTCGCCTTTCATGAACCAGTACCCCAAAGGCCCCTCCTGCGCCGAGACCGGGGACGAGCGCCAGCAGAAAAATCACACGGAAAGGTGCCGGCGACCCACTCAGGCGAGGATGAAGACAGGCCAGCAATCCGACGGCGATGAGGGGGCCGATAACGGCGCCGATCGTGTCCCCAGCCCGCTCAAAACCGAAAGCCCGGCCTCGGGTGTTTGGGGTAATTGAGTCAGCGAGGATGGCGTTCTTCAGCGGGGAACGAACGCCACGTCCGAGCCAGCCAGCGGTGCGGGCGGCGAGAACGAGCGGCCAGTGCTGCGCCAGCGCGAACAGCCCTGTGGAAAGACCGGTCAAAAAATACGCTGCGGTGGCCAAGGGTTTGCGACGCCCCACGCGATCGGAAAACCACCCGGCGGCCAGCTTCACAAAGCTTGCCACCGAGTCCGCTATGCCCTCAATGGCTCCCAGGATGGCCGGGGAAACGCCGAGAACGGTAAGAAATCCGGGCAGAATGGCCGTGGCCATTTCGTGGCTCACGTCAGCGAGCAAGCTCGTCAGGCCAATGCCGAGGACGTTGCGATTCAACCAACGGTCGTCCGACGGAGGCGTCGCATCAACGCCGACTGCAAACTGATCACTCACGCGTTTGGCCTTATGGTCGACCCGCGGAGCACGACCCGTGAACTAGGAGGCGGGCTGGCGTCAGGCCGCGACCCGTCCGGCTGAACGATTAACGCCGAACTTGACGGCCGACTGATCTTTCACCAGCCGGCACGTATCTCACGCCTGCCCGCCCGGCGCCGATTCGGCCGACACGCCAAACTTTTTCATGCCGTTTCTTCAGCATGGCGATGGCTTGTGGGACGTGTTGTTCAGCGACGACGAGAAGCAGACCCAGGCCCATGTTGAAAGTGCGGAACATGTCGTCTTCCGGCACTCCGCCAAGACGCTGAATCAGGTCGAAGATCGGCAGCACCGGCCAACTGCCCAGCCAAATCTCGGCATAACAACCAGCCGGCAGAACGCGCGGCGTGTTCTCCGTAAGGCCTCCGCCGGTCACGTGAACGATCCCCTTGAGCCGACCCGTTTTGATCAGCGGCTTGACTATCGGCCAGTAACAGCGATGCGGCGCGAGCAGCGCGTCGCCCAGCGAATCGCCGAGCTCGGGCACGTGCGCGGAGAGCGACATTCCGCGTCGCTCGAGCAACACCTGGCGCGCCAGAGAATAGCCGTTCGTGTGCAGACCCAGCGCCGGCAGCCCCAGAATCGCATCGCCCGGCCGGATGCCAGCGCCGTCGATAATGTCGCGACGACGCACCCAGCCCACAATTGTGCCGGCCAAGTCGTACTGATTCTCCGGGTAAAAGCCGGGCATTTCGGCCGTTTCGCCTCCCACCAGGGCGCACCCGACGGCGCGACAGGCGCCCGCCACACCGCGAACGACTTCAACGACGACGTCGGGACGAAGCCTGCCCGTGGCGAGATAGTCGAGAAAGAAGAGCGGCTCGGCGCCATGGGCGGCGATGTCATTCACGCAATGGTTCACGAGGTCAGCGCCGACCGTGGAGTGCCGGTCGAGCGCGAAGGCGATTTTGAGCTTCGTGCCCACACCGTCGACGCTCGAGACCAGCACCGCGTCGGATGGCAGTCCGCGGAGCGCAAAAAAGCCCCCGAACGCCCCGACGTCCCTGAGCACTCGCCGATTAAAAGTTTGGCGCGCCAATACCCGGATTCGCCGCTTGGCGCGCCGGGCAGCGTCGATATTTACGCCCGAGTCCCGATAACGCATGGTTCAACGTCACAGGCCGAAGTGGATACCGCATCCTGCGAGGCTCAACAGCTTACCAACGGACGAAAGCGCTCCGGTTGGCAGCGTTCGCGTGATGCGGAACGATATGCCTAGAAGACCTTCCCGATTCGCGACCACCGCGTTTTCTGGAAGAAATTCTTGATAATCGAACCGTCAAACCGCAGGCGCGCTGTCAGGCTTTCCGCAGTCCATTCGGGGGTGGGCGCGTCGTAAGACCAATACACAAAGAGGGGTTCGCCCACCACGTCGGAATCGGGCACAAAGCCCCAAAAGCGGCTGTCCAGTGAATTGTCGCGATTATCGCCCATGGCGAAGAAGGAGCCTGGCGGCACGTGCAGGCCGTCCGCTCGGATGAAAGCCGGCATCTCGCGCACCCACCCCGGGTCCCACTCGCCGGGTCCGACCGGCAGATAGGGAATCTGATCGAGCGCCGGAGGGAAATTCGCCCGCAGGGGATACATGTTGGTGTACTCAAAGTGGACGTAAGGCTCCCGGAGCGGCTGGCCATTCACATAAACCTGCTTGTCGATGATTTTAATGACGTCGCCCCCGATGGCGATGACTCGCTTAACGAACATCACGGAAGGTTTGCGCGGATAGTGAAAGGCTACAATGTCGCCGCGCCGAACCGGTTTGATCTCCGGCATGCGCCACGACGTGTACGGCAGCTGCGGGCCGTAGAGAAGCTTATCGAGAAACACATGATCACCAATCAAGATGGTGTCTTCCATCGACCCGGTCGGGATGACCGTCGCTTCCGCTACAAACGTGCGGATGCAAAAAACCGCTCCCAGCACGACCAGTAAGGAACGGAGGACCTCCCAGCCGCTCTCACTGCGGGGCGCCGGACGCCCCGCTCGCGGCTTTTCCGCACCTGTTTCCGACGTCTCAAACTGAACTTCCGATCGCCATTCGACAAGCATGATAATCGACTCTTTTGGGGCCATCCCGATGTGTCGCCGCCGTCCGACTTGTCCTGTCAGGACCTCGCTAGTGCGTTCCCAAGCAGGCTGGGTACTGGCGCGCCGCACGTCCGAACTCTGTGGCCGAGCGTCCCCGCTGGGCCAGCAACCTGAGGTCTCAATCCCGATGGCGAAGGGCGATGAGCGGTTCCTGAACCACGGTCGGATAGTTCGCCGTGTAGCAGGCCAGGCAATAGTCACCCTCCGTGTCGTTAACGGCTCGGCGCATCCCTTCGATCGAAAGGTAGCCGAGGGTGTCGGCCCCGATGTACTCCCGAATCTCCTCCACCGTGTGGGTAGCGGCGATCAGCTCGTTCTTGGTTGGCGTATCGATGCCGTAATAGCAGGGCGAGATCGTGGGAGGACAACTGATTCGCATGTGAACCTCCCGCGCCCCGGCCTCCCTGACAATGCGCACAATCTTGCGGCTCGTCGTCCCCCGAATGATCGAGTCATCCACCAGCACCACGCGCTGATCGGCAAGAAGGGTTCGCACGGGATTCAGCTTGAGCTTAACGCCGAAATCGCGGATCGCCTGGCTCGGTTCTATAAAGGTCCGCCCCACGTAATGGTTGCGGATCAGCCCCATCTTCATCGGGATGCCCGACTCGGCGGCGTAACCGATGGCGGCCGGAACACCGGAGTCCGGGACCGGGACAACCATGTCAGCATCGGCGGGATGCTCCTTCGCCAATAAGCGCCCGAGCATCTCGCGGCTGGCGTTGACCGAGCGCCCGAAGATCACGCTGTCGGGCCGGGAGAAATAAACGTGTTCGAAAATGCAGCGCTTGGGCGTGGGTGGAGCGAAACGGAGCGAGGTGGTTCCCTCGCCGTTCAAAATCAGCATCTCGCCCGGCTCAATCTCGCGCACGTAATGGGCATTGATCAGGTCAAAGGCGCACGTTTCCGACGCCACCACGTAAGCGCCGCCCAGCCGGCCCAGGCAGAGCGGGCGGAATCCGTGCGGATCGCGAATGGCCACGACGCTGTCTTTAAACAGCATCACCAGGGAATACGCTCCTGAAACGCGGTCGAGTGCGTCGGCAATAGCCTCAGGAATCCCGCTGTGTTTTGACCGGGCGAGGTAGTGGAAAATCACCTCGCTGTCGCTGGTGGTTTGAAAAATATCGCCGCGGCTTTCCAGTTCGCGACGGATACTGGCGGCGTTGACCAAGTTACCGTTGTGGGCAAGGGCGACCTGCCCCTTCTGGCAGCTGACCATTAAGGGCTGGGCGTTCTTCAGATCAGTGTCGCCGGCCGTCGAATAGCGCGTATGGCCGATTGTGGCGTATCCGGGAAGACCCGATAGAATCTGCGGCGTGAAGACTTCTTCCACGTGGCCCATGCCTTTGTAACACACAAGTTCGTCGCCATTAGAGGCGGCGATCCCGGCGCTCTCCTGGCCCCGGTGCTGCAAAGCATACAGGCCGAGGTACGTCAGTTTGGCAGCTTCAGGATGGCCATAGACCGCAAACACTCCACACTCGTCATGAAATTTATCAACAGGAAGCGAGGCCATCGGAAAGATTTCACGCCCTGGCTGCAAGAAGCATCCTCCGCCCCGGGGGTGCGGGCCGCGTAGGCCCGCACCCCCGGGTCTTGACCCGCGTCGCGCTCCTCCGAACCATCATCCGCCCGTTACCATCCAACAATGCCAGCCTGCTGGCGAAGTCCCCGCGCCACAAATCCGAGTTACCCTTTATTGTGCCGGGAATGCTGTCGTCTCGCAACCGAATTCTGCCTGGCCTTGGCCCCGGGGCCGGGAAGCGTTAAAAATGGATTCGACAACTGACTTGGCCCGGATGGTTAAGGCGATACGGGTGCGAGTGTTGATCTATACGTTGCGGGCGCTGAACGGACAGTCTATGGACTTGTACAGGTTATGAGTCAGCTCCCTGTGCCAGATCTGCAGTCGAGTTCTGGCTTGTCGATTTTTGCCGCCGCTCCCTGGCGATGCTTCCGCGCGCGGGAAATTCATCACGTTGAACTCGGCCGTTGTCGGCGGATAGCGGGGCCCATCTTACATTCATTGAAACGCTGCGACGACAACCCGTGCGACTGATCTTGGCTGGGCGGGCTGCTCTCGGTGAGATTCAATCTGGAGTCCAGAAGGAATACACGGGTTGGGCTCGGCACACGGCGAGGTCATGCCGGGTGGTGACTTGGGTAGCCGATGTTTTATCGAGCGTATCGGCGAGATAGGTTCGGTGATATGCTTCGCGTCAACGCAGGGAGCGGCAACGCTCCGAATGCTGGCGAGGGCGCATGACGTGCTCTTGGATCTCGGCCAGAAGCATCTGGATGTGCTTGGTTCTGCTGGCGGGATGCGGTGGCTTCATCAGCCGGGCGGAGACAGTTTCTCCACTGTCGGCGCGCGGCTATACCGTCCTGCCGGTTCCTCAGAACGTGATTTTAGGACCGCGGGACTTCCGGTTCACCGCCAATTGGCGGTACGAGATTGGTTCGGGCGTTCAGCCGAACGATGTCGCGCTCCAGAGCTTGAACGGACAGCTGGCATCTCGGAATCATTTGACGCTGCAGGCCCGCGAAGAGAAAGCGCAATCAGCGGGTGTTCTTCGGTTGGAGATTGCTCCCCATTCCATCCCCCTCGGCCCGACCACCGACCGCGATCGGAATGCGGTTGCGGCTCAAGCTTATCAGATTTCTCTTGCTCCCGGCCGCATCGTCATTAGGGGCAACACGGCGACCGGACTGTTTTATGGAGTGCAGACGTTCGTCCAACTGCTCAAACCGCAAGACGGCAGCTTGTGGTTGCCGGAAGGTGAGATAACGGATTGGCCCGACCTCGAACTGCGGATTATATACTGGGACGACGCTCACCATTTAGAGCGGATGGATGAACTCGAACGCGCCCTGCGCCAAGCTTCCTTTTACAAGATTAACGGCTTTGCCCTTAAACTGGAGGGTCATTTCCAGTATCCGAGCGCCGCACCGATCGTCGAGCCCTACGCTTTGACGCCGGTCGCACTTCAGAAGTTGACCGAGTACGCTTTGCGTTACCATCTTCAGCTAATTCCTTACTTGGACGGTCCCGCGCACGACTCTTTCATTTTGAAACACCCGGAATACGCGAACCTGCGGGAGTATCCGGAAAGCAACTATGAATTTTGCGTAACCAACCCGGCCACTTATACACTGCTGGAGGGTATGGCTCAAGATTTGCTCGACGCCAACCGCGGTGGCAAATATTTCGTTCTTTCCACCGACGAGCCGTACTACGTTGGACAGGCTAAGAATTCTCAGTGCGATGAAGCCGACCGGGCGCGTGAGCTTGGCGGTGTCGGTAAACTTCTCGCTCAATTTATTGCTCAGATAGCGGATTATCTGCATGCCCGTGGCCGGAGGGTGATCTTTTGGGGCGAATATCCTCTGAAGCCGGAGGATATCTCGGCGCTGCCATCGTATCTGATCGACGGCGAACTCTACGGGCCGGAATTCGATCGAGCCGTCCGGGCCCGTGGCATTCGGCAGATGGTTTACATCTCAACTGAAGGCGAGGAACCCTTGTTTCCGGCCTATTATTTTTTGCCCCGCTTTGAGTGCCTCCACAAATGTACGGAAGAGCCGGGTCGCCTCCGCGAGATGTTCGATACCATATCCCAGCATGCCCTTCAGTCTGGTGAAGCGCTCGACCGCAGCACGGTTGACCGACCGGATCTTATGGGAGCGCTGGTTGCTGGGTGGGGAGACGCCGGGCTTCACCCCGAAACGTTTTGGCTGGGCTACGTCACCGCCTCGGCCACTGCCTGGCATCCCGTTTCACCGGGCCCGGCCGAGCTGGCCAACTCCTTTTATCGGCTTTTTTACGGACCGAGCGCTGTGGGCATGGGACGTGTATATCGGTTGTTGAGTACTCAGGCACAGTTCTGGGATGACAGTTGGGAGACGGTAGCCTCCAGCGCACGCACTCCCATCTTTGGGAACTCTGCCGGTATCTTCCAGCCTCCTCGACCTGCGCTGGATCAAACTCTGCCTCGCCTGCCTGTTCCGGAGCCCGGCTTGCTGACTTTAGATCGAGATTGGAACGCCGAGAATGCCAGGCGAATCGCGCTCGCGTCTCGTCTTGTGTCCGACAATGACGAGTTAGTGGAGCTCCTGCGCGACAACTTGGCACGGGTGGAATACAATCGTTACAACCTGGAAGTGCTACTCTCGGTCGCGCGGTTGTGCCGGCAGAACCTGGAGATGATCCTCGATCTCAAGCGGATCAGTGACCTCCTAAAATCGGCGCAGGCGGCCGCAGCGCGGGCGGACGCGGCCAGAGCAGTAGCCGACCTGGATGAAGCGCTCCGAGTTGCCGGCACGATTCGGGCCGAACGAGATCAGATGCTGGGAGACGTCACGGCTACATGGTACCAATCCTGGCTTCCACGGGTCGCTGCCGCCAATGGGCGCCGCTATCTAGACCAAGTGGATGACGTCAAGGATCACCGCCCTGGGCGAACCACCGGCATGAGGTACCTCGTGTATCGCGAGTTGTTGTACCCACTGGAAGGCTGGGCGAGGCGTACGGAGGAAAGCCGCAATATCTATGCGCGAGCCCATGGCCTGCGATGGCGACAGTCAGCATTCAGCAATCATTAACCTCAGGGCGACGATTGGCCAGTGGCGCATCGTAGCGTGAAATCGGACGCCGCGGTGCTCGACTCTGAAACTGCCGGCCAAAGTGGAGAGAAAAAGTCTAACGGGCAATCGGCAGGCGGAAAGAGTTGGCGGACTCGCTCGATGCTTAGCGTTGCCTCCGGTTCTGATGGTGCCGTCGGGCGCGCCGTTGATGATCACGTCGCCGTAATTTGGCGATATCGCGCGGATGGCATCCCGTTGACCGGGCGGACGGCGAAATCTGTCCTGGCCACCCACATGATCCCGCCGCGAATCGGCGGTGACGTACTCAATCGGAGATTACAGGACCTTGCTAGTCTCGGTAGAGGACTGCGGCACGGCACGGTTCGGCGGAGACGGAGGCTTCGATCGTGGCTCGACTTTCCAAAACTCGAACAAGCTCTCCGACCACGTGTCGAGAATCTGCCGCGCTCGTACGCTGCCTGTCTTTTCGGCGTGAAAGAAGATGAGTTGGCGAAGAAGCTGTAGGTCTTCGGGTTCAATGATCCGCTCGATCGAGACCAATTCGGAATTGTATCGGTGCTCGAAACGCCCCAAGGGGTCGTAAACGTAAGCGACGCCGTTGGTCATGCCGGCACCGAAATTCCGTCCAGTTTCGCCGAGCACGACGGCCACGCCTCCGGTCATGTATTCACAACCATGGTCACCGGTACCCTCTACAACAGCGATGGCACCGCTGTTGCGGACGCAGAATCGCTCTCCGGCGCGTCCAGCGACAAAGAGACGGCCGCCGGTAGCACCATAAAGGACGGCGTTGCCGACGATGGTGTTTTCGTGCGAGGCGAAGCGGCTCGACCTCGGGGGCCGGATAACGATTTCACCTCCGCCCATGCCTTTGCCTACGTAGTCGTTTGCTTCGCCCTCCAGATACAGCCGCAAGCCGTGGGTCAGAAACGCACCAAAACTTTGCCCAGCGCTGCCGTTGAAGCGGAACTCGGCGCTGACCCCTTCCAGACCTCGATGGCCGTGGCACAGCGCGACTTGACCGGCGGCGCGGGCACCGATAGTGCGGTTCGTGTTGGCAATTGTGTATTCCCGGACAATCGAATGCTGCTCGAGGAGAGGAATGCGAACGTCTTCCGCCATGCGCTGGGCCAGCGGATCGATGGGCCGCGTGCGCGGCATGACGGAGGGTCTGCCTTCCGAGCCGGGTTTGGCCAGTAATGGGCTCAGATCGAGCGACCCTTGGCGTCCCGGAACCCTGTAGGGGCGCGGTTCCAGCAGCTCGGTGCGGCCAATAATCTCATCGAGCGAGCGGAAGCCGAGTTCAGCCAGCAATTCGCGTACGTGGTGAGCGACGAAGCGAAGGTAATTGACGAGGCGGTCGGGTTCGCTGGGGAAGCGCATCCGCAGGTCTTCACGTTGAGTCGCCACGCCGACCGGACAGGTGTTCAAGTGGCACTGCCGCGCCATCACGCAGGCCAGAGCGACGAGGGCCGCGGAACCGAACCCATATTCATCCGCACCGAGAATCGCCGCCATGACCACGTGCCGGCCAGTCTTCATGCCGCCGTCGACGCGAAGTTTAACGCGGCTGCGGAGGCCGTTGGCCACCAGTGCCTGTTGGGTTTCGGCCAATCCCATCTCCCATGGAGACGCGGTGTTTTTAATGGAACTGAGCGGTGAGGCCCCGGTGCCACCGTCGTGGCCGCTGATCAGAATCACGTCGGCGTTCGCTTTGGCGACGCCTGAGGCGACCGTGCCGACGCCCGCCTGGGAAACCAGTTTGACGCCGATCCGCGCTCGCGGATTAATCTCGCGCAAATCGTAGATAAGCTGCGCGAGGTCTTCGATTGAATATATGTCATGGTGCGGAGGAGGCGAGATCAGAGAGATGCCCTCTACGGCGCGGCGCACCCGCGCGATGTAAGGTGTCACTTTGTGGCCGGGCAACTGGCCGCCTTCGCCCGGCTTCGACCCTTGCGCCATCTTAATTTCAAGCTCCTCGGCTCGCACCAAGTACTCCGGTGTCACGCCGAATCGCGCCGAGGCGACTTGCTTGATCTTGTGCGCCGCCGAAACGCCGTTCACCAGTTCCACGTACACTTCCGGCGACTCGCCACCCTCGCCGGTGTTCGATTTTCCGCCGATGCGGTTCATGGCCACGGCTAACGTGTGCTGTGTTTCCGGGCTAAGCGACCCGAGCGACATGGCTTGTGTCGTGAAACGCCGAAGAATCGACTCGACCGGTTCGACTTCTTCGGTCGGAATGCTCATGCCGGGGCGAAAGCGCAGCAAGTCACGAACGGCGAGCGGCTCCCGGCAATCGACTTCTTCGGCCAGGCGCCGATAGGCTTTCTCGTCGTTGTCCCTGGCTGCCTTTTGCAGGTGCCGAATAACCTCGGCGCTGTAAGAATGACGCTCAAAGCCTTTGCGAAAGCGGTACCAGCCGGCAAATTCCAGCCTTTCTGAGGGAGTGTTGAAGGCGGCGTAATGGCGATCAGCGACGTCGGCGGCCAGATCGGCAAAGGTTCGTCCGCCCACGAGCGACCGCGTGTCGGGGAAGAACCGCTCCACAACTTCTCGGTCCAGGCCGATAATCTCGAAAAATTTCCCTCCCTGGTAGCTGGCGAGCGTGGAGATGCCCATCTTGGAAAGAATCTTCCTGAGGCCGGCCTCGATGCCATAGCGGAAATTTTGCATCGCCTCGGCAGGGCTAAGGTCGCCCAGCTCGCCGCGTCGCGCTAAGTCCGCCACGATTTCGAGTGCCAGATAAGGGTTGACGGCCGCCGCGCCGTATCCGATCAGGCAGGCAAAATGATGCGCCTCCCAAGCTTCGGCGGTTTCGAGCACCAAGTCGGCCTTGTTACCCACGCCTTTGCGAATGAGGCCTTCCACCACGGCCCCAACGGTGAGCAGCATGGGAACCGCGGCGCGCTCGGCACTGATTCCACGGTCGCTCAGTATCAAAATCGAACTGCCAGACTGAACCGCCGCGTAACACTCGCCGGTGATTCGTTCGATGGCTGCCGCCATGCGGGTCGCGGCGTCAGTACGGTCGCTAGGGTCAAAAAGCGTCGAAATGGTAGTGGGCCTGAAATCCGCTTCTTCGAGGTGTCGCAACCGGTTCACGTCTTGGTCAAATAGAAACGGCGTCTCTAAACGAATCATCCGCGCGTGCTGGGGAGTCTCAAGCAGCACGGAATGCCGCGGACCCAGGTAGAGGTTCAGTGACATGACGAGCGACTCACGCAAGGGGTCAATGGGCGGATTCGTCACCTGGGCAAACATTTGGCGGAAGTAGTGATACAGCGGTCGCCACCGCGTGGACAGGGCGGCGAGCGGCGTGTCGTCTCCCATCGAGCCCACGGGCTCCTTCCTTTGTGCCGCGACTGGTTTGATGAGAAGTTCAACATCTTCTTCGGTGTAGCCTGCCGCTCGCCGAATGGAGATCGACAGGTTCTGGTTGCTCGCGGCTGGAGCTTCGCCTGTCCCGACGGTCTGCGCCCGCTCCACTTCGACCAACTGATGATGGGGGAAAAATACCATATTGCGTGTAATCCACTTGCGATACTTCCGTCCGTGAGAGACTTGTCGCTTTACCTGATTATTTTTGAAAATCTTCTGATGCTCGAGATCGATCAGAAGGATCTGGCCGGGGCCCAGTCGCCCTTTCTCTTTCACGCGCTCCGGCTCAATCGGCAAAATTCCCACTTCGGAGCCGAGCACAACGAGCCCGTCATGCGTAATGGTATAGCGGGAAGGGCGCAAGCCGTTACGGTCCAGCGCCGCGCCTACCAGATGTCCATCGAGGAACGCCATCGCCGCAGGGCCGTCCCACGGCTCCATGAGGCAGGAATGGTAGTGATAGAACGCCTTCACGTCGGAAGGAATCTCAACCGAACTTTCCCACGCTTCCGGAATCATCATCAGCAGCGCGTGATGGATCGGGCGACCGGAGCGGGTAAGTAACTCGAGGGCGTTGTCAAAGCTGGCCGAATCGCTTCCTCCGTGCTGGATCACCGGCTTCAACCACTCGATATCGGCCTCCCAAAAGGGATGGTCCAGCACCGCCTCGCGGGCGCGCATCCAGTTGCGGTTGCCGAGCAGGGTGTTGATTTCGCCGTTGTGGGCGATGAGCCGGAAGGGCTGGGCCAGAGCCCAACTGGGTGACGTGTTGGTGCTGAAACGTTGATGGAATAGCGCCGCAGAGGCGATAAAGCCGGGCTGGCGAAGGTCGTCGTAAAACGCCCCCAGTTGCGACGCCGCCAGCAACCCCTTGTAAACGATATTGCGCGATGAGAACGAAGCGATGTAGCAGCCCTGAACCCCCGCCTGATTCAGTCGGCGCTCAATTTCCTTGCGCGCCAAGTATAGGCGTCGTTCAAAACTGAGCGAGTCCGCCTCGGACGGCTGTCGCGGGGCGGGCGGTCCGACGAGCAAGTGCCAGATGGAAGGCTGGGTTTCACGGGCTTGCGGCCCCAGCACCTCGGGGTTGGATGGGACGCGCCTCCAGCCACCAAAGACCAAGTGTCGCCTCCGCACGACCGCCTCGGCGATCGACATCGCGCGGACGCGGTCTGCCCCCGAGACCGGCAAAAAGAACACGCCGACGGCGACTTCCCCATCCTGATTGAAAGAAGCATTTAGGCGGTGCGCCTCGCGGGCAAAGAAACCGGAAGGCAGTTGGGTTATGATACCGGCGCCATCACCGCTAGCTCCGTCCGCATCCACGGCACCGCGATGGGTCAGCGAACTCAAACAGGTGAGCGCCTGTTCGATGACCCGATGCGATGGTGGCTCGCCCAGCTGAGCTACGAACCCGACTCCGCAGGCATCGCGCTCTTCCCGCCGATAAAGCCCCAAGCGGTGATCCTTGCTGTCCGACCGATCCGTCATACTTAGCGTCGCCTCGACACGTGAACTCCCCCTGCCCCGTCGAGATGTCCAGCTTGGTCCCGCATGGAGGGCTAATCAAGGCCCATCAACGAAGAACTGCCTTCTAATTTTCCGTTTTTCCGGAGAGCCGTGCTAATGAATACTTTTCATCCTGGCGATAAATAAACGTTATAGCTCGTGAAACCTGCCAGGCGGCGTTGGAATGTTCACTTATTGGTGCCCGCGCAAGCGGGTGTATGCATCGAGTTCGCGGAGAGCGGCCGACTTATCTCCTGTTCGTTGGTAAGCTTGCGACAAGCGGTAATGCGCAACCGCAAGGTCAGGCTGGAGTGTGATCGCCTGTTGATACTCCCGAATGGCCTCCCCATAGCGCCCTTGCTCTGCATACAGATTGCCGAGTTGCAGCGGCGCATCGGCCAGCCGCGGATCCAAATCGGCAGCGCGCTTGAGCAGGCGCTCGACGCGACGGGTATCGGCGTGTTCCACGGGCGTGCCCTTCCACAGGACCAACGCTTGATAGTAGTAAGCGAGTGCGTTTGCGGGCTCGAGGCGAGTCCAGCGCTCCAACCGCTTCGAGACCTCTTCGCTTTGC
Source organism: Acidobacteriota bacterium (assembly GCA_902812365.1). Lineage (GTDB taxonomy): Bacteria > Acidobacteriota > Terriglobia > UBA7540 > UBA7540 > CADDZC01. The sequence continues at coordinate 24,018 of CADDZC010000014.1, read as the reverse complement.
AACTTTGAGGCGTCGTATACCACGGCAAGCAGCTGGTAGGGACGAGGGTCTAATGGAGCGAGGTCGGTGGCGCGCAGCAGATTTCGGACCGCTTCGTCATACCGGCCACACGCGTAGTCGGCGACGCCGAGCCCGCTGTGCAGCTTGGCCGATTCCGGAAAACGGGCAATCCCCGCTTTGAAAAGGCCTGCCGCGTCGGCGAATCGCTTCCGCGTGAGGAGCTCACTCCCGCGCGAGAGGAATTGGTCTTCCGTGAGGTTGGGAGGTAGCGCTGGAGTCTGATGGAGACGGTTTCCGGGGGCTTTCCTGCCGAAGCGGCCGGGTTCGAATTCATCAAAGTTTCGGTCGAGCACCTGCGCCTGCGCGCCAGGACGTCGGGTTCCCTCACTGGCAATGTAGTTCAGGGCCAAGTCGTACCCGTCCGCATAGGCGGAGGCGCTGTACCCGCCGGCCTCCGTCGTTTGATTGACGCGGCCCGGCTTGAATTGAGGTCGGTCGTAAAAGTCGATGTCACCGAGTCCGCTCTGACGCGATCCGGGGAAAGGCAACCTGAGCTCTACCTGGAGATGCTGGCCTTTCTCCAGCACGACCTTGGAATGGCTCACCTTCGCCTGAGCGCCGACGTCGACCGTTAGGCCATACGTTCCGGGTTCGAGTTTGGGAAACCGGCATATCCCTGTGCTGTCGGTCACCGCGGAGCGCTCTTGGTTCTGCCCATCACGGGAGATTGTGACTCGAACTCCAGGACTAGGTGTGCCGGTGGCGCTCTTGACGAGAACCCGAAGCGACGACGGCAGCGGAACAGGGAAGACCTGGGCTCCGAACATAATCAGCGCCACCGGCCCCCAAACGATTTTCAGCCGCGCGTACCCGAAATTCGCCTGTGCTTCCCTTCGCCTGAGCGCCATCTTGAATCTCTCACCCGGACTCATGGTTGAGGCTGTTTCATGACGTATACGAATTGCATGATCTCGGACCGGTGCCGGTCCGCCTCTGCCATCTGCCGCTGGTGGAGCTTGTCATAGAGCGCGAATTCTCTCTGGGCCCGAGCGCGCTCGCCCAAGCGGGCAAGGGCCTGCGCCAGCCGATAATGGGCGTCGCCGAGGTCGGGGTTCAGTCTGATGGCCCGCTCGTACTGATCGACGGCCTCGGAATAGCGGTGCTCGGCGGCGTACAGGATACCTAGCTGCAAGCAGGCGTCGGCAAATTTGGGGTCGAGCGCGATGGCCGTCTTCAGTCGTGATTCAACCTGGCCGAGGCCGGAAGGTTGATTGCGCTCCCTGTGGCTCTTCCAGAGGCTCATCGCGTAGTTGTACTGCGCCCGCGCGTTCTGAGGATCCAGTTGGGCAAATCGCTTGAGACGGGCCTGCACCTCATCGGCCAGGGTCGGGGCCACATCATAAGCTTTGGCGAGGAACAGGTAGGGACGTGGATCATGAGGTGCCAGGTCCGTGGCGAGTGACAAGGCCTTCACTGCGGCGTCATACTGGCCGCGGGCGTAAAGCGTGATTCCTAGGCCGAGTTGCATGCGAGCGGAGCGAGGAAAACGAGCGATCCCTTGCCGGAAGACGGCTTCGGCCGGCTCGAGAGTTTGGTGCAAGAGTAGCTCGCTGCCCCAGTCGAAAAGATTCTCCTCTGAAGGTTCCAGATGGGCGGCGCGCTCGTATTCGTTCTCAGCCCCCACATAATCACCCGATTTTTCGTCGGCTTCCGCTAGCAGATTATGAAGCTCGGCGGCGTCCTGGTGTTGGAGGAGTTCGCCAAGGGTTCGTTGGGCCTCACGGTAACGTCCCGTTTCGATCTGTGCCAGAGCCAGATCGTAGCCATTGTCATAGGACGCCTTGAGGCTTTGAGCGCGCACAAGATATGGAATGGCCTCGGCCAGACGATGCGTGTGAATGTAAAACTCGCCGAGGTTATGGTTAGCATCATAGCTTGCCGGCTCCAGCTGGACGGCCTTCTTAAACTCCACTTCCGCCTGCGTGTTCTTCCGTCGCCGAGCGAGGTTTGCGGCGAGGTTGGAGTGCGCGGCTCCCGAGTCCGGCCTGAGGCGGGCGGCGTGCGCCAAATAAATCGTGGCTTGAGCGTCTTCGTGCTCGGCTGCGTAAACCAAGCCGAGCAGCTCGTTGACATCAAAGCTCTGCGGCAACCGCTGGGCGAGCGGTTGAAGCTCCTGCAACGCTTCTGCATACCGGCGAGCGTCGAAGTGCGCCAAAGCAGATTGAAACGCGCGGTCGGCATCCCGTGCGTCGCCTCTGGCGTTCTGCGGCTTGCCGGGCGCGGGAAGCGGCCGAAGGCAGAGGAAGGCAGCGAGAGTCAGTGCTCGTAAGCCGGCGCCGTTGCTTCTGTTGGCCACCCGCTACTCCTTGAACAGACCCCTTACCTGAGTCTAGTGGCTTTTGGGCAGAACTTCAACGTGCCGCGCTGCCAAGTAACGACCGAGCCGTTATTTTGAAGAATGGCTCCACCTCCAGTTCAGCATCGCAACAGACGCCGCCCGCCAAGTCGATCGTTTCAGAACCAAGCCGCTTCAACCCCCAGGGGGATACGATGTGAGTAGGCTGTACCACGATGTAAATGCCGGTGACGGCCCTCGGTCTCCGTGCTATGATATGAAATTCGCGTTGGTGCTAAAGTTGCTCGCCAAGGGGAGGTCTTGCTTGTCTGAGCCAAGTCGCCGCTATCTTTTTACCTCCGAGTCGGTCACGGAAGGCCATCCTGACAAGATGTGCGACCAGATCTCCGACGCCGTTCTCGACGCCGCGCTGGGTGGTGATCCGAAAAGCCGTGTGGCGTGCGAGTCCATGGTGAAAAACCAGTCGGTCTACGTCATGGGTGAGATCACCTCGAAGAGCCGGCTCGACATCGAAAAGATTGCTCGCGAAAAGGTGCGCCATATTGGTTACACGGATCCGGCCTGCGGTTTCACAGCCGACGGATGCCGGGTGGAAGTCAACATTTCGTTGCAGAGTGATCACATTGCCTTGGGAGTGGATGCGGGGGGGGCCGGCGACCAGGGCCTGATGTTCGGTTACGCCTGCGATGAGACCGATGAGTTGATGCCCTTCCCGATTATGATGGCGCACAAACTGTGCCTGCGCCTGGCCGAAGTGCGACGAAAAAAAATCTTAGATTTCATCCGGCCGGATGGTAAGTCGCAAGTCACCGTGGAGTACGAAGACGGCCGGCCCGTGCGGGTGGACGCCGTGGTCGTTTCCACCCAACACACCGCCAATGTGAGCAACGAGACGCTGCGCGAAGGGGTGAGAGAGTGCGTTATCAAGCCCGTGATACCCGCTCATATGATGGATGAGAAGACGAAGTATCACATCAACCCGACCGGACGCTTTGAAATCGGCGGACCCGTTGGGGATTCCGGGCTGACCGGCCGCAAGATCATCGTGGACACTTACGGCGGCATGGCGCGCCACGGCGGCGGGGCCTTCTCGGGCAAGGATCCGAGCAAGGTGGATCGTTCGGCGGCTTACATGGCCCGCTACATCGCCAAAAATATCGTCGCCGCCGGTCTGGCCCGGCGGGCCGAGGTCCAGCTGGCATACGCCATCGGGGTGGCCGAGCCGGTCTCGGTCATGGTGGACACGTTCAGCACCGGCCGGGTGGATCATCAAAGGCTCGAGAAGATCATCCGCAAGCATTTCCAACTGACCCCGGAGGGCATCATCGACTCCCTCGACCTGCGCCGGCCGATCTATCAGAAGACCGCGGCCTACGGGCATTTTGGCCGTCCCGAAAAAGAGTTTACCTGGGAGAAGACCGACAAGGCGCAAGTCTTGCGAGAGGAGGCAGGACTCTAAATGACCACGACGACGGCAGTCAAGCCTGAGTTTGACGTAAAAGACCCCTCGCTGGCGGCGAGAGGGCGGATTCGCATCGAGTGGGCCGAGCAATGGATGCCCGTGTTGCGCTTGATCCGCGAGCGATTTCGGAAGGAGCGGCCGCTCGAAGGGGTGCGGATTTCCGCCTGCTTGCACGTGACCACCGAGACGGCCAACCTGGCCATCACCTTGCGCGAGGGCGGCGCGGACGTCGTGCTCTGCGCCTCGAACCCCTTGAGCACCCAGGATGACGTGGCGGCCGCGCTCGTGAAGGACCACAACATCCGCACCTATGCGATCAAAGGCGAGGATCATGAGACCTACTACGCTCACATTGCGGCGGCCCTCGACCACCGGCCCCAAATCACCATGGACGACGGCGCCGACCTGGTGACGGCTCTCCTCAGCCACCGCCCGGAATTGATCCCCCACATGATCGGCAGCACCGAAGAGACGACGACCGGAGTGATCCGTCTGCGCAGCATGGCCAAGCAGGGAGTGCTGAAGTTTCCCGTCATTTCCGTCAACGACGCCGACACCAAGCACCTGTTTGACAATCGCTACGGAACCGGACAGTCCACCCTTGACGGCATCATTCGCGCCACCAATCAGCTCATGGCCGGCCAGCGCGTGGTGGTGGCCGGGTATGGGTGGTGCGGGCGCGGCTTCGCCACCCGCGCCAAAGGTCTGGGGGCCGACGTGATTGTGACCGAGGTCAACCCCACCCGGGCGCTCGAGGCGGTGATGGACGGCTTCCGCGTGATGAGCATGGCGGAAGCGGCCCCCATCGGCGACATCTTTTGCACGCTCACGGGCGACAAGAACGTGGTCCGGGCCGAGCATTTCGAGCGCATGAAGAGCGGAGCCATCGTTTGTAACTCGGGCCATTTCAACGTCGAGATTGATATCCCGGCGCTCGAGCGGCTCGCCGTCCGCAAGCGCCCCACCCGGGATTTTGTCGACGAGTATACGCTGGCCGACGGGCGGAAAATCTACCTCCTCGGCGAAGGCCGTCTGATCAATCTCGCCTCGGCCGAAGGGCACCCGGCCGTGGTCATGGATATGAGCTTTGCCAATCAGGCCCTCTCGGTCGAATACCTGGTGAAGAACGGCCGGACGCTTGAGAAAACGGTGTACCCGGTGCCCGCCGCCATCGACCAGAGCGTGGCCCGGCTGAAGCTGGAAGCACTCGGTGTTACCATCGACACCCTGACTCCGGAACAGGAACAGTATCTGGCGTCGTGGTCGGAAGGAACCTGATTCGCTCGAGATTGGGGGAGGGTCGGCCTAGACGGACGGCGCGAAGCGCCACTCTAGCCTGGCCACCGATCGAGGGCTCGATCGCTCACTTCGGTTGCGGGCAACCGGCTGATGAAAGAATTCGGACAGCAAGCCTTGGATACGGCGATGGCTCGCGGCGCCAGCTACGCCGACGTCCGCGTGATCGACATTCGGCAGCGGTATCTCTCCACCAAAAACGGCCAGGTGGCCCAGGCGCGCGATTCCGAATCCATGGGACTCGGGATCCGCGTCATCGCCGACGGCGCCTGGGGGTTTGCCGCCACCGACGATTTGCGGCGGGAGTCGGTGGATCAGGTGGCGGCGCGGGCCGTGGAAATCGCCCGCGCCAGCGCCTTCGCCAAGAAGCGCGACGTCAGGCTGGCTCCCGAGTCCAAAGTGGTGGATCACTGGGTGGCGCCCTGCCGCATTGATCCTTTTACGGTGCCCGTTTCCACCTGCCTCGAGCTGATGCTGAAAGTGGACGCCGAACTGCGCGCCGTCGCCGGCGTGACCCTGGCCGAAACCTCGATGGACTTCCGCCGCCTGGACCAGCTCTTCTTGTCCAGCCCCGGCTCGGAGATTCGTCAGCTCAAGACTCAGACGGGAGCGGGCCTGGTGGCCACCTCGTTTGCCGGGAATGAAATTCAGCGCCGCTCGTATCCCAACTCCTTCGGCGGGCAGTACCAGACGCGCGGTTACGAGCTGGTGGAGGAGCTTGACTTAGTCGCTCACGCCCGTCCGGCGGCGGAGGAAGCCGTGGCCCTGCACCGGGCCGAGCAATGCCCCAAGGGGGTCACGGATGTCATCCTCGGCGGGTCGCAGGTGGGGCTGCAGATTCACGAATCGATCGGCCATCCCATCGAGCTCGACCGCGTGCTCGGCGATGAAGCCAACTTTGCCGGCATGAGTTTCCTGACCTTGGACAAGCTCAACCGGCTTCAGTACGCCTCCGAGATCGTCAACGTCGTGGCCGACGCCACCCTTCAGCACGGCCCCGGCCTGGGCACCTTCGCTTACGACGACGAAGGCGTTCCCGCGCAGTCCACGCCGATCATTCAGCACGGCCGCTTTGTCGGTTACCTGACGTCGCGGGAATCGGCGGCGGCCATCGGGCAGCCTCGCTCGAACGGCACCATGCGCGCCGAGAGCTGGAATCGCATTCCGCTCATCCGCATGACCAACGTCAGCCTGCTGCCGGGCCAGGGATCTCTCGACGACTTGATCGCTGCCACCGATGATGGCATCTACATGGAGACGAACCGAAGCTGGTCGATTGACGACCGCCGCTATAACTTCCAGTTCGGCACCGAAATCGGCTGGGAGATCAAGCGCGGCAAGAAGACACGCATGCTCAAGAACCCGAGCTACGGCGGCATCACCACCGAGTTCTGGAATTCCTGCGACGCCATCTGCGGACCCGAGCACTGGGTGCTGTGGGGCACCCCCAACTGCGGCAAAGGCCAGCCGATGCAGACCATGGGGACGGGCCACGGTGCCGCCCCGGCGCGATTCCGCCAGGTGCAGGTCGGAGTGGCTTACAATTGACGGACTGCCTGAGCGGTTCACCTCGGAGGCCGGGCTCGGCATCGAAGCACCGCCGCCGGGTGGGTGGAAATCAAGGCCGGCCCCCGTGGCTGCTGCCGGAGCGGATTGCTCGTGGGCGGGGCCGGCAGGAGAATCGGAGGGAGCCGCGGCGCTGAATCCCTCGGCGGCGCTCTGACTCGATGATGCTCAATCGCGAACGCGCGGAAGACCTTTTCAAGAAGGTCGTGAAGTATTCGACGGCGGATGAGACCGAGGCCCTCATGACCTCGACGGCTTACGCCCTCACCCGGTTTGCCAACAATACCATCCACCAGAACATGGCGGAAGAGAGCCTGGCGCTGTCGGTGCGCGCCGTCACGGACCATCGCACCGCCCGCGCCAGCACCGATCGCCTCGACGAAGAGTCGATCCGGCGAGTGTGCGAATCGGCCTTGGAACTGGCGCGCCTGCAACCCCCGGACCCCGACCTGCTTCCCGTGCCGGGGCCGCAGACCTACCGCTCGGTGGATCGTTTCCACGTCGAGACTGCCCACTTGGGCCCGCTCGATCGCGCCCGGGCCATCAAGAACGCCATCGAGCGCGCCGAGCGGGATCATCTAACGGCAGCGGGTGTGTTTTCGAGCGGCATGACCGTGCAGGCGCTTTTTAACTCGCGCGGTCTGCGCGCCTTTCACGAAGAGACGCTTTCGGAGTTTTCGATCACCATGCTGGGAGGAACGAGTTCAGGCTGGGCCAAGAAGACTTCACCGTCTCATCTCGAGCTCGATCCGGAAGCCCTGGCCGATCGCGCGGCTCGCAAGGCGCTGAGCAGTCATGACCCGCGCGAGGTGCCGCCCGGGCACTACACCGTGATTCTGGAGCCGGCGGCGGTGCTCGACCTGCTGGGGTTCATGGTCATTGACTTCGGGGGCCTGGCCGTCCACGAAAAGCGGAGTTGCTTCACCGGGCGCGTGGGCGAGAAGGTTTTCGGCGACAACCTCAATATCCGCGATGATGTCTTTCACCCTCTGCAGGCGGGGGCCCCGTTTGACGGCGAAGGAGTGCCCCGCCAGCGCGTGACTCTGGTCGAGCGGGGTGTGGTGAAGAATCTGGTGTTTTCGCGCTCGACCGCCCACAAGATGAAGCGGGAACCGACCGGGCATGGTTTTCCGCTCCCCAATGAATATGGCGAGGCTCCGGTCAACATTGTCGTGGAGGGCGAAAAACACAGCGTGGAGGAGATGATCCGCTCGACCGAGCGCGGGTTGCTCGTCACGCGGCTCTGGTACATCCGCGAAGTGGACCCTTACCGCAAGATTCTCACCGGCATGACCCGCGACGGCACTTTCTGGATTGAGAACGGGCAGGTGCAGTACGGCGTCAAGAACCTGCGGTTTAATCAGAGTCTGATTGAGATGCTGTCAAGCGTCGAGCTGATGAGCGCTTCCGAGCGGACGGCGGGCGAAGAATCGTTCGAGATGGTGGTGCCGGCGATGAAGGTACGCGACTTCAACTTCTCGTCCCTGACCAAGTTTTAGCGGCTTGCGGGCAGGCCGGCCCAGGGTCGAGCGGGCGGCGGCCGGGGAGTCGCGCCGGCACGGCGGATTGAGGATCGGTTGCCGGAAAACGGCGGCCTGTTGTATCTTCGAAGGCGGGCGGCAGAAGCGGTCACCGGCCGCCACGGGCCGGCCCTGCGGCCGGCACGCGTTCACGGCGCTATCGTCTAGGGGTTAGGACGTGAGATTCTCAATCTCAAAACCCGGGTTCGATTCCCGGTAGCGCTACCAGCGCCACGCGGGCGCGCACGGTTTGACTGCCGGCATGCGATCATCCGTCGCCGAGCCCCGCTTGTGATAGAATGCGTCGGGTAAGGAGCTTCCATGAATCGCCGCAAGTTCATGGGGCTGGCGGTGGGAGGCAGCGCGGCGGCTACCCTGGCGGGCGGCAACCTGATCGCGGCCCCGCCAACCCCCTGTCCTAATCCTCCCGGGCCGTTTCCGAAAACCGATGAGCGCGGCCGCCAACTGATCGTCCCTTCTGACACTCCGGACCGTTTCAAAGCCAAGATCATGGAGTTCAATCCTATTGTGGCTCCCGATCCGGAGGCGTGGGAACTCGAGATCCGCGGCCTGGTGGCGCGCCCGGTCACCTTGCGGGCCCGGGACCTGAGGCGTTTTCACATCCTCCGGCAGAGCAGTCGGATGAAGTGCGTGCAGTGCTGGTCGGCGCGGATCGTGTGGGAAGGGTTTCGCTGCGGCGAACTTCTGGCGCTGGCACAGCCGAAGGCGGCGGCCACGCATGTGCGTCTGGACTGTGCCGACAAGTACTACGATTATCTCAGTCTCAAGGACCTCATGAATCCGCGGGTGCTGCTGGCGATCGGGATGAACGGCGAACCGCTCACCCCGGAGCACGGGGCGCCGCTACGGATCGTGATCCCGTATAAGTACGGCTATAAGTCGTCGAAACTCATCACCCGAATCACGCTGGTTAGTCACGGAGGGCAGGGCGTCGTGGCTGACACGTGGCCTTATTACACCCAAAACGGCGACATCGAGCCTGGGTATGACCACCCGTTCGACTTTCCGGGCGAGACGCGGAAGATCAAGGGCGGCGAGATTATGGATTACTGAGAGCTCGGGGGGATCGAGTCACGGCGGGCCGGCCGTTGACGGCTTTTCTCCCCGGCCAATCCAGGCGCGCGGAGAGGATTCCGGTTGCGAAAATGCTGAGTTGGTTGAGCCGCTTTCCCGGCGCTCCCCGGCTCGAGTCGAGCATCCCAGGGGGAATGCGCCGCCGCGACCTGTTAAAGTTCATCGCGGCGTTCATGGCGGAGCATTTTCTGCCGCGGCGGGCGCTGGCGCGGGAAGCGAAGGCCTACGAAAAACCTTCCCAGCGGGCCATCGTGGTGACCTTCGGCGGGGGTGCTCGCTACCAGGATACCTTTGCGCCCTCCGGCTGGGTGAATATCCCGCGCTTGACCCAGGATTTGGTGCCGCAAGGACTCTTTTACCCTTCGGCCCGCAATGAGGGGATTACCGGCCACTTTAATTCCAGTTCATCGCTGATCACCGGGAACTGGCAGAATGTCGACAGCTTCGGCAGCGAGCCGCCCGCCACACCCACCATTTTCGAGTATTTTCGCAAGGAGCGCCGGCTGCCGGCGCAAGAAACCTGGGTGATCGCCACCAATAAAAGCTTCAGCTTGATCGGCGGAAGCCGCTGGCGCGGATACGGAAATGCTTACGCGGCCAACGTCATTTTGCCCAAACAACTGCTGCTTGAGGCCATTCAGGCGGCGGTCAGCACCGACCGAGGCCCGGGCGTGGAAGACCGCGAAGCCTTCGCCAAGCAGATGCTTTCGGCGCTCGACGAAGGTTATGAGAATTACGGCTGGCAGGTGTACGAATCCGGGCACAAATTGAGCTTCGACCTGAAGCAGACGCTGGCAAAATCACTGTTGAACTACATTAACGATCCCAGCGTGCCATCGAGCGGCGACGAACTGACCTTCTTCATGGCCAAGGAGATCATGGATCGCTTTGCGCCGTCGCTGATGCTGGTCAATTTCTGGGATATGGACATTGCCCATTACGGGTCATATTCCCTTTATTTACAGGCGATTAGACGTACTGACCGGCTCGTCTATGAACTCTGGCAGCACGTGCAGTCCTCCCCCCAGTACAAGGATCGGACGACGATGATGGTAATCCCCGAGGTGGGTCGTGACGGCGACCTCCACGGTAACGGCTTCGCCAACCACCGCAGCGGGGACGACTCTTGCCGGGGCGTATGGCTGTTGGCTCTAGGTCAGGGCGTGCCGCGCGGCACCGGTTCCGAGCGGCTCATCCATCATGTGGACGTGGCGCCGACGGTGGCTCAGATTTTAGGCTTCACGATGCCGGAAACACAGGGCCAAGTGCTGGAGGAGTTAGCGATTTAAGTCCGGGCGGCCATATCGACTCGGCGGTCGCGAGCAGCGGATACCAACCGGGACGTTGACGTCGGCCAACGGGTGAACTCGATCTTATGGATTGGTTTTCGGGACTAACCTCCGAGCCTCGGGCGCTGGTTCGAGCGCATCGCGAGGCGCTTGACCGGTTACCGCGGACGTTCCAGGTGTCCCTGGCTGCGGAATTGCGCAAGTGGCCCAACTTCTTCAACCCGGAAAAGGCTTATTTTCAAACACTTATCGATCAGGTGGGGGCGCTGAGCGATGCTCAGCTCAAGGACATATTCGGCCCTCTCCGGGCGTTCGAAGTGCGGGTAGGCTGCGACCGAATCTCAGGCGGTGATCCCGAAACGCTAGAGTCTCGGCTCCTCGACTATCTCCGCGTGCAGGGTCAGTACCCGAATTGGCGGCGCGAGGTGGCCGCAACTTTTGACAAACTCGAGCCGCTCCTGGAGGCGAAGTTGTATGGCTCGATCAATCTGCCCCGATTGGTGGTGATGATCTATGGCAGCGGTATTGCCATCGAGCGGGATTCGCTCTGGCGGCGCTTTCGTCCGATCGGGATTCCAATCAGTCTGCGTTTGGACGGCGCTGACTCGACTCAACCTTTTATTTATCAGCTATTTACAGGCACGTCCTACCGTTCGGCCGGCGGGGGGCAGCCCTCGCAGGCCGGATTTGTCGATGCGCACCAAGCAGGTGCCGTCACACTCTTCGAGGCGCTGCGAGAACAGCGGGGCTTCTCGCCCTTCGACACATGGATTTTCGAGGCTGACGATCATCTGCATCAAATCTGCGAGCGGAGCGCTGCCACCCGCCCGGCGCGAGATTGCGCTATCGGATTGAGTTATAATAGGTTACAGCGATATCGCGAGACTCTGTCCGACGCTATCTACAGCAAGGTTCAGGCTGGGATTAGCGGACCACTGCAGTTGGCAGCCTATCTCAAAACCCTGGACATTATCCCCGAAGAGGGATCAACCCTTTACTCCGACCGTCTGGTGCGCAGCTTCATCCGTGACTTGTTTTTGGAAGGGGCCGGAACTCTGATCATTAACAACACGTTCGTCGAGTGGGGGGCGGTTCAGGCTTTGAAACGCGCCCAGCCGCGCTTGGTGGTTGCCCGCTTCGGAGTACGCGATAAGATGAAGCCTTTCAGTAGTTTACTGCTGTTCTCCAAGCCCCGGCCGACCGACCAGATCCCCATTCTGCAGGATCCGCTCGGTTCCTTTGTGGATGTGGAGCTGCTTTCCTACTACATCTGGTTAAACGCCGAGGAGATCCCGCCCTTTCGGGGCAAAACCCTCTATCTGCTTCTGGCTGATGGAGTTGACGAGATGCTGGCGGTCACCCCTGGAGCCAGGCACCCGCGCAGCCTCAACCTTCCGCCGGCTACCCTTCCTGATGTCGCCGCAACCATGGCCCAGTGGCTGCAAGTCACGCTCCCCCATTCTTCCGGGCGAGTCATTGAGCCGTTACTTTCTTGAGAAGCACAGCGACGGGCTTCGGGCCGGGATACGGTGGCACGGGGAGATCGGGGTGAAAACGCTGTCATAAGACTTCCGACCTTCCATTTTTAATAGATTGGGCTATGACAAACTGAAGACGATCCAGCTGGCCAATAATCGAAATCCACTAAAACGATCACAATCGATTGATTATAAACGGTGATATTTTTGTTGACAGTATCGCCATCTTTGGCTACAAGAGTGCTCGCGTGTGAGAACCGAACGGTAGAGCGGGTTCCTACGGGGGCAGCCGGCCATAAAGGGAGACGCTTACATGAGAACCAAGGGAATATTGGCTCAGGTCGGAATTGTGTTGGTTGGGGTTCTCGTTTTGGTGAGTTCTAGCGGCTTGCGGGCGCAGGTGGATACCGGCTCGATCACAGGAACGGTGCGCGATCAGACTGGAGCCGTAATACCGGGTGCTAAGGTCACCATCACCAATCAGGGCACGGCCTTGACTCTGTCGACCGTGACCGGTTCGGATGGTTCCTACACTTTTACGCCGGTCAAGATCGGGGTGTATACGGTGACGGCGGAGTTTCAGGGCTTTCAAACGGCCACCCACAAAGACATCACCGTGAACCTCCAGCAGACGGCTGTGGTGGATTTTACGCTCAGTCCCGGCCAAGTTACGCAGACGATCGAGGTGACTGGGGCGCCGCCGCTTTTGCAGACCTAGAACGCGTCGGTGGGCCAAGTGGTGGGGGCGCGGGAAGTCAATGACCTGCCGCTGAACGGCCGCAACTTCACGTTTCTGGCGCAACTGGCGGCGGGCACGACGATTGGCCAGCAGGAAGGCCGGGGACTGGACGCCACCGGCGACTTCTCGGCCAACGGCACGCGTCCGGCGCAGAACAATTACCTGCTGGACGGGATCGACAATAACATCGACTTGGTGGACTTCCTAAACGGCACGGCCTTTGTCGTCCTGCCTCCGGTGGATGCCATCCAGGAGTTCAAGGTCCAAACCAACAATTACAGTGCGGAGTTCGGCCGAGCGGGGGGCGCGGTGCTGAATGCCACCGTCAAATCCGGCACGAACCAGCTCCACGGAGATGCCTGGGAGTTCGTTCGCAATGACAAATTTGACGCCGCCGATTTCTTTGAAGACGCCAAGGGCTTGAGGAAAGGAGAATTCCGCCAGAACCAGTTTGGAGGTTCGATTGGCGGCCCCATCCGCAAGAACAAAACGTTCTTCTTCGGCGACTACCAGGGGACGCGCATCCGGCAAGCCAGCACCTGGGTCGTCGGCGTGCCGACGGCCGCCGAGCGCGCCAGCGGGTATACCAATTTTCAGGACCTCATCGCCGGCCAGCCCGGTTGCACGAAGGGACCGGATCTGCTGGGCCGCACCGTCCCCTGTGGCACGATCTTTGACCCCGCCACCACCCGCACGGTAACTCAGGGGGCCGCGGATCCGATCACGGGAATCGTGGCCCAAGGCACCGGATTCGTGCGGGATCCCTTTCCGAACAACACGATTCTGCCGAATCGCCTCGATCCCAATGCCATCAATCTTTTGAATCTGTACCCGCCCCCCACCAGCCCCGGTATCTTCAACAATTACGCCAACAACCCGATCATCAAGAACAAGGCCAATTCGTTTGATATCCGGATTGACCAGAATTTCAGCGACCGCGACCAGATGTTCGGGCGGTTCAGCTACCTCGACAACCCCCAGTTCAAGCCCGGACCTTTTCAGGGCGTCGCCGACGGCGGAGGCTTTAACCAGGGCAACCAAACGGCCAACTCGACGGCCGCCGCGCTGAGCGAAACCCATTCCTTTTCGCCCACTTTAATCAATGAGGCCCGGCTCGGCTTCAACCGCATCGGCACCGGGCGCCTGCAACCTTTCGGCAACGATTTAAGCAACATCCCGGCTAAATTTGGAATCAAGGGGATTCCGCAGATTCCCCTCAATGGGGGGTTGCCGCGGTTCGGCATTTCCAACCTGCAGGGCCTCGGCAGCAACTCGTTCCTGGTCTCGCAGGAGTTCAACTCGACGGTTCAGTTCACCGAAAATCTGACGAAGATTTACAACAATCACACCTTCAAAGGCGGTTTCGAGTTCCAGCACATTAAATTTTCCACCTTGCAGCCCCCCTGGTCGCGCGGCGAGTTCGACTACGGCGGGGTGTACACGTCCATTCCCAACAAGGGCGACGGAACCACCGGGATCGCGCAGTTCCTGCTGACTCCGATTCCGGCCATGGTGCCGAACGGCGTCGACAACTCGGGCGGCTCCAACGCGGTTTTCGCTTCCAACCAGTCGAACACCGACGACGGGCGAAACTATTACGGCGCCTACTTCCAGGACGATTGGAAAGTCACTCCCAAGCTGACTCTGAACCTCGGATTGCGGTGGGACTGGTTCGGCCAGGTGGAGGAGAACTTCGGGGCCCAGGCCAACTTCATCCCCGCGCCGCCAGGTCAAGCGCAATACCTGATTCCGATTCAGCGCAAGAAAGACGTTCTTTCACCCTCGTTCCTGTCGCTGACGGCGAAGGACGGCATCAGCATTGTGTACACGTCGAACACCTCACTCGGAAAGTCCCAGAATACGAACTTCGCCCCGCGGTTCGGATTCGCCTACCAGGTGTCGCCGAAGATGGTGGTGCGGGGCGGCTACGGCATCTTTTACGGCGGATTTGAAAACCGCGGCTATTCACCCAATATCGGCGAGAATTATCCTTTCCAATTCAACTTCCAGTTCTTCAATCCCGATCCCGAACACCCCATCTCGCTGACCAACCCGGACGGCAGTACCTGCGCGGCGGCGCTGACCTTTGAAGTAGGCTTCTCCTGCACGCCGCTGAACCCGGCACTGGTCAACGCCAAAGGACTGGCCTTGCGCGGCATTCAATATAATTACATCACGCCCTACACCCAGTCGGCCAACTTCATCACTCAATACGAGTTGACTCCCAACGATTCGTTCTGGATCGGGTACGTCGGCTCGTTTGCGCGGCACCTCGAGGTCTTTCCCGGCTCGAACCGCGTCAGCGAGATTCTGCCGCCCGGCCTGAATCAATCCGCTTACGCGCCCTTCCCGGATTTTGGTTACAACCCCAGCTATGCGGCGACGGAGGGCAACAGCTACTATCACTCGTTACAGACCAACTATCAGCATCGGTTTGCGGGCGGGTTCGCCCTTCTCGCCAATTACACGTACAGCAAAGTGCGCAGCGACGCCAAGGACCTTCTTAACGGCAACGTGAACGGGTACCGAGCCCCGTATCTACCCCGCTTTGGAATCCAGGGCGATTACGGCCTGGCGGATTTTGACGTCCGCAACGTGGTGCACGTCAGCGGCTCCTACGAGTTGCCGTTCGGCAAGGGCCGCCGCTGGGTCAGCTCCAGCGGTGCCGCCAACGCGATCCTCGGAGGTTGGACTACGAACTGGATTTTGACGCTCCAGGACGGCCAGCCGATGAGCTTCTTTTGCAGCGTCTCGACCCAGTCCGGAATGGGTTGCATTCCCTTGCTCGTCCCGGGCCAGAATCCGATTGGCGGGCCGCACAACGTGAATCGATGGCTGAACCCCAAGGCGTTTGCGAATCCTCCGGTGGCCACGGCGATCGGCCAGACGGATTACGCGCCGCTCGGGGGGGCCGACCCACCCGTCGTCGGTCCGGGATTCCATCGCCTGGACTTCTCCCTTTTTAAGGAAATCCCGGTGACGGAGAGCAAGCGCTTCGAGTTCCGGGCGGAGTTCTTTAACATCACGAATCACCCGAACTTTGCCCTGCCAAGCGACCGCACGTTCAGCGATACCAACTTCGGCCAGATCACTTCGACGCGTGACAATCCGAGCGATCCGCGGCAGATTCAGTTGGCGTTGAAGTTCTACTTCTAGCCGGCCGCCGGCGCGGCGTTCAGCCTGAGGGAGCGGCGGCGGTTGGCCGCTTCGCCGCTCCCCGATTTCCCCACCGAGTTCAAGCCGGCTCGAAGGGCTTTCGAGAGCCCGGATGGCGGCACGGCCGCCGGATGGCCGAGTTGCGGCCAAGCCAGCGTTTCGAACCGGCGAGGAGTACGGGCAGGGACGGCGCGGCGTCACGGCGCGGGCCCGACGGCCGGAAAAGGGGTGTCAGCGCAAAATAGAAATGTCCGGTTTTTGGCAATTTAGAAATGTCCTCCTCCAGGGATGATCAGGAGGAGGGATGTGTTTCTGGCTTATAGGTGTTTTGTTCTTGTTTTTATCTTGCTCTTTGCGGTTTTCCACAACGCCTGGAGGCCGTAGGCCGGAAAAGGGTTGACAATCTGGCATCGAGCCGTGTGTAATGAAGAATTGCAGTCATCATGGAGAGAGGCCGGTGGGTACCTGCTTAAGGAAGGTGCGTCGCGGGGGAATTCGATGGCACGTCATCGACGCCGAGGGTTGCGTTCTGGGGCGGCTGGCGGCTCGGGCCTCGCGGATATTGACGGGAAAGGACCGGCCGGATTATACGCCGAATGTTGAGCCTCGCGAAGGGTTGATCGTTATCAACGCCGAGAAGGTGCAACTGACCGGCAAGAAGTGGGAGCGCAAAGTTTATCGGCATCATACCGGCTATCCGGGCGGGCTGAAGGAAATCACGGCGCGGCAGGTGCTGGCGGCCGAACCGGCCAGCCTGGTGCGCGAGGCGATTCTGGGGATGCTGCCGAAGACGCGATTGGGAGACCGAATGGCGCGCCGGCTCAAGGTTTACGTGGGGGCGACTCATCCTCATGCGGCCCAGCGTCCGGAGCCGCTCTCTCTAAGCCGCTAGTTACCGTTCCAGTCCATTTTGGCTGGTGAGCAAAGGAGCACGTGTGGAAGATAGCGTCCAATATCGGGCGACGGGGCGTCGCAAGACGTCGGTGGCGCGGGTCATTCTGCGGCCGGGGGAAGGAAGAATTGTGATCAACCGCCGGCCGCTCGAAGCTTACTTTCCCTCGCCCTCGCTGCGCCTCGAGGTGCAGCAGCCGCTCGCGGCCACGGAGACGGCGGGTAAGTTTGACATCCTGATCCTGGCGCGCGGCGGCGGCGTGCACGGGCAGGCGGGGGCGTCGCGGCTGGGAATTGCGCGCGCCTTGCTGGCGTTTAATCCCGAGCTCCGGCCGAAGCTGCGCCAAGGCGGCTTTCTGACCCGCGATCCGCGCGCCAAGGAGCGGAAGAAGTACGGGCAGAAGGGGGCCCGCAAGCGGTTCCAGTTCTCGAAACGGTGACGGAGATCCGGCGAACCGCGGGGGCGGCAGCCCGAAGAGGGCCGGCGACTTCGGCCCGATCGTTGCAGGAGGTGGGTTTGGCGACAATTACGATGAAAGAATTCCTGGAGGCGGGAGTCCACTTCGGCCACCAGACGCGGCGCTGGAATCCCAAGATGAAGGAGTATATCTACGGGGAGCGCAACGGCATATACATCATCGACCTGCAGAAAACGCTGAAGCTCTTTAAAGAGGCGGCCAAGTTCGTTTCCGACTGCGCGCGGGAGGGCAAGAACATTCTGTTTGTGGGCACGAAGCGGCAAGCTCAAGAGGCGATTGCCGAAGAAGCGACGCGATGCGGGATGTTTTATGTGAACCATCGCTGGCTGGGCGGGTTGTTGACCAACCATGCCACGATCCAGAAATCCATTCAGCGCCTGAAAGAATTGGAAGAGATGCGCAAGGACGGACGCTATGAGCTGCTGCCGAAGAAAGAAGTTTTGAAACTCGAGCGGGAGCGTCACCATCTGGAGCAGAACCTGGCGGGCATCAAGGACATGCCGGGCCTGCCGGACGCGCTGTTTGTGGTGGACTCGAACAAGGAGCGCATCGCGGTGATGGAGGCGCACAAGTTGGGCATTCCGGTGGTCGCCATTGTGGATACGAACTGCGATCCGGATTACGTGACCTATGTGATCCCAGGCAATGACGACGCCCTGCGATCGATTCGCCTGTTCACCTCGCGGATCGCCGACGCCGTGCTCGAGGGCCGCCAGGCGGCCGACGAGGCGCGGCTGGAGGCGGAGAAGCTGGAGGCGGAGCGGCAGGCGGAAGAACTGGAACGGCAGCGCCAGGAGGCGGCAGCGGGTCTGGAAGAGATGGGCGAGATCGAAGGCGAGGCGGGCGGCGAAGCCGGCTACCTTGGAGCGGAAGGCGTTTCGGCGGCCATCGTGGCGGCCGAAGAGGTGGCGGACGGTCGGGTGCGCGCTCCCAAGGTAAAGCGGAAGGTTGCCGGCCGGCCTCGAGACCGTCGCGGGGACGAGATCAGCGACTTGTCGGCGCTCGAGTAAGCCGGCGAGCCGGCGGAAGGGCGACTGGGTAGGCGGGGAGGACAGAGACGCCTACCTTTTTCGTGTCGGAAGGAGTTGAGCGAGGATGAGCGTTGATCCCCAATTGGTGAAGAAGCTCCGTGAGATGAGCGGCGCGGGCGTAATGGATTGCAAGAAGGCTTTGGAAGAGGCGGGCGGCGACCTGGAAAAGGCCTACACGGTGCTGCGGAAGCGAGGCCAGGCGGCCGCCGCCAAGAAAGCCGGGCGGAGGGCGACGGAAGGGTTGATCGGATCCTACGTGCATCCGGGGTCGAAGATCGCGGTGATCGTCGAGGTCAACTGCGAGACGGACTTCGTGGCTCGAAACGAGGAGTTTCAGCAGCTGGTCCACGACCTGGCGATGCAGATCTGCGCGACCGACCCGCGCTTTGTGCGCAAGGAGGATGTGAGTCCCGAGGTGCTGGAGCGGGAGCGGGAGATTCTGCGCGAGCAGGCGGCCGCTTCGGGGAAACCGGAGGCCGTGCTGGAGCGAATCGTCGAAGGCAAACTGGAGAAATTCTACGAGGACAACTGTCTGTACGAGCAGCACTTCATCAAAGATCAGACCGGCAACACGACCGTGGCGGAGTTGATTAACTCCAAGATCGCGAAATTCGGTGAAAACATTACCGTGCGCCGCTTCGCGCGCTTTAAAGTGGGCGAAGGCCTGGCGCCGGCGTTGCCGGAGGGAGCGGGAGCCTGAGGGGAAACAGGACGAAGGTCTACGGGCCTCCCGCCGAGAGCGAACAGCCGCCATGCCGAGCTCGGAGTCGCAAGCGCCTCAGTCCGAAGCGTCGCCCGCCTTCCGGCGCATCCTGGTGAAGCTCAGTGGTGAAGCCCTGATGGGCGCGCAGGCGTTCGGCGTGGACGCAGAGGTGGTGACGCGCGTCGCGGCGGAACTGGACGAAGTGCGGCGGCTGGGGGTTCAGGTGGCCGTGGTGGTGGGAGGCGGCAACTTTATTCGCGGCGTGGTGGCTTCGGCGGGCGGCATCGACCGAGTCGTGGCCGACAATATGGGGATGTTGGCCACGGTCATCAACGCTCTTGCCCTGCAGGATGCGCTTGAAAAACGCGGTTCTCAGACCCGCGTCGTGACGGCCATCGAAATGCGCGAGATCGCCGAGCCGTTCATTCGGCGGCGCGTGATTCGGCACCTGGAAAAAGGGCGCGTCGTTGTGCTGGCGGGCGGAACCGGCAATCCCTATTTCTCCACCGATACGGCGGCGGCGTTGCGAGGGATGGAGATCAAGGCCGACGTCATTTTGAAGGCGACCAAGGTGGATGGGGTCTACGATGCGGATCCGCAGCGGGTTCCCGAGGCCAAGATGTTTTCCAAGATTACCTACCTGGACGTCTTGTCGCGCCGTCTGGCGGTCATGGATACGACGGCGATCTCGCTGTGCATGGATAACAGCTTGCCGATCATCGTGTTCAATCTCAACGTGCCGGGCAACCTGAAGCGCGTAGTGTGCGGCGAACCCGTAGGCTCGCTGGTCAGCCGCTAGCCTCATTCGGAGGTCGGTCGTGACAAACCAGATCATCGCCGAAGCGAAGACGCGAATGAACAAGGCGCTCGAAGACTTCCGTCACGAGCTGGCGACGGTGCGCACGGGCCGCGCCTCCACGGCCTTGCTCGATCATCTGAAGGTCGACTACTACGGCACTCCGACTCCGCTTAACCAAGTCGCCACGCTTGGGGTTCCGGAGCCGACGGTCATTACGGTTCAGCCATGGGATCCCAGCCTGCTGGGGGCGATTGAAAAGGCGATCCGCTCGTCGGACTTGGGGCTGAATCCGATGAGCGACGGCAAACTGCTCCGCGTGCCCATTCCGCCGTTGACGGAGGAGCGGCGAAAAGAACTCGTCAAGCACTTGCATCGGGTGCTTGAGAACCACCGCACGGCGGTACGCAACATTCGTCGGGACTGCAATGAGGCCCTGAAGAAACTGTTGAAGGACAAAAAAATCTCCGAGGACGAAGAAAAACGCGGTCTGGAGGAAGTTCAAAAGTTGACGGACGATTTTGTGAGTAGGTTGGAGGCGCAAGGCAAGAGTAAGGAGCGGGAAATTTTAGAGTTGCGTTAAGGATGGGCGGCGTGACAGTCCGCGCAGAGCCGATGTTGACAGGCTGGAACGCGACTGTCTATAATTGAAGGGTTTGACAGTTGGGTTGAACCTGACTGGGCGAGGCGGCCAACGGGGTCGCTGGAAATGAGGTTTTTTCGGGTGCCGACTTTCAGCCAACTGGTTCGCCGCGGGAGGCAGCGCCCGCGGTACAAGACGTCGAGTCCGGCACTGGAGGGATGCCCCCAGAAGCGGGGTGTCTGTATTCGCGTTTACACGCAGACGCCGAAAAAGCCGAACTCGGCGCTCCGCAAGGTGGCGCGCGTCCGCTTGACGAACGGGATGGAGGTGACAACCTACATTCCGGGGGTGGGCCACAACCTTCAGGAGCACTCGATCGTGTTGATTCGGGGCGGACGCGTGAAGGATCTGCCGGGTGTGCGGTACCACGTCATCCGCGGAACGCTCGATTCGGCTGGCGTGGGTGATCGCCGTCAGGGGCGGTCGAAATACGGTGCCAAGAGGCCAAAAGCATCGTGACTTTCCGCTCGGAAGCGGGTGCTTGCCGGAGGGGGTTGTTTCGAGCGAAAGGGCGGCGCTGATGGTGTGGTCGTAAGGAGTTATTGATATGCCGCGTAAAGGGACAGTCGAACGCCGAGAACCGGATGCGGATCCGGTGTACGGCAGTCCCTTGCTGCAAAAACTGATCAATTGCTTAATGTACGAGGGGAAGAAGTCAGTAGCCCAGGGAATTGTGTACGATTCCCTGGAGCTGATTCGGCAGCGGACGAATGACGACCCGATTAAGATCTTCAAGAAGGCGCTGGACAACGTGAAACCGGCGTTGGAAGTCAAGAGCCGACGCGTGGGTGGTGCTAACTATCAGGTACCTGTGGAAGTCAATCGGAATCGCCAGACTTCTCTGAGTCTTCGATGGCTGATCAGTTATGCGCGACAGCGCAGCGAGAAGTCCATGGTGGAGAAGTTGACGGGCGAACTGATCGATGCTGCCAACAATCGTGGCGGCGCGATCAAGAAACGAGACGACACTCACCGGATGGCTGAAGCGAACAAGGCTTTCGCTCACTACCGCTGGTAGGCTCCTGGTTGGACCGCCGCCGGTGCGGTTCAAGGGTGGTTCTGACCCGGAACGGCAGTCTTCTTTAAACCTCCCGCTTGCGGGAGGCTCAAGCTCCAATGTGGCTGAGAGGGGCTGATGTCCCGCCGAGTGCGACGGACGCGGGAATGAGTTTCAGTTTGTAGGACTTCATGGCCAGAACGGTACCACTCGAGAAAACGCGAAACATTGGCATCATGGCGCACATCGATGCCGGTAAGACGACGACGACGGAGCGCATCCTCTATTACACGGGGATCACGCATAAGATGGGCGAGGTCCACGAGGGCACGGCTGTAATGGATTGGATGGAGCAGGAGCAGGAGCGCGGAATCACGATCACGTCCGCCGCCACCACGTGTTTCTGGAAAGACTTTCGAATCAATATCATCGATACTCCAGGCCACGTGGACTTCACGGCCGAGGTGGAAAGATCCCTCCGCGTGTTGGACGGTGCGATCGCAATTTTGGGGGCGGTCGAGGGCGTCGAGCCACAAACGGAAACGGTGTGGCGTCAGGCGGACAAGTACCGGGTGCCGCGGATTGTTTTTGTCAATAAGATGGATCGGGTGGGAGCCGATTTCGAGCAGTGCGTGAGCCAACTGCGAACCAAGCTGCACGCCAAGCCGGTGGTGATTCAATTGCCGTTGGGGTCAGAGGATCGGTTCGAAGGCGTCATCGACCTCATTCGACAAAAGGCGATCGTGTATAAGGATGAAACGCTGGGCGCGGATTATGAAGAGAAGGAGATTCCCGCCGCCTATTTGGAAGTGGCCCAGACATATCGCGAGCAGATGATCGAGTCGCTGGGCGAAGTCGACGACAGGATTCTCGAGAAATATGTCCATGGCGAAGCCGTGGCGGTGGAAGAGGTGCAAGCCAGCTTGCGACGGAACACGATCGCCATGAAGATCTTTCCGGTCATTTGTGGCTCGGCGTTCAAGAATAAGGGCGTGCAACCATTGTTGGACGCCGTCGTGGCTTATCTGCCCTCTCCGGTCGATATCCCGCCGGTGGAAGGCCTTGTGCCCGGCACGGAAGAGCGGGTCAGCCGGCCAGCGGACGACGACGCGCCCTTTGCGGCGTTGGTTTTTAAAATTATGACCGACCCATTTGTGGGGCAACTGGCGTTTCTCCGGGTCTATTCCGGAACACTCAAAAATGGGGACACGGTTTATAATCCGCGCAGGGACCGCCGCGAGCGGATCGGGCGCTTGCTCAAGATGCACGCCAACAAGCGTGAAGAGATCAACGAAGTTCGAGCGGGAGATATTGCCGCGGCGGTGGGCCTAAAGAGTGTCTCGACGGGCGACACGATTTGCGCCGAAAGCGACCCCATCGTCTTGGAGGCCATGGACTTTCCGGCTCCGGTGATTTCGGTGGCTATTGAACCGAAGACGAAGGCCGACCAAGAGAAGATGTCCAACGCCTTAAGCAAGCTCACCCAAGAAGACCCCACTTTTAAAGTTCATTCGGATCCTGATACCGGTCAGACGCTGATTTCGGGCATGGGCGAGCTTCACCTGGAGATCCTGGTGGATCGCATGATGCGGGAGTTCAATGTGGGTGCGAACGTGGGACGCCCCCAGGTTGCCTATCGCGAAACTATTCGTTCGGCGGCGACTGGCGAAGGGAAATATATTCGCCAGACAGGTGGCCGCGGCCAGTATGGCCACGTGATTCTCGCGGTGGAGCCCTTACCCCATCCTCACCCGGATGAAATTGCGGAGTCGACCCGCAAGAAGAGTATTACCAAGTTTGATTCGGACATGAACCTTCTGTTTGTCGACGAGATTGTCGGCGGAACCATTCCCCGCGAGTATATTCCAGCGGTTTATCAGGGTGTGCGCGAGGCAATGGAGACAGGTGTACTGGCCGGTTATGAGATGACGGGAATTCGGGTCGCGCTGATCGATGGATCGTTTCATGAAGTTGACTCCTCGGAAATGGCTTTTAAGATTGCGGGTTCGATGGCCTTAAAGGATGCCGTGGGTAAGGCCAAGCCGGTGCTTCTGGAACCCATTATGAAAGTCGAAGTAGTCGTGCCCGAAGAATTTATGGGAGATGTGCTGGGAGATTTGAGCTCGCGCCGCGGGCATATCGAAGGCATGGAAAAGCGAGGGTCGACGCAGATCGTGCGTGCCAGGGTGCCGCTGGCGGAGATGTTCGGATATGCGACTGACCTGCGTTCGAGGACGCAAGGGCGCGCGTCGTACACCATGCATTTTCTGAGATATGAACAAGCCCCCAATGAGGTCGCCGAAGAGGTGATTGCCAAGGTGCAAGGGCGGACGGTGCGGAATTGAACCCGGGTGGTTCCCAGATGGACGAAGCCGAATCCTAATGACGAGGCACAGTAACTATGGCCAAAGAGAAATTTGATCGTTCGAAGCCGCACATGAACGTGGGGACGATAGGTCACATTGATCATGGGAAGACGACGTTGACGGCGGCGATCACGAAGGTTTTGTCGAAGGAGAAT